>NC_013223.1:0-329166 GCF_000024325.1 Desulfohalobium retbaense DSM 5692 | reverse complement strand
TTGCGGGTTTCTTCGTACAACGACTTGAATTCGCTGATCCGTTCCGGGGTCAGGCTGTTGTAGCAGGTCACTCCGCCGACCACGGTGAACTGGGTGTGCGGGTTCTTGGCGCCGAAGACCGCCATGGCCCGGGCTGCCTTGACCTGCAACCGCAAGGCTTCCAGATAGTGGGCGGTGGCGATGAGGTTGACTTCCGGGGGCAGATAGTAGGCTTCGTGCCCGCCGAGAAAGTAGGCGTTGGTGAAGATGCCGAGCTGGCCGCTGTCGACAAAGCTCTGCAATTTCTGTTGCACCGCCTTGAGATCTTCGGCCTTGGTCACCCGCGGAGAGATGTTGTTGGCGATCTTCGCGGCCTTGGCCGGATCGGCCTTCAAAGCGCTGGTGACATCGACCCAGTCCAGGGCGTGCAGATGATAAAAGTGGACGATATGGTCGTGCAGATACTGGGCGGACAGCACCAGATTGCGGACCAGATGGGCATTTTCAGGGATTTTGACGCCCACGGCGTTGTCGACGCAACGGGTGGAGGCCAGGGCGTGGACATAGGTGCACACACCGCAGGAACGTTGAGTAAAGTGCTGGGCATCCCGGGGATCGCGCCCCTTGAGGATGGTTTCCAAGCCACGGAACAACTGGGAGCTGGACCAGACATTGCTGACTTTCCCGTTGTCGACCTCGACCTCCACGCGGAGGTGGCCCTCGATGCGGGTCACCGGGTCAATGACAATGGGACCTGAATAGCTGCTCTGCGGGGTCACCGGCACCGCGGGTGCCTTTTGGGCTTTGCAACCGGCCATATATACGTACCTCCTTGAAACAGTGCTTTCCTAATGCGCAAAATGGCGTTGATGCCTGAGGCCAATCCTAGAAGTATTCATAGAACGGCGACATGCCATCCCAGAAACCGGGTTCGCTGCACCCGATGCAGGGGTGACCGGCATCAACAGGCCAATTTGTTTGGTTGAACAGGACTTTCGGGCAGTTATTGAACGTATACGGCCCTTTGCAGCCCAACTCGTACAGACACCACCCCTTCTTGGCCTCTTCCGAATCAAAGGAGGGCGCGAACTCGCCCATATTGAAATGGCCCAGGCGCGGGCAATTGTCGTGCACGGTTTCCCCGTAAAAGAGCATCGGACGGTTGTTGTCGTCGAGCTCCGGCACCCCTTTGGTCAGATAATGGACCACAGTGCCCACGAAGTTGTAGGGATTGGGCGGACAGCCGGAGACGTTGACCGGATTGACCCCAAGATGGCCCAGGGCCGCTTTGACACCCTTGGCTTCGGTGGGGTTGGGCTTGGCGGCCTGGACACCGCCAAAGCAGGCGCAATTGCCGATGGCGATGACAGCCTTGGCCTTGGGGGCGATATCGCTGGACATATCGAGCATGGTCCGTCCGGCGACCTTGCCGTAGACACCGCCGTCCTTGGTCGGGATCCCCCCTTCGATGACGCAGATATACCCATTGGGATTCTTGACCGCGTGGTGCAGGGCTTCTTCAGCCGCCTCACCAGAGGCCTGCATCAAGGTTTCATGGTAATCCAAGGAGATGGTATCCAGGAGCAACTCGTCTATGTACGGGGACACGGTCCGCAGCACCGACTCAGAACACCCTGTGCATTCAGCGTTGTGCAGCCAGACCACGGAAGGACGTGTTTTGGAAGTCAAGGCCTGCGCGATTTTTGGGCCCATGGACGCCTCCATCCCCATAAAGGCGGCCACACCGGCACAAAATTTCATAAAATCACGACGCGACACACCGCGTTCGGCGAGCCGCTCCTCAACTCCGTCTTTCCCCATTCCAACAAAACATTTCATCAGGTACCTCCATACCGTTTGAGACCCAGCAGGTTCGCCGCATCCGGTCACTGTGACCGGGAAGGGCACACCACCCGCGTCTTTCCACTAGTTTCCCTTTTGCTAGTCCCCCTTTTTCGCAGAATGATCCTGCACCGAATTGAATTTGTTCGCTTTTGAAAAAGCACGAATTTCTTGTGGTGTCAATATATGTTTACAATTCAATTTCATTCGTGAAGAAAATGAATGCTCAATCAGCTCTTATTCGCTCCACTGCAGAAGAGAATGATTACTCATTCAGTATAAATGAACACACAATCAGTACAAAATGACTATTCAATCACCTTTCTGCGCCCCTGGTACAATTCCATTTTCCACCACCGCATTCATCCCTTTCGGGCTTAAAGGACAGGGCCTTCTTCTTGCCCTTGCGTCCAAAAAAACCTAAAATTTTGTTTTTCTCCACCGACCACCACCGCCACAACACGCAGAACAAGCCTGATACCATTTGCCAATGCACGAAATCATCCAGATCACTATTTCCGGCCCCGATCGGCCCGGGCTCTCCGCTGCGCTGATGGAAGTCCTGGCACGCTACAAGACGCCGGTGTTGGACATCAGCCAAGCTGTGCTCCATGAGACCCTGTCCCTGGGACTGCTCATTGAGGTCCCGCCCGAAGCCGAATCCTCGCCGCTGCTCAAAGATTTGCTCTATCAAGCCCACACCCTGGGGGTGCAGCTCGAATTCCAGCCCATCAGCGCCGAGCAGTACGAACATTGGGTCCAGGCCCAGGGCAAACAGCGCCATATCATCACCCTGCTCGGGCGGCAGCTCACGGCAGAACATATCGCGCGCCTGACCCAGATTGTCTTTGCCAACGGGCTCAATATCGATTTCATCACCCGCCTCTCAGGCCGCTTGTCTCTGGAGACGATACGGCACAGTCCGGAAACCGCCTGTGTTGAATTCTCGGTCCGCGGCACCCCGCACGACAAAACAGCCATGCGCGCCGCCTTTTTGGAGATGTCCAAGGATCTCGAGGTGGATATCGGACTGCAGGAAGACAACGCCTACCGCCGCAACCGGCGGCTCGTCGCCTTTGATATGGATTCCACGCTCATTCAGGCCGAGGTCATCGACGAGCTGGCCAAGGAAGCGGGAGCAGGAGAGGAGGTGGCCCGGATCACGGAACGGGCCATGCGCGGGGAAATCGACTTTGAACAGAGCCTCCGCCAGCGGGTCGCCCTTTTGGCTGGCCTACCGGAAGCAGCCTTGGAGGCGGTAAGCCACCGTTTGCCCTTGACAGAGGGGGCCAGCCGTCTGATTGTTAACCTCAAGCGACTGGGGTACAAGATCGCCATCCTGTCCGGTGGCTTCACCTATTTCGGCAACCAGCTCCAGACCCAATTCGGTATCGACTATCTCTGCGCCAACGAGCTGGAAATCCACGATGGTCGGCTCACCGGGGGGCTCAGTGGCCCGGTGGTCGACGGCGAGCACAAGGCCAGACGCCTGCGGGAAATTGCGAACCGGGAACACATCAGCCTCGAACAGGTCATCGCTGTCGGGGACGGGGCCAATGATCTGCCCATGCTGGAAATGGCCGGCCTGGGCATCGCCTTCCACGCCAAGCCAAAGGTCCGTGCCGGTGCGCAACATGCGATCTCCAACCTGGGCCTGGACAGCATCCTGTATTTTATCGGTCTGCGGGACCGGGAAGCCACCTGATTCGCGACAGCGACTCCCGGTACCTGACTGTTGTAAAATTGCTTGTGCCCCAGTTCGTTCAACAGCACCCGACACCACGACAAAGCAACTGGAGCTACGCGTACACCCTATGCCCGCCCTGATCATCATCGATATGCAGGAAGACTTTGTCCTGCCCCACGGCAGCCTCTGCATTCAGGGAGCGAAGGACACCGTACCCCGCATCCGGGAGGTCCTGGACGGTTTCCGCCAGCGGGCCCTGCCGATCTTCCACGTGGTGCGTTCCTATCGCGCTGACGGCGTGGATGTCGAATGGCCCCGGGAGCAGGCCTTTCGCAAGGGACACCATGCGGTTGTTCCCGGGACGCCCGGCGCGCGCATTGTCTCCGAGCTCGCTCCCCGGCCCAATGAATACGTGGTGACCAAAAAACGGTTCAGTGCGTTCATGCATACGGAACTCGACCTGCTTTTGCGGCGGCTGCATATCCGTGAGCTTGCGGTCTGCGGCACCCAACTCCCGGTCTGCGTTCGGTGCTCGGTCTTCGATGCCATCGCCCTGGATTACCGGGTGACGCTTATTGCCGATGGCACCTCGGCACAAACAGAGGCCATTGCCGAGGCCAATCGGTTCGATATGGCCAATATCGGAACCCGCTGCCTGAACGCGGCCGACTATCTGAGCCAGTTGGCTGGTGCCTGACAGGCGAACCTGATGGTGTGGACATTTCTGGCACAAACGGGGCCAGAAACCGCACCAGCGTTTTCCAGACAAACCAAGACAGCGCCCTGGCGCTGCAATGATACAGCCTATGGAACCACACAACGACGACCGTTTCAGCGATTTTCAGGCCAAGCTCGATGCCATCCACGACTGGCCGGACACCTACACCTTCAAGTTCATCGTCCCCAAAAACCAGGTCCAGGCGGTCTGTGATTTATTTGAGGCCCGGGACACAGTCACCACCCGGCCTTCCCGCAAGGGCAACTATATCAGTGTGACAGCGCAGACCCGGGCGACCTGCAGCGAAGAGGTCATCTCCATCTATCAGGCTGCCGCAGGAATAGAAGGGATCATCAGTCTGTAACCCTCTCCGGGACGCAAGGCGAGTCTGTCGCTGACGGTTCCGGCGTGCGGAATCGCCCCCGGACCCCAAAGCCTTTGAGCGAGTTTGTACAGGCCTTGTGGAAACTTCAGCCCTGGCACCCAAGGCCAAATCGTCAAACCAAGAGCCAAACCAAACGAGACCCCCATGCTCCTTCGTCTTTTTCTGGCCTTTACCCTGATTCCGGTCATCGAACTCTACATCCTGGTCAAGATCGGAAGTGTGGTCGGGGCCCTGAACACAATCCTGCTGGTCATACTCACCGGCTTTGCCGGGGCCTGGCTGGCCCGCCTTCAGGGATTCCAGACCATGATGCGCATCCGGACCAATCTCGCCCAAGGGGTTATGCCCGCGGAAGAGATGGTCGACGCGATGATCATTTTCGGCGCCGGTCTGGTTTTGCTGACCCCGGGATTGCTGACCGATATCTTCGGCCTGCTTTTGTTGTTTCCGCCGACCCGGGGACGCTTCAAGGCGTGGTTGCGCCGCAAATTTGAAGACTGGATCCGCCAGGACCGCGTCCACATCACCTACTACCATCATTAGACCGGCACCGCCGTTGCCGGATCGCCGGGACGGTTGGCAGACCACAGAGACGGGGACCTCATGGGCTATACCAATCTGCACGACTGCGTGCACGATCTTGAAGCCGCCGGGCAACTCAGGCGCATCGACACAGAAATCGATCCGCGCCTGGAGATGGGAGTCATCCAGCGCCGCGCCTTTCAGGCTGGAGGCCCAGCTCTGCTGTTCACCCGGGTCAAAGGCAGCGGTTTTCCCATGCTCGGCAATCTCTTCGGGACCCTGTCCAGAACCCGTTTCCTTTTTCGCGACACCCTCAAGCGCGTCGAGACCCTGGTCCAACTCAAGGTCGATCCCGCCGAAACGCTTCGCCGGCCATGGCGGCTCGGCTCCCTGCCCCGCGCCCTGTGGCACACGCGCCCCATGCTGCGCCGCAGCGGCCCGGTGCTGGCGAACACAACAACAATTTCCAATCTGCCCCAGCTTGTCTCCTGGCCGGAAGACGGCGGTGGATATGTCACCCTGCCTCAGGTCCTGAGCCGCTCGCCCCGCCGCGCTGACTGGCAACACACCAATCTCGGCATGTACCGGGTCCAGCTCAGCGGCAACCATTTCGTCCCCGACACCGAAGTCGGGCTGCATTACCAGATCCACCGGGGAATCGGGCCGCACCACACCGAGGCCCTGGAAAAAGGAGAATCCCTGCCGGTGAATATTTTTGTCGGCGGGCCTCCAGCCATGACGCTGGCCGCGGTCATGCCGCTGCCCGAGAATCTCCCGGAACTCTTTTTCGCCGGCCTGCTCGGAGGCCACCGCCCCACGCTGGTCCAAAGCGAACACCATCCCTTGCCTTTGCTCGCTGAGGCCGATTTCTGCATATGTGGTCATGTCCCGCCGGGGGCCCTGAAACCCGAAGGGCCGTTCGGAGACCACCTCGGGTACTACAGCCTGACCCACGACTTTCCCGTGCTCAAGGTCGATGCGGTCTACCATCGCAACGGGGCCATCTGGCCCTTTACCACGGTCGGGCGCCCGCCACAGGAAGACACGGTTTTCGGGACGTTTATCCACGAACTCACCGAACCTCTGGTAGGGAGCGTTTTTCAGGGTGTTCACGAGGTCCACGCGGTGGATGCCGCTGGCGTCCATCCCTTATTGCTGGCCATCGGGAGCGAGCGCTATGTCCCCTTCGCCAGCGAGCGCCAGCCCCAGGAACTTTTGACCAACGCTCTGTCTTTATTAGGGTCGACCCAGACCTCATTGTCGAAATATCTTTTCATCGGGGCCCGCGAAGACGACTCCCGGCTCAGCACCAAGGATATTCCAGCCTTTTTCCGGCATATCCTTGGCCGAGTCGACTGGCGGCGCGATCTGCACCTCATCACCCGAACAACAATGGATACCCTCGACTACTCCGGGATCAGTCTCAATCAGGGGTCCAAAGGGATCATCGCCGCAGCGGGCCCGGACACCAACCGCCTGGACAGCGAACTCCCGACTGACGTCTCTTTGCCCGAGGGATTCAGCGCCCCCCGCTGCTTTGCCCCGGGCATCGCCGTATTGTCCGCCCCCCGGCACACCTTGCCCAGGGACACGCAAGATCCGGCACTTGACCAGCTCTGCCGCCATCTGGAAGAAAGTCCTGCCGACTGGAGCGGCTTCCAACTTGTGGTTGTTGTTGATGCCAGCGAGGAGGCGGCGAACTCATGGGACGATTTCCTGTGGCAGACGTTTACCCGCTCCGATCCGGCGACCGACAGCTACGGTCTCGGGGCCTTTGTCCAATCCAAGCATTGGGGATGCACCGGGGCGCTGGTCATCGACGCCCGGCTCAAATCCTACCACGCCCCGCCCTTGGAGCCTGACCCGGAGGTGGAAAAGCGTGTTGACGAGTTGGCGGCGCCTGGAGGTCCGTTGCACGGGCTGTTCTAAGGATCACAGGGAACCTTGCCGCCGAGGTATCAGACCCGCTCAGCCGGTGGCACTCAAGAGCGCTCAAAAAATCCTTGCTGGGCAGGCCCATCGGAGTTTGGGCCCCAAAGCGTTGGGCGGCCTTGCCGAAACGGTGCCCCCGATTTGGAAAAACGACACCAATCAGCACGAAGGATATTCGTTGTGAACCTCATCCGCGAATGGTTTCGCCGCCACTTTTCCGACCCCCAGGTCGTCATTTTGGCCTTGATTCTGATCAGCTGCATCCTGCTGATCATGACGGTGGGCGATCTCATCGCACCGGTGCTGGCCAGCGTGGTCCTGGCCTACCTTCTGGAGGGACTGGTCCGTTTTCTGGAAAACCGCCGCGTCCCGCGCATGCTCGCCGTGTGCCTCGTTTTTCTCATATTCGTCTTTTTTCTCTTTTTTCTTGTACTTGGATTGTTACCGCTGCTGTCGCAACAGATTGTGCAATTTTTTCAGGAACTGCCGTCCATGCTCGCTGCTGGCCAACGTGAACTCATGCGTCTGCCGGAGCGCTATCCGAAATTTATCACCGAAGACCAGATCCTGGATGTGGTCGCTGCCCTGAAATCCCAGCTCACCGGTCTGGGGCAACGGGTGCTCTCCATTTCCCTGGCCTCCGTCCGGTCGCTGTTTAATCTGCTGATTTATATGATCCTGGTCCCGATCATGGTTTTTTTCTTCCTGAAGGATAAATCCAAGATCATCAATTACATCAAGATGTTCATGCCCAAAGACTATACCCTGACCCGCCGGATCTGGCACGACGTCGACCGCCAGATCGGCAATTTCGTCCGGGGCAAAGTCTGGGAGATCCTCATTGTCTGGGGCGCGGCCTACGGCCTGTTTCTGATCATCGACCTCAACTATGCTATTTTACTTAGCTTTCTTGTTGGGATATCCGTCATCGTGCCCTATGTCGGCGCCACGGTCATGACCCTGCCCGTGGCCCTGGTCGCCTACTTCCAATGGGGTTGGGGGCAGGAATTTATCTACGCTATCATCGGGTACACCATTTTGCAGATTCTGGACGGCAACCTGCTCGTGCCCCTTTTGCTCAGTGAAGTGGTCAATCTCCATCCTGTGGCCATCATTGTGGCCATCCTCTTTTTCGGAGGCATCTGGGGCTTTTGGGGGGTCTTTTTTGCCATTCCCCTGGCCACTTTGGTCCAATCTATCATCAACGCCTGGCCTCGCGCTGGCCAGCCCCAGCCGCCGGCCCCAAAATAATCCGGCCCAATTTGAGTACCTATGCCCTATTCAACAGTCTTTTTTGATCTCGACGGGACCCTGCTCAACACCTTGGACGATCTGGCCGACTCCATGAATTCGGTTTTAGAGCACAACGGCCACCCGCCCCACCCGGTTCAGGCGTACCGCTACTTCGTCGGCAAAGGCATGGAGGCCCTGGTACGCCAGGCCCTGCCCGAGCACGCCCGTTCTCCGGAACACATCCGCCACTGTCTGGCCCAGATGCAGGACAGCTACGCCCGGAACTGGGCGAACAAGACCCATCCCTATCCCGGTGTCCCGGACATGCTGGCCACACTCAAAGCCAGAGGCATGCGGTTGAACATCTTGTCCAACAAACCGCAGGCGAACACCGAGGAGACTGTGGCCCATTTCTTTGACCCCGACTTGTTTGACGCGGTCATTGGGGCCAGAGACAATGTTCCCAAAAAACCGGACCCCACCGCCTTGCTGGAACTGATGTCCTCTTTTGGCCTCGACAAATCGCATTGCCTGTTTGTCGGCGACTCCGCGGTGGACGTGCGTACCGGCCGCGCGGCCGAGGTCCTGACCATCGGTGTCTTGTGGGGATTTCGCGATGCGCCGGAACTCACGGAAAACGGGGCCCAGGAACTCATCAAATCTCCCGATCAATTGGTCCAGCTTCTCTTTCCCGAACACTGAAATACCGCATTGTTCACACCGATCTTCAGTCTTTACCAACATTGAACCCAGAAGGAGCGCATGCATGCAGGATTTCCGAGGGACGTACTATTTTCCGGTCCCGAACAACCGGCAGGTCAAAATGTACGTCCGGGATCACGACGGCGTCATCCAGTTCAGACTGTGCAATGAACAAGAGCCCGATGTCTGGCAGCGCCACGGCTGGCTCTCCTACGAAGACGTCCGACAGGCCTCGCAGATGTATGAAGGCGAGTTGAAGGACCCGCTCCAGTTTTACGATTTCGAGATCGCCAAACACCTTCTCTTTGGCAGCGAGGATCCCCAGAAACATGGATAAAGACCGCACCCGCTGGAACGACAGATACCGCAACAACCCGCCGCCGGAGCGGGTTTGCGCCTTGCTTCCAGACCATGTTCCCGATGGGGAAGGCAAGACCGCTCTCGACCTGGCCGGCGGGACGGGGGCCAATGCTGCCTTCCTGGCCGACAAAGGCTACCAGGTATACAGCGTGGATATTGCCGATGCGGCCATACAGCGCTTGCAGGAGCGAGGCCACCCCCGAATCCATCCGGTCCAGGCCGATCTCGACACCTACCGCCCCCCAGCCGAACGCTTCGACCTCGTGCTCACCGTTCGATTTCTGGATCGACGGCTCTTTCCCTACCTTGCCGAGGCCCTCGTGCCCGGCGGTGTCCTTCTCATTCACACCCTTTTGGACGACCCTCGCCGGGACTGTCCCCAAATGACCTCGAATCGCGACCACCTCCTGCGCCCCAACGAATTAGTGCGCTCTTTCAGCAACTTGCGCATTGTGTTCTATCGGGAACATTTCTCCGACACCGAGTGCCTCGCCTCGCTGGTCGCCTATCGGGACTAAGCAGGCGCCTTGCGTTGTCTTCGAGGGAGCCGATCCAGGACGCGCCCAATTCCACCAACCGAGCCCTCTAACCAAAGAGCCTCTGTCATGGCCGCATCCCGCCTGCCTTTCCATGCCCCGTGCATCCAAATAGCCGGTATCCGGGATGAACAAGAAGTCCGCCTGCTTCTTGAGGCGGAAGTGGATTATCTTGGATTTCCCTTCCGGCTGCCAGTCCACGCCCCAGACCTGAGCGAAGCCTCTGCCGCCGAATTGATCCGGAAAACCGGCATCCACGCCCGGGCTGTGTGCATTACCTACGAAACCACCCCAGAAGCGATCGTCGGCTTGTGTCATACCCTGGGGGTGGCCGCCGTCCAACTCCATGCCCCAATGCCCTTGGGCGCACTCCAAGAGCTTCGCCGCCTGGCCCCTGAGCTGGGTATTCTCCACAGCCTGGTCATCGGACGTGACCCACTGGACCAGCTGGCGCAGCAGCTCCAGAGGCTCGCCCCTTTTGTCGACGGTTTTCTCACCGACACATTCGACCCCACCACCGGTGCAAGTGGTGCGACCGGCTATATCCATGACTGGCAAACCAGCGCGGCCATCGTGCGTGCGGCCCCCAGGCCCGTGATTCTGGCTGGAGGGCTCACAGCGGACAATGTGGCAGCGGCGATTGCCGCAGTTCGCCCGGCCGGTGTGGACGCTCATACAGGTGTCGAGGACCATGCGGGGCGCAAAGACCCCGATCGGGTACAGGCATTTGTTCGGGAAGCACGGAAGGGATTCGCCCTGCTCAAGACGCAGGACTGAAAAGGAAGGGCTTAGTCAGAAAGGGGTTGACACCGGGGGCAAAAGGTCGAGGTCCTGCCGGCCACGGTGGTTCGCTCCAGACAGCGACCGCAACAGGGACATGATGCACCGCATCGCCCGTAGACCTGGAATTCATTCTGGTGGGAGCCCCGCTTGCCCAGGGCGTCGACGTAATCGCGCAGCGAGGAGCCGCCCGAAGCGAATCCCTTATTCAGGGCCGCATGCAGGGCGTAGACCAAACGATTCAGGGCTCCCGGGGAAAGGCGATCCGCCGGTGTAGCGGGGTGGATGCCGGCGCGAAACAACGCTTCATCGGCGTAAATATTGCCGATCCCGGCGATGACCGTCTGGTCGAGCAGCAGACTCTTGATCCGCGCCCGGCGTCCGGACAGGATCCGGGCAAAGCCGGGGCCGTCGAGGTCGAAAGGTTCCGGGCCCAGACTGGCGAAAAACGGCCACTTGGCGAGTTCAGCCCCGTCAAAGAGCCGGATATACCCAAACTTGCGGACATCCTGAAAGACAAAGGATTCGCCGCTTTGCAGCCCGAACCAGGCCTGGACGTGCTTTTCCTGTCCGGCAAGGGGACCGCCGAGCAGGAGCTTGCCGCTCATTTTGAGATGGAAGACCAGGTGCCGATCGGGAACACAATCCACAAGCAGCAATTTCGCCCGCCGCCAGACCCGCTTGATACACCGCCCCGGGACATCCTCGCGTATCCGCTGTGCATCACCGCAGGCGACCGCATCACGGCGCAGATGCACGCTGGCGATATGCTGCCCCGTGAGAGCCGCATCGAGCCCCCGGGCGATGGTTTCCACTTCTGGCAATTCCGGCATGGCCGTCTCGAGTATTCCGCGTTCGCAGGGCGGGAGGATCTCCCCGTTCCAGGTCCCAGGCGCCCAGGCAGAGACAACGCCTCCGGGCAGGACGACTTCCATTTGTGTTCAAGCCGTGACTCCGTGCCCGGTTCTCGGCACTACATCCCGGGCTCCAGTCCAGGAGCAAAGAGGCAGACAGATGCGTCACTCCCGGGGGCAGGCCCGGGATCCGGGGCGTTGTCGACAACGACGTGCCGCTTGCGAATCTGCAAGCGGCCTTCTGCCAGCCACTTGACCGCCTGGGGATAGATCCGGTGTTCGAGATGCAGAATTCGCTGGGCCAAGGTATCACCGTCGTCACCCTCCTGGGTCGGCAGGGCGGCCTGGATAATGATCGGACCGTTGTCCAATTCCTCATCCACAAAATGGACAGTGGCTCCGGCGAGCTTGACCCCATACTCCGCTGCCTGGTGTTGCCCATGCAATCCTTGAAACGCAGGGAGCAACGCCGGGTGGATATTCAAAATCCGCTGGGGAAAGGCCTGGATAAAAAACGGAGACAAGAGCCGCATGTACCCTGCAAGGACAACGGCCTCGGCCCCGGCAGCCCGGATGGCGGCCACCACATCACGGTCATGGCTTTCACGGTCCGGATAGGCAGTGTGGGGCACGACAGCCGTCGGCAGGCCGTGCTTTTCGGCGCGAACGAGGCCATACGCGTCAGGCGTATTGGCGAGCACCAGAACAATACGCGCCGGAACGCGTCCAGCCTCGATACTGTCGATGAGCGATTGGAGGTTGGAGCCCCCCCCGGAGACGAGGACAGCCAACGGCATGGGTTCAGACATGGAAAGTCTCGGTCGGTAACAACGTTCTGGAAAACGGCACAATCCCGTTACTGGCCCCTGAAATGGAGGCAATCCTCTTCCAAGGCCTGGGCCAGGGCCGGGATGGTGTACTCCTCGGGCTCCACCTGCGCCGTAAATCCATACTGCTGCAGGGTGTTCGCCGTAATCGGCCCGATACAGGCCAGACGCAGCGATGTCCCAACATACGGGGCGATGGTCTCGGCCGGGATGCGGCTGAAAAAATTCTCCACCGTCGAAGAACTGGTAAAGGTCACATATTGGACCTTTCCAGCCTGCAAGTCCTCAAGCAATTGGGCCTCTTCCTCGCCTTGCTGGGCCAGCCCGGTGCGGTACACCGGCAGGACGCGAACCTCGGTTCCGGCTTCTCGGAGCTGCCGGGGCAGCACCTCCCGGGCGACTTCAGCCCGGGGCAGCAACACCTTCTTGCCGGCGACACCACGGGCGAGAAGGCCTTCGACCACATGCTCCGCCACATACTTCTCAGGCACAAAATCCGGTTCGATCCCCTTCTCCCGGAGCTTGTCGGCAGTGGCCGGGCCAATGGCGGCCACCTGCCGTCCCCCCAGGGCCCGGCTGTCGAGTCCGGCCCGTTGCAACTCCTTCCAGAACCAGATCACCCCATTGACCGAGGTGAAAATGAGCCAATCGTATTCAGCGAGCGTCCCTATGGCCTCTTGGACTTCCCCGTAATCGGGCAGGGCTTCAATCGCGATCGTCGGAAATTGGAGGCAGCAGGCCCCTTTTTCTTCGAGCAGGGACAAAAAGCTGCTCGCCTGTTCCCGGGCCCGGGTGACCACCACCCGGCATCCGAGCATGGGTTTCTTCTCAAACCAGCCCAGGGTCTCCCGCAAACGCACCACCTGCCCCACCACGAGCAGCGCTGGCGGGCGCATCCCCTGCTTTTGAGCCTCCTCGGCAATAGCGTGCAGAGGAGCAGCCAAAGAGGTCTGTTCGCAGGTCGTTCCCCAGCGTACCAACGCGGCCGGGGTCTCCGGATCCATCCCGTTGGCGATCAAACTCGAACTGATATGGGGCAAATTTTTCACGCCCATGAAAAAGACCAGAGTGCTCGTCCCGGCGGCCAGGGCCTGCCAATTGTGCGCGCTCTCTGGTTTATCCGGATCTTCGTGACCGGTGATAAAGGAAACAGAGGAGGCGTACTTGCGGTGCGTCAACGGGATGCCGGCATAGGCGGGACCGGCCACGGCAGAGGTCACCCCTGGCACGACTTCAAAGTCCATCCCGGCCTCGAGCAACTCTTCGGCTTCTTCGGCGCCGCGCCCGAAAACGTACGGGTCTCCGCCCTTAAGCCGGGCGACGACCTTCCCCGCTTTGGCCTTTTCCACCAAAAGGTCGTTGATTTTGTCCTGGGGCAGGGTGTGGTCCCCACCTTTCTTGCCTACATACAGGATCTCCGCCTCGGGGCGGCAGAAATTGAGAAAGGCTTTGTTGGCCAAATAATCGTAGACGACCACATCAGCCGTCTCCAAAATGCGCTTGGCTTTGAGGGTCAACAGGCCGGGGTCGCCCGGGCCGGCTCCCAAGAGATACACGCACGCCATACACTCCCCTTTATCCGCTCATGACCTGCAAGCGTTGCTGCAGGGTAACCATTTTGGCCTTTTTCTCTTCGAGTTCCGCCGCTTTGGCTTTTTCCTTGTCCACAACAGCGGCCGGCGCCTTGTTCACGAAATTCGCGTTGGCCAACTTGCCTTGAATCCCTTGCAGGGTCTTGTCGAGTTTGGCGAGTTCCTTTTCCAGGCGGGCCAGTTCCGCGTCAAAATCTACGATCCCCTCCAACGGGACAAAAATTTCAGCCCCGCGGACCACCGCTGTCCCAGCCCCCTTGGGAGCCTCCAGTTCTGCATCCACCTGGAGTGAATCGATCCGGGCCAAAAAGCGGATGACCTCCTCCTGCCCGCGCAGGACATCGGCTTGTTCGCCGTTGGTGCGCACCAGCGTGGTCAGGGGTAAGGAGGGATTGATATTCAGTTCGCCGCGTATAGTCCGAACACTGACAACCACTTCCTGGACGAATTCCATGGATTCCTGGACGCTCGAATCTTCCAGGTGCGGGCGGCTGGCGGGTAACGGCTCCACGGCCAGGTCACGCTCGCCCACACCGGGCAGGCTGTTCCAGATTTCCGCGGTGATAAACGGAATGGTCGGATGCAAAAGGACCAGGACTTCTCGCAGCACCGTGTGCAGCACACTTCTGGCCCTGTTTTTGGCCGCTTCGTCTTCGCCGTAGAGTTCCGGCTTGACCATTTCCAGATACCAGTCGCAGACCTCGTGCCAGACAAACTGGTAGAGTTCCTGGGCCGCATCATTGAACCGGTATTCTTCCAGGGCCGCCCCCACCGCCTGCTTGACCTCTTCCAGGCGATGCAGGATCCAGCGGTGGACCAGGGAGTCAGAGGGATCCGGCTCGGGTTCACCCATGTCCCCAGGCAGGTGCATCAACGCGAAGCGGGCCGCGTTCCAGATCTTGTTCATGAAATGGCGATAGCCTTCAATGCGCTTCTCGGAGAGCTTGATATCCCGGCCCATGGCCGCAAACGCGGTCAACGTAAACCGCAAGGCGTCGGTGCCGTATTTGGCAACCATATCCAGGGGATCGATGACATTCCCCGTGGATTTGCTCATCTTCCGGCCGTCCTCATCCCGGACCAGGGCATGGATATACACGTCGTGAAACGGGACCTCGTCCTTGAAGTGCAGTCCCATCATCATCATCCTGGCGACCCAGAAAAAGAGAATATCGAAGCCGGTGACCAAAACCGAAGTCGGATAAAAGGTTGCCAACTCCTGGGTCTCGTCCGGCCAGCCCAGCGTGGAAAACGGCCACAGGGCCGAAGAAAACCAGGTGTCCAGGACATCTTCGTCCTGGTGCAGGCTGGTATGGCCGCAATCGGGACATACCGTGGGGTCCTCGCGGCTGACAATGAGTTTGCCGCACTCCTGGCAAGTCCAGGCCGGGATACGGTGGCCCCACCAGATCTGACGCGAAATGCACCAATCCCGGATATTATCCAGCCATTCAAAATAGGTCTTATCCCAATTGCCGGGCACGATTCGGGTCTTTCCGTCGGCTACGGCGTCGCGGGCCCGCTTGGCCAGGGGGCCAACGGCCACAAACCATTGCTTGGAGACCGTGGGCTCGATCGGAGTGTCGCAGCGGTAGCAATGCCCGACGTTGTGCAGATATTTCTTCTGGCTTGCCAGCGCCCCCTGGGCCTCGAGATCCCGGACCACCTGCTTGCGGGCCGCGAACCGGTCCAAGCCGGCGTAGGCCGATCCGGCCGCTTCAGTCATGATCCCGGCGTCGTCAATGACCCGGACCGAGTCCAGGCTGTGGCTGCGCCCGAGTTCAAAGTCGTTGGGATCGTGGGCCGGCGTGACCTTGAGACAGCCGGTCCCGAATTCGCGATCGACATAGGAATCGCCGATGATCGGGATTTCCCGTTCGACCAGGGGAACAATGGCGGTCTGGCCGATGAGGTGACTGAACCGCTCATCCTCCGGATGCACGGCCAGGGCCGTGTCGCCGAGCATGGTTTCCGGGCGCGTCGTGGCCACGACCAGATGGCCTTCGCCGGAAGCCAGCGGATACCGGATTTCGTAGAGACCGCCTTCTTTTTCCGCGTACTCCACTTCCAGATCGGCCAGAGCGGTGTGGCAGCGGGGACACCAATTGATAATGTAATTGCCCTGGTAGATCAGCCCGTCTTCATACAACTGGACGAAGACTTCGCGCACCGCCCGGGACAAGCCTTCATCCATGGTGAAACGGAGCCGGGACCAGTCCACGGAAGCGCCCATGCGCTGGATCTGGTTCAGGATCTTGCCGCCATACTCCTCTTTCCACTGCCAAACGCGCTCAACAAACGCTTCCCGGCCGAGTTCCTGGCGGGTTGTCCCTTCCTGGGCCAGGGCTTTTTCGACCACATTCTGGGTCGCGATGCCGGCGTGATCAGTGCCCGGCACCCAGAGGACCTTTTTCCCCTTTTGCCGATTATAACGGCACAATATATCCTGGAGCGTCAAATTGAGGGCGTGCCCCATATGCAGCGTGCCGGTGACGTTGGGCGGCGGAATAACGATGCTGTAGGGAGGTTGTCCGTCCTCCAGTTCGGCGTCCGGAGAAAATGTCTGGTTCTCGCGCCAGTGGTCCAACCACCGGTCTTCAACGTCCTTGGGTTCATAGCCCTTGGAGAGATGTGCTTCAGCCATGGTGTGCTCCGCTTCTTCCTCAAAAAGATATCGTCTTGAAAAAAAATGACCTTCACTGTTCAGCGGCAAGCGGGAAGTCTTCGCCGCCGCAGGAGATTGGTGGCAGCCCGGGCAAAATCGCAAAACCGAGCCGAAAAAGTCTGGATCCAGCCTGCTTCCGAGAAGCAGCCCCTGCTGCCGGGACCGGTTCTGGGGTTTTGAACACGGGCTGGAAGCTGTCTGAGCTCACTAGGCAGCGTTGATTCCTGCCAGCTCGAAATTTGGTCGCGGCAATATATTCCGCAAGGCAACCACTGCTCGGCGATCCCTGCCCCGGCGGGCAGGAAACTTAGGCTGCCTTGGCAGCGAGTTCTTCCAGACCGGGGGCAAAATCACAAAACCGGCCCCAACCACCTCTATTCTTGGCCTCCACCTTGCCCCTGTGCCCGGCAGCTGCTAGGGGAGCGGACATGGCCGAAAACCTAGCCGCCAGGAGCGGAAAGTCAACCATCGCCTTGTTCTGGGGCCATTCCCAATTGTGGGGAACGCTTTTATGGCGCGGACTCAACGAACTCGGTGCCGAGGTCCTGGTTCTCAGAGGCCGTGACATCGCCCGGGGAGCACTGCAACACCACGCCCCGGCCGCTCTGATCGTTCCGGGAGGCTGGGCCAAGCAGCGGGCGCTTCATCTTGGTACCGAGGGCAGGGAAGCCATCCGCGAGTATCTTCGCCACGGAGGGATGTATGTCGGCTTCTGTGGCGGAGCCGGCATGGCTCTCAATGCAGAGAATACCGCCGAGAGCCTTCACCTCTGTCCCTGTGGCCGGAAACCGATCGCCGATCGCTTGGTCAATTGCAGCGGACACATGGCGCTGGAGTTGGCAACGGACCATCCATTGTGCCCCCCCGAAGACCAGGCCCCGTTGACGGCTCCAGTCTGGTGGCCATCGCAATTCGACGTCCCTGACCGCGCAGAATTGACGGTCCTGGCTCGCTATCAAGCCCCCCAGGAAGACTTCTGGGTCGCTGACCTTCCCTATCGGGACATCCCTGACGCCCATCTCCCTGCCTGGGAAGACCTTTACGGCATCAACCTCAACGCTGACATCCTGCGCGGTGAACCGGCGGTGTTGACCGGACGAGTGGGCGCGGGCCGGTATATCATCAGTTATCTGCATCTGGAAACGCCCGGCTCCCCGCAGGCCAACCGGTGGCTCGGTCATATTCTTTCTTGGGCCACGGGGCAAGCCTTGGGCTCAGAGATCCCCGAATGGGAGCCCTCCTCCCTTCCACGGCAATGGGACGACGCCACGCTCCACGCCTTTCTACCCCTGCTGGAGGATTGTCTCTCCCTGGGACAGCGCCACTTCCTGCTCAACTGGCGCCGCCCATGGCTTTTAGGCTGGCGCCGCGGTCTGCCGGGGTTCCATCTGTCCACCCTGCACGGTCTGGCCCATCAGATTCAGGCCCTCCCTCCAACGCCTCAAGCGCTTCGATACTGGGCCTTTGCGGCTCCCCGTTTCCACCGCCTCTCCTTGCGCTTTCGAGATCTCATGCGCTCCTACCTCCTGATGGAGCGTTATGCTGCCACGGCCCACGCCGGACGGTCGACTCCCATCCGCAGCGGCTGTGAGGAGGCGCAGGCTGTGCGCGAAAAGCTCATCGGCCCGTTCCCCGGGCAAGGCGGCATTTGCGGTGAACTCACCACTGTTTTGGAAAATCTTTTGTACTATTGCCTGAATCCGTGACCCACAAGCGCTCGGCCCTGGATCAGACCAAAAATTGCACCGTTTCACGGTCCGCAACCACCCGTACACCAAAGGCCGGTAACGTCTCCGTGCAGGGCCGGCCGAAAACGAACCGCAGGGACTGCTCGTCCAATGCCCCTTTTTCACGCAGTGTCTGCCGTGCATTGATGTCCTTGCGCACGATCGCTTCAAGCTCCTGCCGCGCCTTCGGGTCGTTTCCCGCTCGCAACCGGGCGCACACATCAGCTATTTGGCTATAAGCACATACCGTTTCATGCCAGGTCATGAGTTCACCAAGCCCGGAATCAGCAGCAATCAGATCAAATCGGGTCAGTCGCTCATGAGCATACAATGACGCTAATGCCTCCGGGGCCTGACAGTTCAATGTCCGGCATTCAAGGGGGCGGCGTGCATAAATCGCACAGGCGCAGGCCGAGTCCTGAAAAAAAATACAGACCTGGCTGCCCGTTTTACCGGCAACCCGGAGTATTTCCTGTTCCAGCGGTTCTACACGACCCTGCACATTGTCATACACCCACTCGCCCCGGCGCAGGGTCAGCAGGTGTTTTTTTTGCAAAATCTGGTCCCGATACAGGACCGCATCTTCGCTGTGCAAAGCCGGTCCACCGTTACGGCAGCAGGTCCCGCACCGCTGGCAGTGTGGTTCGTCCATTTTCCCTCCAAGAGACAAGAAAAAAGGGCGCTTTCGCCCGGATTTCCCGGACCAACGCCCATTTGGCATATACGCTATTTTGGCCGCCTTGAAAAGGCGGCCATACCCCCTTCGCAGTTGCAGGCGTGTGTCCACCCTCTGGACGATATCTCCCCAAAAAAGCGCTGCGCCTGCCGAAAAAACAAAACGCCGACTTTCGCCGGCGTTTTGTCGTCTGCTAGTGCAAGAGGAGGAAGGGGTTGGAAGGAGATTTATTCAAAAAGCTGCTTTTCAAGCCATTGGCGTATTTCGGTATTCACAGGATACACACCGCGGTGTCCACCGACTTCCTGTTGGAAATGCTCACCCAGTGTGGGCGGCAACGGCAGTTCCGCCAATTCTTCAGCACCATCTGAGTTGCGCCGCACCAGGTAGACCTTGGGTCGATTTTCCCAATTGCTGACCACGAAGTAGTTGGAATGCTCATTCTTGGACCGTACCGGGGGCCGCTCACCGCGGCGATGGTTGTTGCCCCATTCGAGGTACAGAGTCACGGCTTCTTCGGGGGTCATTTCCCAATCTATAAGCAAATCTTTGTAATTACTCAGCTGTCCCATATAATCCTCCCTTTTTGTTTCCGTTGAATATAGAAATAATAATTATTCCTATCCCGGTCAAGTGTTTTTTTGGGGAGACAAAACCGGAATCCAGAATTTCCCCAGGACCTCAAATCCGCCTCTGGACGGCCCCATGGAGCCAGAACCGCAACCGTGACGGCCCGCTTTCGGCAAAGAGATCCGGAAGGGGCCATGGCGACAGTGAACAGGGCCTCATGTGTTGGGTCGTAGTGCCAACCGTTCTGGGAACCTGGCCATCAGAGGTCATCGAACGAAGAGACACACTCTCCCGGTCGCTGAAGGCCGTTGCCGCGGGCAGGGATTGGTCTCAGGCACTGTTTTTCCGGCATGGGGAACTTGAGAGAGGCTGGAAGAGCTTGGGAAATGATCCCGTTTCCGCGATCCTTATGGAGGTGCGCAACCGGAGAAATCAACCATGGAGGGAGGTTTTATAGGCCAGGGCGGCGGACACGAAATTCGGGGCCCAATGGGGGGAACTCAGGGCATGGAGATGGGTATAGCAAGCCAGAGTATTTTGAAAGACGAAACCGTCGAAGCCTTCCTGGATTCCGCATCCCCGTTCCATGAAGAAGGCCAGCGGTGGGGTCTCACCGCGCAAGGTATGGCATTGAGAATAGTGGAACTCGTGACCAGGGATTTCCGCGCCCTGGGGGTGATACGGGTTGGGCAGAACCACCCGGGCCTTGGTGTAACCATGCCCCTGGGGTTTTCGCCCCATTTCGGCACGGACCGGGAAGAGCCCAGCCATGGGATAGACTGTGCCTTCGTACGCCAGTTCCTGACACAAATACATCAAACCGCCGCATTCGGCGTAGATGGGCAGCCCGCTCCGGGCCAGGTCACCAACGCGCTGCCGGATCCCTTCCTGGGCGCTGAGGCGCGGGGCCAGCGTTTCAGGGAAGCCGCCACCGAGATAAAGACCGTGGAGCTCGGGCCAGTCCGCATCATCAAGCAGACTGATGTGGACAATTTCCGCACCGGCATGCTCCAGGGCCTTGATATTTTCCTGGTAATAAAACCACAGCGCTGCATCGCGGACCACGCCGATGCGCACGGTCTCCCGCGTGACCGCTTCGGGCCACAAAACGCCGGTATCCACCGGCAACTCCGGCGTTGAGCTGGCGATATCCCTGATGCGCTCGACATCGACCCAATCAGCAATTGTCCGGCCAAGTTCTTCCAAGGGCCCGTCTGCCTCATATTCCTGGTCAGAGACCAACCCCATGTGCCGCTCAGGGATGGGATTCTCGCGCAGCTTGGGCAACGTTCCCAACACCGGGACATCAGTATAGCGCTCGACGCTCTCGCGAGCAATGCGACGGTGGCGTTGTCCGGCAGTCCTGTTCAGGACCACTCCGGCAAGGAACACCTCTGGGTCGAAATCATGGCACCCCTGCACCAGAGCTGCCGTGGTCCGGGTCATTTTGGTGCAGTCCACAACCAGAATCACTGGGGCACGGAGGGTCTTGGCCAATTCCGCCGTGGAACAGGATCCTTCAATATCTTTGCCGTCAAAAAGCCCCCGGTTGCCCTCGATCACCGCCATATCCGCCCCTTGGGAGGCGTCTGCAAAAAGCGATCGGATCAGGCTGGCGTCCATAAGAAAAGGGTCCAGATTCGACGCACTCCGATTGGCTGCCAAGGCCATCCAAGAGGCGTCAATATAATCCGGACCCTTTTTAAAGGGCTTCACGACAAACCCGTTCTGGGCGAAATGCCGGCACAGGCCGAGAGTCAGAATTGTTTTGCCCGATCCCCCGGACAAACCGGCCAGGATCAGACGTGGCATGTGCAGCGACACGATGTTCGTTCCTAGTCCTCGCCCTCAGCAGCAGACTGCTTGCCCGCGCCGGGCAGGCTATACATGGTGGTCGACCCGCTGGACCAATAAACCAGATCGCCATCGGTCACCATGACATTGATGATCTTTTTGGCTTCACGGGGCTTCATGCCGGTCATTTTCTGCAGGTCACTGAAATAGAATTTGGATTTGTTTTTGGATTTCGCTTTCAACTCATCCAGAATTTTCTGTTTGATTTCTTCGTCGGCCATGGAGTGCCTCCCCTTCTTTGAAGTGAGGGCGCGGCCAAATGGCCGCGCCCAGATATCCGAACTTATTCGGCTTTGATGTCAGGATATTTGACCGATTGTTCCGTGAACTTGAAGTTCGTGGTCTGGCGCCACGTGTAGTACGCCGGATCGCGGAAGTCGTCGATCAGGTGGTGGGAGAAATCCAAGCCACAGACTTCAAAGAAGCGTTCCCAACCAATGCGCTCGGCCCAGTCGCCCACGCGTTCGTACTTGCGGGCGCCTTCCTTGTAGGCATTGAGGATGGTGTGGATGGCTTCACACAGCTTCGGCCAACGCGGCGGTTCATTGGGGATAAAGGCCACGGCGACCTTGGAGAACTTCGGCGCGGAGATCCGGTTGGAGACCTTGCCGCCGACCATGATGACCACACCGTCGCCTTCCTGGTCAGCCAGGGGCAGGGAGGGGCACATGGTGTAGCAGTTCCCGCAGAACATGCAGCGGTCATCGTTGACTTCAACGGTCTTGACCGTCTTGGTGTCGCCCTTCTCACCCACGATTTCCTTCTTTTTCGGCTTGACCGCGCCCACGGGGCAGGCGGCGACAGCCAGAGGAATTTCGCAGAGGTTGTCCAGGTACTCATCGTCAACCAGCGGGGGTTTGCGGTGGTACCCGAGAATGGCGATATCAGAGCAGTGCACGGCACCGCACATGTTCAGGCAACAGGCCAGGGAGATGCGGACCTGGGCGGGCAGCTGCATCTGCTGGAACTCTTCAAAGAGTTCGTCCATGACCGCCTTGACCGGGCCGGAAGCGTCCGTAGCCGGTGTGTGGCAGTGGACCCAGCCCTGGGTGTGGACGATATTGGTGATACCGGCACCGGTACCGCCAATGGGGAACTTGTAGCTGCCGCCGTCGAACTTACGGCTGGCCAGATCCTGCTTCAGCGGCTCGACTTTGTCCTTGCTGTCGACCATGAACTCGACGTTGTTCCGGGTCGTGAAGCGAAGGTAGCCGTCGCAATGCTTGTCGGCGATGTCACAGATCTCGCGGATGGTGTGCACACCCATGAGACGAGCGGCGCCGCAACGCACGGTGTAGACTTCGTCACCGCTGTCGGCCTTGTGCATCAGCACGCCGGGCTCAATGATCTCGTGCCAGGCCCACTTGCCGAAGTTGTTCTTGATAACCGGAGGCAGGAAATCGGTATACTTGCGCGGACCGATATCTGTGATCCGGTTTTCCATCGGTTTGTCTGGATTGTATCCGGAAGAAATGAATGCCATGTTGCACCCCCCCTACTTATCTCTGGTGATGTTTGCGGAATTCGTTGATGTCGCGATCCCAGCCACCGGGCACTTCTTCTTCGTGCCAGTAGATGTACGGGTTGTGGCGGGGTTCCTGGACATGCTGGGCCAGAGCCTTGATGCCGGTGGATTGCAGGAGCTTCTGGAAGCCCTGACGCTTGATCAGCTCACCCAGGCGTTCACGGTTCTTGCCTTCTTCCATCCACCAGTCCCAGATGTTCTCAATGACTTCCTTGATTTCGTCATAGGGCTCTTCGGCCTTGATGAAGGGGACAAGCATGGAACTGAGCTGGGCGCCATCGAGGATGGGAGCCTTGGCGCCGACCAGGATGGACAGGCCGCGGTCATCACCGATGCGCAGGGCGCGGGGCATGACATTGATGCAGTGCATGCAGCGGGTGCATTCACGATCATTGATCTTCAGCTTGCCGTCTTCCATCCACATGCATTCTGTGGGGCAGAGATCGATGACTTCCTTCTGGATGTCGAACTTGCCCCAGTCACGGTCGGCGTGGGCGCCGCCATTAGGAGCGATCTCACCGCCGATGTAGGCCTGGACAGCTTCCTGATCGATCTTGATGTCGTCGGCCCAGGTCCCGATGAAGGACATGTCCGCACGGGCGATGGAAGCCACGCAGCCGTTCGGGCAGCCGTCAAACTTGAACTTGAACTTGTACGGAAAGGCCGGACGGTGCAGCTCGTCCTGGTACTCCTGGGTCAGGTGGTAGCTGAGCTCCTGGGTGTTGTAGCAGGACCATTCGCAGCGGGATTCACCCAGGCAGCAGGCCGGGGTCCGCAGGTTGGACCCGGAACCGCCAAGGTCCTGATCCAGGTTGTGGGTCAATTCATAAAAAATTTCTTCCAACTGTTCGGTCCGGGTACCGAGGAAAACGATATCACCGGTGGACCCATGCATGTTGGTCAGACCGCTGCCGCGGAAATCCCAAAGGTCGCACAGCTGACGGAGGTACTCACTGGTGTAGTACTTGCCGGCAGGCTGGTTGACACGCATGGTGTGGAAGTGGGCCACGCCGGGGAACATTTCCGGCTGATCACAGTACCGGCCGATAACGCCGCCACCATAACCGAAAACACCGACGATGCCGCCGTGCTTCCAGTGGGTTGTCCCGTCCTTAAAAGAGAGTTCCAACACGCCCAGAAGATCGTCGCAGACGTCTTCCGGGATCTGGTACTCCACCCCTTTTTCGTTCGTGTGCCGGGCATCAGACTCCCGTTTGATGTCAGATACAAAGCTCGGCCATGGACCGCTTTCCAGCTGGTCCAGCAATGGGGTTTGGTGTTTTGCCATTGCCAATCCTCCTTTGACGGCTGATTAGTTTAAACCGCTAAGTCCTTCGTGGCTCCCTCTCGACCACGACGGTTCCCAGCTTGGGTAACATTGTGATTTTTCGTACAACGACACAAGTTTGTCAACCCAACCCAGTGAAGACGGACACAATGCCTCCTTGAACCGTCAGATGCGGGGGTACCAAAAAGGCGCATGAACAACAAGTTTTTTTCAGCTTGCCCGGTGTGGACTAGGCGGTGTGTTCCGCCAGATCGTCCTTGACTTTCTGGGCAACCTCAAAACCGTTTTCTTCCGCTTGCTTGCAATAGGCAGACGCCTTTGCAAAATCGCCTTTTTCCATATAAGCCAGCATCATATTGTTGTATGCCGGACCAAACGTAGGCTGAAGATCGATCGCTTTCTGGTTTTCCTCAATGCAGCCATCCACATCGCCATCCATGAGATAGGCGTTACCCAGTGTTGCAATGGCCTGGACAAATTGGGGATCCAGGGAGATCGCCCGTTTGAGATGTTTGACAGCCTGATCGACATTGCCCTGCTGCAGATGGACAAAGCCGAGGTTGCCCTGGGGCACGGCGAAGCGGGGCCGGATTTCCGTGGCCCGCTGGTTAAAGCTCATGCACGCGGCCAGATCGTTGCGGTGCATAGCCAGCCCGCCCAATTGCACATAGGCTTCGGCAAGCTCCGGGTCGGCCTGGATGGCCTGTTTAAGGTGGTCTTCGGCCTCCTGGAGCTGCCCCCGGCCGATGAGCACGGTGGCTAAATTGTAATGCGCCACGCTGTCTTTGGGGTTTTCAGCAATACGCTCCCGCTGGTCCTTCATATAGGCCTCTATATCAAATTGACTTTCGGACATGGATTCTCCTTTCTCTTATTTCTCCAGGAGCCTGGACATTCCAGACTGGTGTATAGGCAACATTCAAAAAATCGCATGAGGACTCGGCACAACTACCGCTCCCACATCTCCTTTTCCAGGCCCATGGCTTTGATCTGCTCATGGTACCACAGGGCGAAATCGTACATCCCACGGCAACGGTCTTCACTGGCCACAATGCCCTTGCACATCTCCCGCACACCGTTGGTGTAGGCGGCATTCTGATCCTCAGCTGTGCAGGCGGCAAAAAAATCCCGGGCCAAATCCTGGGCGCTGCGCCGGGTCACTTCACGGCGAATGTCAATGGGGTCTTTGGGTTCCTGGAACGGATCCCAACGGTCATAGCCGATGCGGTCGACATATTTCCGCCGACGGGTCGACAAACGTTCATAAATCGCCTTTTTCTGGGCCTCCTGGTCCATCAGCTACTCCTTTTCCGCCCCGGTGCCGAGAACCCATTCCTGCGGCCCCCCATCTGCCGACTCTTGAAGACGTTCCGGACGAATGCCCAGATACTCCTCGTCAAACTCGGTCAACAGGGCCATGGAAACAGGCATCAGCACCTCGCCAAGCTGGGTAAACTTGGTGGGGATGCTCTGGCTGAATTCCTGGGCCAAAGCAAGAAGACGATCGGTGATTTTGTCCATATCCACAGTGGGGTATTGACCGCCGGGCTCGAATGCCGACAAACCACAGGTGTGGGTCTGCCCCCCCGAGACCATGGGGATCCCGTACAGGCGGCAGGTGATGGGGCGATTATTATACAACAAACAGGTGTTGTCCTCTTCAAGAAGCGGGCAACGGACCCGCTTGGTGCCGAGTTCCTGGAGGATCTCCTCTGGGGCCACTCCTTTTTGGCGGGCGTGATTGGCTTCTCGTTTGATCTTGACCGTCTGCCGGTCGGCGCTATTGGCCCGTTCCAGCACCTTCTCCCGGGTCGCCTCATCCAGAGTCTCCCGGAACGCTTTATTCAAGGCCATGGCTTCAACCAGGGTCAGATCAAACAGGGCGTAACAACAGTCCGAGCATCCTGTGGCACACCGGACCTCATTGGGAAAATCGGCTTTGACCCGTTCAAAGACCGCATCCGCCCCTGCGGCGATCTGGCTATATTTTCCGAAAAAATAATCTTCATCGTAGAGCATAGTCCCCTCGTGGTTTCATCTGATTGCTTGTCGTCGCCTCCACAGCCCGACTCCAAATATCCCCTCTGTGTGGTCGGCAACGAGCGTACCTCGAAAGGCGTTTTGCCCCAAAGCTCAGCGGGCGTCAATTTGCAGCCAAAATGCTTATTTTACTCAATAAACATGCCCCCAAAATGCCCTCGGAAAATTTCGCATTCATGATACCAACTCCGAGCAGATGCTTGCAAGACGGTGGCCGCCAACGCCCCTTGAGACAAAAAAAGCCCCTGAAGACTGACTCTCCAGGGGCTCGTGTGGAGCGGAAAACGTGCTGCTATTCTTCTTCGACGGTGATAGCGTCGGCTTCACACACCTCGACGCAGGACTCACAGCCGAGGCATTCTTCCATGTTCACAGGCACAGCCTTGTTGTCCTGCATCTCGAAGACTTCCACAGGGCAGACATCCACGCATTCGCTATCGCCGGTGCACTTTTCAGCATCGACAGTCACTACGAAACCCATAATAAACCTCCAATTCTCAAAATGCATTTTGGACTGGTCAGGCCCCGCCAAACGGGGTCAGCCATCAGCAGTGCATTACACATTTCCTTTTCGGCTGTAAACTGCCCAGCACCAATTTCGCTCAACTTCATAATAACCACGAAATTCCAGGTGCTTAAAAAAGAAAGCCACGTCTATTTCCGGCAATCCGAGGCCCCTCTTTCCAGGCAGCAACACTCCCGTGCGGCACCCAGCTGCGTTCCAAGGATCGCGCTCAGCGTCTTTCAGAAGCGCTCTGTGAGCCAAGGCCAAAACGACGACAGCCCATCCCCGGGTGACCAGAGATGGGCTGTCGGGCGTTGGAGAGGCTCGACACGGTCAGACCGCGCCGATCTCCTTTTTGACCCCGATGGCCACCTTCCAGAGCACTGTCAGTACCAGGGCTCCTGTGGCATAAATCATAAGGGCGATCATGAGTTCCGGACCGGTCGGACCGTATTCCGTCACACCATGAAACGGATTGGGAATGAAGCCGCCGACGATCAGGCCCAGCCCTTTATCGATCCAGGTCGCCATGACCAGGAAGACGAGAGCCAGAACCAACAATTCCGGATTGTTCCTAAACCGCGGCGGAATAAGCAGGACCAGGGAGACAACAGCAAAGACGACTGCCGCCCACATCCAACCGACCAGGGCGCTTTGTCCGTGCAGACCGGAAAAGAGATACACCAGCGGCGTATAGTGGCCGGGGATGTTGCTGTAGAACGCGGTAAAGACTTCCAACAGGAAGAAAAAGACGTTCACGCACATGGCGTAGGTGATGATTTTGGCCAGGGTCTGCACCGCTTCCTTGCCCGGATCGTACTTGGCGACCCGCTTGAGGATCAAGGCCAGCAAGAGCAGGATCGCCGGCCCTGAACAAAAGGCCGAGGACAAAAACCGCGCGGCCATGATCGCCGTCAACCAGTAATGCCGGCCCGGCAGCCCCTGGTACAAGAAGGCTGTGACCGTGTGGATACTGAACGCCCAGAAAATGGACAGATAGACCAGCGGCTTGACCCAGCTCGCCGGACTGATCCCCTTGCGTTCAGCCTGCAATGTGGTCCAGCCGATGACGATGTTCAGGATGAGATAGCCGTTCAAGACGATCATATCCCAGAACAGGATCGAATTCGGCGTGGGGTGCAGGATCACGTTCATCAGCCGCTGGGGCTGGCCGAGGTCAACCACGATAAAGCCCAGACACATGATCACCGCGGCAATGGCCAAAAATTCACCGAGGATAATCATGTTTTTGAATTTTTTGTAGCCGTGCAGGTAGTACGGCAAAACCAGCATGACCGCCGAAGCGGCAACCCCGACCAGATAGGTGAATTGGGCGATGTAAAATCCCCAGGACACATCCCGGTTCATTCCGGTGACCTTTAACCCCTGGGACAGCTGCATGAAATAGAAGGTGCTGCCGATCCCGATCAGGGCCAGGAGAAAAATCACCCATGACCAATACCGTTTATCTCCATAAAGCGCTTTTTCCAGCATAAGACGGCCCCTCTATACGATGTAGTAGACACTCGGGTTGGTTCCCAGATCCACCTTGCGCCGGATGGTGTAATTCTCCTTGAGGACCTTGCGGATCTCGGAATCCGGATCGTCGAGGTCGCCAAAGATGATTCCCCCTTCCGAAGCTTCCACGCAGGCCGGGATCTTCCCTTCGGCCAGCCGCTCGGCGCACAGGTTGCATTTTTCCACCACCCCTTTCATCCGGGCGGGAAACTCGGTGTTTTCCTCTTCAATGTGCGGACGGGGGTCGCCGAAATTAAAGCTCCGGGCCCCAAACGGACAGCCGGCCATGCAATAGCGGCACCCGATACAGCGGTGAAAATCCATCATCACGATCCCGTCCTCACGCTGGAAGGTCGCCCTGGTCGGGCAAACCCGGACGCATGGCGGGTTATCGCAGTGGTTGCACAACAACAGGAATTCCTGATTTTCGAGCCGCTCGGCCAGATACGGATTCGGTTGGCCGGGAAAGACGTGCGCGAAGTGGTCCGTCCAGATCCACTTGACTTCCTTGTTGCCCTCTATCTCGGGAACATTGTGGATCTTATGGCAGGCTTCGATGCACCGTTCGAAATCCTTATGGGACTTGAACTTGCGGGTATCGATGACCAGCCCCCACCGTTTGCCTTCCAGGGCCTCTTTGCGCTGTTCATGCTTGGACAGATGCGGCTTGTAGGAGGCCACGGCCGAGCCAGCGACTCCGGAGCCCATGCCGACAGCTGCCGCCATCCCCGCTATTTTTAGGAATTTTCTCCGAGTGTTATCCATGGGACTCCTCCTTAGGCGCACTTTCGGTCCCCTGCTGCTCCTCTTCGGGGGCGATATGGCAATCCCAGCAGTACGGCGAAACCGCCGCCGAATTGTGGCACTTGTCGCAAAATTCCTGTTTGCTGGTGTGACAGTCCATGCAGGTATTTTGCAGGCTCATGGTCACTTCCTTGCCGGTGGTGCTGACATAGATCCGATTTTTTTCACGCACCACGGAATCGCGCCAATCATTAAGCAATTGCATGTGTTCCGTGCGCATGTATTCGGTGGGCTCGATGCACTCCTCCGCGTCCTTGACCTCTTGCAACTCAGGGCGCTCATAAGCGGCGTTGCCAAGATTGAACCAGAAAGGGAAGGTCATCAAACCGACAAAAATGATCAATCCGGTGATAACTTTACCGCCGTCGTACATTTACCTAGCCCTCCTTCTCCGGCAGCTCTTCGCCACGCAGATCGAGCTCACGCTTCTTTTCGCCCTTCATGACCAGGGCGTTGCCCACGAGTTCGTGGACCCCGGTCACGCCCACCTCGGGCACCCAGTACTCCATCAACGGGGGCAGGGTCGCCCGATCGATGGCGCAAACACAGGACAACATGTTCACACCATACTTGTCATGGACGTGCTGGACGGCATTGGCCCGGGGCATACCGCCGCGCATACGCATTTCCATGAATTCGTCGGTGTTCAGGCCGGCGCCGCCGCCGCAGCAATAAGTCTGCTCGCGGATGGTATTGTCCGGCATTTCGTAGAAGTTGTTGCAGACCCCTTTGATCACCTGACGCGGCTCTTCGAGGAGCCCCATGGCTCGGGCCGGGTTGCAGGAGTCGTGGTAGGTCACCTTGAGATGGTCGTTGCGGCTCGGGTCCAGGTTCAGGGCGTTGTGCTGCAACAGGTCGGCCGTAAACTCCGTGATATGGACCATTTTGGTCGAACGGGCATTGTGAAAGACCGTCCCGGTGATCGGGTTACGCGGCACTTCCAGAAAATCAGCCGGACCGTTCATGGTGTCCATGTACTGGTTGATCACCCGCCACATGTGACCGCACTCGCCGCCGAGGATCCATTTGACGCCCAGCCGTTTGGCTTCAGCGTACATCTTGGCGTTGAGGCGCTTTATCATTTCATGGGAGGTGAACAGGCCGAAGTTCCCGCCTTCAGAGGCATAGGTGCTCAAGGTGTAGTTGAGCCCCAGCTCGTGGAAGAGCATCAGATAGCCCATGAAGGTATAGGTCCCCGGATCGGCAAAAACGTCGCCGGACGGGGTGATAAACAGGATGTCCGCGCCCTTTTTATTGATGGGCGGGTCGATCTTCACGCCGGTAATGTCTTCGATGTCCTCGACCATGAAGTCGACGATATCCTTGAACGTATGCGGGGGGATGCCGAGGTGGTTGCCGGTGCGGCTGCAATTGGCAGCCGGTTCCATGATCCAGTTGATGTTGATGCCCACCAGATGCAGCAGTTCGCGGGCCATCATGGTGATCTCGGCGGTATCGATGCCGTAGGGGCAATAGGCGGAACAACGCCGGCATTCCGTGCATTGATAAAAATACAGGAACCACTCTTTAAGCACATCTTCGGTCAAAACGCGCGAGCCGGTCAATTTGCTCATGATCTTGCCGGCCATGGTGAAGTCCTTGCGATATACCGAGCGCAACAGCTCGGCACGCAGGACCGGCATGTTCTTGGGGTCGCCGCCGCCGACAAAAAAGTGGCATTTATCCGCACACGCCCCGCAACGAACGCAGGTGTCCATGAACACCTTGAGCGAGCGGTATTTGTCCAGCCGTTCACGGAATCCCTGATGGACGATTTCCTGCCAGTTTTCGGGCAGTTTCCAGTCGTCATCCAAGGGCGACCATTCCCGGGGATTCGGGAAGCCGAGATATTTCAAATTCTTGGGAGCAGCGGGATAACACCAGGTCCCGGGACGGAACTCAGCCGGTATATCCATCCAATTGCGGCGCGGCGGGGTATGGTTGATATCCGCCAAGTGTTCGGGCTTCGGAAGCTCTGACATTATTTACTCCTTTTCCACTGGGATTCCTGCTTCTTTCATGACGTCACGGAATTCATCCTCGTAAGCCTGGTACGTGTGGACCTTGACCGGGTAGTTCCAAGGATTGGTGTGCCGTTGCATGCGGTTGTTATTGGGCAGATTCCGGGTCGGACTCATGAATACCCCGCCCATGTGCATCAGTTTGGACAGCGGAAAGTAGACAAGGAGTATGCTGACCAGGAAGAGGTGCACATAAAAAATCGCTCCCACCGCTTCAGGCACGACGGGGTTGAAGGTCGCCAGGCCCATGGTCAGTTCCTTGACCGCGATGATGTCCGTCTTGGCGAAGTAGCGCATAAAAATACCGCTCAGAGCGATCCCGAGCAGTAAAAACAGGGGGAAGTAATCGGCCGGCAACGAGATGTACCGGATTTGGGGAACGACCACCCGGCGCACGAACAGATACGTCAGACCGGCAACGATCAACAAATCGGTCAAATACAGGGTCGGGGCCCCGATCTGGAGCATCCCGTCCAGGGCTTCCAGGCCCAGGAAGACACCTGGGACCGGTTCCGTGAAAAAGCGCATGTGGCGCAGGACAATGATCAGAAAAGACCAGTGGAACACCAGGGCGAACAGCCACAGCCATTTGCTGGAGCCGTAGGTCAGCTTGGGTCCTTTTTCCTGGACAAGCTGCAACTTCGTGTTCCGGAACAGGGAGCGGAAAAACAGGACTTCCAGGATCATCCGGCCGATCGTGCCAGCATTTGTCGAGGGATTGTCCAGTTTGTTCTGCTTGATCCACGGCAGTGATTCCTGCTGGCCACAGGTCGTCGTGATCCGGAAGGGAACCGGGGATCGCGCCCAGTCCACCACCTTGTAGACAAACCCGACAACAAAGAGAGCAACCGCCACGTAGGGGATCAGCACTCCAAACAAGAAGTGCCACCCTGCCGCTCCGGCCCCTATCACCGCTACGGCTGTCATGGCCAAAACCAAGACCAGGGAATAAAGAGCATTCATAAACGCCTACCTCACTTCCTCGTACCTGAATACTATTTTAGGGATGTCCCCCACCAGACTCCGGAGTGTCCTCCGGAACCGTCCACACAATATTGGCTTGGCGCAACAAGTTTTTGGTCCGTTGTTGAACCTCATTGGCCTTCATGGACCAGATTTTTTCCCGGCACTGCATGTAGGCGTCAAAGGCCAGCAAGCACAACTGGTCCACCCGCCCCTCAAAGGCGAGCAGGTCAAGGTACAGCCCGTTGTCCAGCGCCTCCTGTCCCACGTTCTCCCGGACCACGTCCTTGAGCAGCAAAAAGAACGAAACCGCTGCCGAGGCGGTGTAGTCCTGGACAGCGCGGACTCTGACAATGGCGTCGACCGCTGACGGCAGAAGATCCGAGCTCTGCTCCAAGAGCAGCTCATCAAAAATGGCGTCGATTTCTTTGTGCAGCGTGTTGCCCACCGGGTTGGCGAACGGGTCCTTTTTGCTGCCGTAAAATTTGGCCGTATCATCGGGATACGTCGCCAAAATACGGTGAAACCACTGCTCGAGCAGTGGCTTTTTATGGGACCGGAGCAGATCGACGAACGGTTGCCCCATATCCTGGGTCGATTGTAACACGGTGTATACCCCTTTGCGTCAGTCAACGGCGGGCCCTGGGAGCCCGTCAATGTGTGCCGAATTTCACATTCGTGTGCTCCGCGTCTTTGTAGACAACCCTTTGCGTCCAGTCAAGACAGGGACACGCTTTGCCCGCTTCAATACGGGAAATTCGCGCCTTTAGGCGAGCGTACCCGGCCCACGACAAAGCCCCTGCCGGACGAGGTGTCCGGCAGGGGCTTTGTGGAAACTGGAGGCATGAAAAAGGGAGTGGTCGCCTTTTTCTGCCCCCCGGAAAATACACCCAGAACGGGGAACTAGCGCATCTGCCGCAGGCGGGCAATACGATCGGCGGTCGCCGGGTGGGTGCTGAAGAGATTGGCCATACTCAGTCCGGCAAACGGATTGACGATAAACATATGGGCTGTGGCCGGGTTGCCGCTTTTCATCCGCGCCTGGTGGCTGTAATTGTCCAGCTTTTGCAAAGCGCTGGCGAGATATTCCGGATTGCCGGACAACCGCGCTCCAGTCTCGTCAGCCAGGTATTCCCGGGAGCGAGAAATCCCCATCTGGACGAGCATGGCCGCAATCGGGGCCACAATGGCCATGGCCAGAGCGATCAACGGACTCCCACCTTCCTCGTCGTCGCCACCGAAACCGCCAAACAGCGCCCCCCACTTGACGATATTGGCCACGAACATGATGACCCCCGCCAAGGTTGCCGCCACGGTCTGAATGAGGATGTCCCGATTCCGGATATGCCCCATTTCGTGGGCCAGCACGCCCTTGAGTTCTTCAGGCGACAACAGGCGCAAGATCCCTTCGGTCACGGCCACGACACCCTGCTTGGGCGTGCGCCCGGTCGCAAAGGCGTTCGGGGCCTGTTCGGGCATCAAAAAAACCCGCGGTTTGGGAATCTCAGCCTTGGCCGCCAACTCCTCGACGATGTTGTGGAGCTGTGGGGCGTCTTCCCGTCGCAGTTCCTTGGCCTTGTACATGGACAGGACAATGCGGTCCGAATACCAGTAACTCCCGACATTCATGGCAATGGCAAAGACAAAAGCGATGGCCAGACCGCCGTTGCCACCGAGCATACTTCCGAAAAGCAGCAGCAGTCCGGTGAGAAGCCCCAGTAAGAGCCCTGTTTTCAGTTGGTTGGTCATCTATGTGTGTCCTCCTGCCCCCAAGCGGGGAAGCTCGATTTCATGAACCAAAGCACTATGCCCAAAGCATGTAAAGCGTCTTGAGCGGAAGTCAATGGCTTGGCCGGAGGTCCGGGTTACTCCGCCTCAACTTCCCGCGATCCCCGCGGTCGGATGGCCACAAAGCGGTCAACGACCCGGTCTGCCAGCGCCCGGACAGCCTCGGCCTCGGCCTCCTGAAAGCTCGCTTCAAGTTCCTGAATATAGCCGGCAAGGAGATCGCGCACATCAGTCGTAGCGGTCTCGTCCATATCGACAATATCCACAAACGCTCCCTTGGAAAGGCGGTGCTGCAAGGCATCGCGGTCAAATCCCCACTCAGGATACAGGCATTGGTAGACGACCCCGCCGGTCATCCCGGCACAGATCCATGGGCCCGGGTCGCCAAGGACGACTACCCGCCCGCCGGTCATGTATTCAAAGGCAAATCCCTTCAGATGGGCATAGGGGGCGATATTGCCCGCCTCCTTTATGGGCCCTTTGATCCGCCCTCCAAAGACGACATCGGCTCCGGAGAGCCTGATACAAGCCCTGGAATCCGCATAATTCTGAACAAAAAACAGCCCGTGAATGGCCCCGTAGGCAAAGCTCTTGCCGGTCGACCCGTCCACGCGGCTGCCCTGCAGGTTGCTTCCCTTGAGTACAGCTACCTTGCCGCCAAAGCTCCCCTTTCCAGTGCCATCCTGCGCCCCTCCGGAGACAATCGTATCAATGGCCGGGATATTGAAGGCGCAGAGGCCGTTTCCTGGAACCGAGGCCTGCAGACGCAATTGCGCCCGCCGGTGTTCCTGCATGCCGTATTCCCGGATCATGGCTCCGGAAAGATAGGTGCCCACCGCCCGGTCGGTGCTGTGTACACCTTCGTCGACGAATTGGACGAGGCCACTGCCGGCAGCGAAACGCTCCAGGCTGAGATCAGCGATGAGCTTGGTCAAAAAATTCAGGGGACGGCGGACCAGATGGGGATAGGTGCAGACCTCCGTGCCCGAAGTGTCAGGCAATTTGAGCAAGGAGGCCGTATCCACCGTCTCCTTGAGGCGGTTTTGGACCAAGAGATCCCGCCGCCCGACGAGGTCCTGCAGCCGATGAGCGCCGAGATCGGCCACCCGCCGCTTGAGATCTTCACCCAGGGCTCGCAGCAGTCGCGCAAGATTTTCCGTCTCTTCCTTGAGATCCAGAGGACTGAACCCTTTGACGCCTTTGGCCTTGGCCTGGGCCGCGTCGCGCAATTGGGTGGAAATCCCCCTGGGACAGCGGTCGAGGTGACACCGCTGGCAACTGATGCATCCGATAGCCATCAGCGCGGCAGTGCCGAGGCCGACCCGATTGGCCCCCAAAAGCACCATGCGCAGGATATCCTTGCCGCTGCGCAGCCCGCCGTCGCACCAGAGCTCGACATGCTCCCGCAGCCCAGCTTCGAGCAGGGCATTGTGCGCTTCGACGACACCGATCTCCACGGGCAGCCCGACATATTTCTTGGCGTGTTCCCGGGCCGCGCCCGTGCCGCCCTCGAATCCGCTCAGATTGATGATGTCGGCGCCAGCCTTGGCCACGCCGACGGCAATGGTCCCCACTCCGCTGGTGACGGGGATTTTGACCGAAACACGCGCGGTGGGCTGGGCTGTTTTGAGTTCGGTTATCAGCTGTGTCAGATCCTCGATGGAATAGATGTCATGGTGGTTGGACGGGGAGATGAGATCTATGCCGGGACGGCAGTGCCGCGCCTGGGCGACCATGTCCGAAACTTTATTGCCGGGCAGGTGCCCTCCTTCACCGGGCTTGGCTCCCTGACCTACCTTTATTTCCAAAAAATCCGAAGAATTGAGTAACTCCATGGACACCCCGAAACGGCCGGAAGCCACCTGCTGACCGCGGTGGGCCCGAAATCGGCCCAACATATCGGGAATCTCCCCCCCCTCGCCGTTGAGGCACACAATATTCGCCTTTTGGGCCGCCCGAGCGTAGGCACGGAAGGAATTTTCGCCCTGGGAGCCGAAAGACATGGCGGCAATGACCACCGGCATGGCGTGCTCCCCGATTCCGATGTCCACCTCGTCCATGGCCAGCCGCTTCCCAGGCTGAGCGGACAGCGGAGCCACGTCCCATATATGGCGCAAAGCCGTGGGATGCTCTTCTTCAAGGGCGTCGAGGCCCTTGGCCAATTCGGCATATCCCAATTGTCCCGTGGCCGCCCCGCGGATCAGACGCCCCACTTTGGGGTTACGCGGAGGATCCTTGTGCAACCGTTCCTGACTGGAGGCATTGAAGGCCTCCACACGCAACCGGGCCAAGCGTTCCAGGGCGGCAAAGTCGAGCCCGCCGGTGATGCCCGCACAAAAATTGGCTGTCGCGAAGTGAGCGGCAACATCCGCGCCCAATCCGACAGAGGCGAAAATCCGCCCGTAGCCGCAGAGTTCATGGATGCCCATGGTGGACATGACCTTTTCCATCCCCACCTGGAGAACGTGCATGGTCCGCTGCACAGCCTCATGGGCCGGGATAGCGGTCCCCCTGGTCTGCAGCGCCACCTGCCACAAAAGGTACGGCGCCACCGCATCAGCGCCGAGGCCGAGCAGGAACATGAGATCGTGGAGGTTGCGCACCGCCCCGGAGCGCACGACCAGTCCGCATCTGCGCCGCCGTCCCTGCCCTTCCAGGGCGGTGCCGATCGTGCTGACCGCCAGTCCCGGATCCACAGGAGCGCAGGCGCGCTCAAAACACCTCTGATCGTCCAGGACCAAAATGGAGGCGCCGCCATCAACCGCCTCGATCGCTTCAGCGGTCAATCCCTCCAGGCGGGCCTGCAGACTTTGCGTCCCGGGGCAAAAACTCGCGTCCAGACTGACAAAGCGCTCTTGTTCGCGCCCCTGGGCGGTGAAAAAGGCCTGAACCTCCTCCAGAGCAACGGTGCCACTGGTCCGGCACAAGTCCTTGTATTCCTCCTGCGTCAGATGATCCTGGACCAAACGGTCCAAAAGCACCGGGGTCTCCAGCATCAACCCCACCGGTGAGCTGTCATTGAGGTGGCGCCAATCCGGCCGGCTGCCCAAGAGGATCCGGGTGGAAAAATGTTCTCCTTCCCGCTCCCGGTCGATGGCCGGGTTGGTCACCACCGCCACTTCCTCTTTGAAAAATTCAGCAAGCGTGGGCAGCGCCTCCTGGCGCAGGCAGGCCAGAGGCGCCTGGTGGCCCATGGAACCGATAACGGGCCGCCCGGTGCGCACAACCTGCTTGCGGATATCCAGGTCATAGTGCTGCCAGCCAAAGGCCCGGAGGGCAGCGAGGGGGACCTCTTCCGGGAGGGCTTCAGATGCTTTGTCACCGCTGTGGTCTTCCGAAAGGGGAATTGGCGCTGTGTACAACGACCTCGTGCTCTCCCAAAGCGTTTGCCGCCGCTTGAGCAGTGCCGCCAACTCACTCTGAATGGCGCTATAATCCTTGACTTCCGCCGGACGGCCCCGTCCCGCGACGATCGCCTTCTTTTCTCCCGGGGCCAGTGGCACAGGGTCGCTCATGGTCAGTTCCAGGTCCACGACCCCTTTTTCCGAGGACAGGTACCAGTCGTAATCGCTTTCACCGAACCACAGCGGTCGCAGGCCAAGGGCGTCGACACTGCCCATACAGACATCCCCGGAGCGGGCCACGACAGCAGCCGGACCCTGGGCCGACGGAGGAAAAAACCAGCGGTACAAGGCATACACATTTTGCAACTCCGGGTCGTATCGCTGGACCAAGGAATCCACGGCAGGAAAGACCATTTCCAGAGCCTCCAGGGGGTCAAATCCCTGGAGATGGATCAACCCCTCGAGGATGCGGTTGAGGTCCTGCGAATCGCTTCCGCCAGGAACTGGAGGGATGCCGAGAACTCGGGCGGCGCTGCGCAATCGTTCTATGGTGTTGATCTCCCCATTGTGCCCCAGAAGCGAAAAGGGCTGGGAACGCTCCACAGTCGGCAGGGTATTCGTGGAATACCGGCTGTGCCCCAGAGTCATGACCGAGCGGGTGCTTTCGTCCTGGAGTTCCGGGTAGACCCGCGGCAAAAGATCGGGAGCCCCCCGGAGCTTATAGACAACCGATTCCACACTGAGCGAGGCCGGGGCCCAGGCCGGGACCTCCCGCTCCAGGGCGAGTTCGAGGTCAAAAAGGGTCCGACGGGCCTGTTGCCGGTCGCCATCAGGCACCAGACCGGCGATCTGCCAGAAAAATGGCGCCTCCGTCTGGCCCCGGGGACCGAGTTCAGCGCTGCGGGCGCCGTCCTCTTTTTCCACAAGGATCTCCAGATCACGTTGGGCAAAGACATCACGGGCCCGGCGCTGGAGGTCACCAACATCACGGGCTTGGTCTTTGGGCAACAGGAGGTGGCCCACAAAAAAACGCCGGCTTTCAGCCAGATGCCTGGACAAGCCCTGACTTTCCAGATGTCGGCCCCAGATCGCTGTCGGGATATCCGTTGTGATCCCGCAACCGTCCCCCTCGCCATTGATGTCCCCTGACCGGTGGGCCATGTGTTTCAAGGCCTGGATGGTCCGAACAATGTTGGCGTGGGTGGCTTGACCCTGTTTGTTGACCAGGGCGATGATCGCACAGGCGTCTCGTTCAGCTATAGACATGAGCGCGTCCTCATTCAGGCGGAGCGTTTTCCGGCTCAGGTGGCGGCACGGGCGGCGCGGTGTTTGCCCGACCAAACAATTTCCAAGGGGCCGTTCGAATTCAAGACTGCCCCTATTGTGTACCCCAAAGCGCGGTTGGATGCAAAAGCTGCCATACCAACCACCTCCCGGCCAGTTGAAAAGCTCACGCTGGCAAGCCAGGGCTCAAAATCCTCACCTGGGCAGGCCCGCCTCACGCGACACCCAGGATCGCCCCCCGCTCCTTAGATAGAAGAACCTGAAACTTCTATCAAAAAAAGCACGCAAATGCCCCTGGGGCCGTCCCCGTTTCCAGGAGGCGAACGCGGCTCTCGGAAACGGAGACGGCCCCAGGTTTGCCACCACACTATGCCTCGGCCAGCACCTCGGCGACCTTTTCCTCAAGCTCGTCCTTGTCGATGGGCTTGACGAGATATTGCTTGGCCCCCAACTGCAGCGATTCCCGAGCGGTTTCCAGGGTCGGATAGCCGGTGAGCATCAAGACCTTGGTCTGCGGGGCGATGCGCAGCAACTCTTCCAACACTTCGACCCCGCTCATTTTCTTGAGCTTCATATCCAAAATGGCCACATCCACCTGCGCCTCGCGCACATGGGCCAAGGCCTCTTCTTCTTCGGTGAAGGCATGCACCGAATGGCCTTTGCGTTCCAGAATACGGCGCACCAATTCCCCGGCATCCGAGACATCATCAAGTACCAAAATCTCCGCCATGATCTCGCTCCTTTATCAGGACCGCCACAAGCGTGTGCCGGTCGCTCTCGATCGCTGTTCCCAATCAAGCTTGCGGGCTGTCAGCTCCTGTGGTTGTAAACTGGGAATTCGCTCCCAGCCGGGAGGCGCCGCCCTTCGTTTTCGGGTTCCACCGGCACGGCTCGCCGGTCATGCAGAGCTCTGTTCGCTGCGCACCACATGACGGGTGGCCTCCTCGCATTCATCTTCGGGCAAGACGTCATCGACCACCGGCAATTCGATAATAAACACCGTGCCAGCGCCGATTTGAATCTGCTCTTCCATTTCCGAGGGCATGTATTCGTTGGGCGCCGGACTCAAGGCATTGATCCGCCCGCCATGGTCCTTGATGATCCCAAAGGTCACCGAGAGCCCCAGACCGGTTCCCTTGCCCACCGGTTTGGTACTGAAAAAGGGATCGAAAATCTTGTCCAGATCATCCTCCCCGATACCGGGACCGGTATCGGCCACGGTGACCACGACCCGGCGCCTGTGGGCGCACAATTTGGTGCGCACAAAGATAAACCCGTCCTCGCCTATGGCGTCAAAGGCGTTGTTGAACAGATTCATCCACACCTGTTTCAAACGCTCCTTATCCGCTTCGATGGGCGGGATATTGGCGTCGAAGTCACTGCGAATCCAGACTTTATTCAGACTGAAGGTGTGTTCGACCAGGGAAATGACTTCCCGAATGGAATCGTTGAGTTCCATCTCCGCCCGGGTAAATCCCGACTGCCGGGAAAAACCGAGCAGATCAGCCACCAGCTTGCGGCAGATCCGGGCCTGCTTCTCAATGGTTTCCAGATCGGTACGACTCTGGGTCCCTTCCTCGAAATCTTCGAGCAAAAGCTGCGTATACCCCAGGATGATGCCCAGAGGGGTATTGATCTCATGAGCGATCCCTCCGGCCAACCGCCCGAGATCCTCCATTTTTTGCGAATGTACGAGTTGTTCCTGGTATTGCTTGACCACGGTGATGTCCCGGGCTGTGAGAAGCAGACCCGTAATCCGATCCCTGTCGTACACCGGTACTTTGAGAATATGGAACCAGCGCCGGTTGCGCTCTCCGGCCACGGCGATCTCTTTGGACAGCGCCTCTCCAGTGACCAGAATCTGCTTGTCTTCATGGTAGTTCTGGTCGGCCTGGGCTTCGGAAAAAATATCAAAATCGGTCCGGCCGACAATGTCTTTTTCTTCGAGATTGAAATACTTGCAAAACGCTTTGTTTGCGGCCTGGTACACCAGATTCACGTCCTGCAGACTGACCAGATCCGGGGTAACGTCGAGGATGGTGCGCAGCAACTGCCGCTGCCGGGCCATATCCTGGCGCGCCGTCTGGATCTGCCCCAAATAATCCTTCAACGTGGCGGCCATGACATCGAAGGCCTCGGCCAATTCCTGGAGTTCGTCCCCGGCACAGCGTCGGTAAACCGGGCAATGGCGGCAAGACGAAAGTTTGTCGGGGTAGCCGCCCGGACCGCATTGGGGGCACAGGGTACCAGCCTGATACCAGCAACGCAGCCGTTTCTCCCCATACGCCGGGCAATTGCCCATCTGGCAATCCATGATTTCCCAACAATTGACCCGATTGTCCTCAGAGCTGACAACGTCCAGATTCCCTTTAACGATTTCTTCGGCACAATCACGAAGCCGGGCCAGGCGGCGGGCAACGGTTCGGGCAAAAAGGGAGACCAGGACCAGTCCGAAGGCAATGGCTGCAAGGGTCAGTCCCAGCCCGACCATCCACAACCGGGTATAGGTCTTGGACACCGCCCCCCGGGAGACCCCCACCCTGACCCACCCGATCCGGTCACCCTCGATAAGCACCGGCGCGGCAAAATCGTCAATCAAACCGGGTTGACTGCGCAACAATTGACGGTGACTGCGGTTGTCCTCAGGCATATTGGCTGCAATAAGCTCAACCGGAAACCCGCGCTCAAAGGAATGGGCCAAAACCTGGTGCGCCGCGTCAACGACAAAGGCATACTCAGCGTTTTCTGTGCGGGCGGTGACTTCATCCACCATATTCTCCAGCCGGAGCAGATCCGTAGCCAGCAGGGGTTCCGCCGCCCGTCGCGCCAGATTGCGAGCCACGGTCTCGCCGAGTTTGTGGTGCTGCTCAAGAAGGGAATGCGCGGCCATGTCCGTGAGCAGGTGCCCCAGGAGCAAGCCAAAGACAAGAACAATCGCGGCCATCCCCCACCCGAGTTTGCTCCGGAAACGCAGGCGGCCAAAGGGCCAGCGCCAGCTAAGCATCACCTTCCACTCCAATAGTGCGCATCAACGCACGCACCGGTTCGTAATCGGCGTCGCTCGAGGGAATAATGGCCTTGAACCCCGCCCTGTCCAAAATTTCCTGGTCCCGCGGGTGGGCCAGGTCCAGATCCAGCAGGGCCTGCCGGATTTTGGCGATGGTCTTGTCCGGTAGCCCCTTGCGCGCCGCATAGACCCAGCCGGGGTACCACGGGGTGTGGGCCAGGATCCGGAGCTGATCGACGTCGATGGTGTCCTTGACAATGTCCAGGGTCCCTTCACGTATCGACCCGATATCGTAGCGGCCCGCAAAGACCGCCAGGGCCACTTTCTCCTGTTTGCCGCCCGGACCGGGGGCGAAGGCGATTTCGGAAAAATCCTCTCGCGTCAGGCCGTGCTCGAGAAAGACGCCGAGATCAAAAAGATACCCGCCAGCCGAATACGGATCCACCGCGATCCAACTCTTGCCCCGGCAATCGGCGAGGGAGGTGATGGCCTTGTTGTCCCTGCGACAGATGATCTGCCCCCGGAACTGGGCCCGGCCGTTGGGCTCCACGATACGCGCGAAGGCCCTCGCCCCGAATTGTTCGGCGATCTTGGCGTAGACCATGGGATTGGAAAACGAGATATCGATCTTGCCCTGAGCGACCATGTGGATGTGTTCGTCAAAGGTGTCGGGATAGACTTGACGAATCGGCAGGCCGGTGGTCCGGCGGAGATACTCCACCAATTTGTTGTGCCGCTGGTAGGACACCGTATGCGAGTATTGGGGCAAATAGGCGTAGGTCAGCGCCTCCCGCTGGGGCTCTAGACGGAGCTCTTCACGTTTGTCCCAATCCACGTGCACAGGGGAATCTTCCGTATCGCACCCGGCGAAAGCTCCCAGACAGAGGACCAAAATAAAAGTCATTATCGACATTGCGTTACGAAACGTGCGCACAGGCAGCTCTCCTCCGTTCACGGAATGCGCTTGGCGGTTCCTGAACAGCCCGGTACCGTCAAACGCCCCTCTCGACTGGGCCGAGAAAATGGATGGGCCCTGGAATACGACGAGAAACCACTCTTGCCGGTCTTCTGGAAGCGGCCGTCAATGCAGAAATGACACTATACGCTTCCGGTTTCAAGTACAGCCCGCAAACACCAAAGGCCCCCGCCGGAGCAGGGGCCTTTGGTGACGATGGAGGTACGTTTCAGGACAATCAACCGAGCATGGTGGTGACCGGTTTGCGCAACCTGGCCAGCAATTCCTTGCGCGTGAACTGCCGCAACGGGGCGGCCGAGGCCACGGCAAATGAATGGTATTGCTCGGGCTTACGGGCGTAGAGGTAGATGACCCGGACCGCTTCGGCGTCGCCGAGAACGGCCTCCGGATACCGTTTCTGCACGGTCTTGAGCCGCTCCTTGGCCAGGTCCATCATTTCCTCGCGGTCGCCGAAGTTCATGGCTCCGGTCGGACAAACCTGGACACAGGCGGGCAACAGGCCGTTTTGGACCCGATCCAGGCACATATCACATTTGCCCATGATCTTGGAATCGGCGTCCTGCCGGGGGATATCATAGGGACACGAACCACGGATCTCCATGATATCCAGTTTTTTCGTCCGTTCGGTGAAGATCACCGCTCCGGTCACGGGATCCTGCAGAATGGCCTTGTCGTCGTACATGTCCGCAGTGAGCTTACACGGCGGATCCACGCAATGACGGCATTGTTCCGGAAAGAACAGCCAATCCTGCATCCGGCCGTTTTGAGTAATCTCCTGAAACCGGACCAGTTTATAGGTGATAAACGAGAGATCCTTCGGGTTCTGGTGCGAACCCCAATTCCGGGTCTCTTCCGCCGGCAGCTTGTGCCATTGCTTACACGCCACTTGGCACCCGCGGCAGGCGGTACAGCGCGTCAAGTCTATAAAGAAACTCTTGCCTTGCATAAGGGACTCCTTCTTGGCTTCTACGGCGCGGGGTTAAATCTTGCGAACATTGACCATGAAGGCCTTGGTTTCGGGAATACCGGTATTCGCATCCCCGACAGACGGTGTGAGCAGATTGGCCGCGTCACCGCTGTCTTTGGGGTAGACCCAACCGTAATGCCAGGGGAGCCCGATCTGGTGGATGACCTGCCCCATAATCGTAAAGGGCTGCATCCGCGGGGTAACCATGGCCACAGCTTTGACCTGACCCCGGGCGGATTCCACGATGACTCGTTCCCCGTTCTCGATGCCGCGCATCTTGGCCAGTTCCGGGCTCATTTCCACGAACAGTTCCGGTTCGGCTTCGATAAGCCACGGCTGCCAACGGGTCATGACTCCGCTTTGCCAGTGTTCGGTGACCCGATAGGTCGTGCCGACAAACGGATAGCGCGGATCGCAGGAACGCCGTTTGTCCATGGCCCCCTCAAAGGTCAGCGCCGTTGGATTGTGCAGTTGCGAGGAGAACGGATGTTCTTCCAGCGGGCACTCCAAGGGTTCGTAGTATTCCGGGAACGGTCCATCAGCCCGGCCGGGGCCGAAAATCTGACCAAAGCCATGCTTGCGCATGATAAAGGCGTGCTTTTCGCCCGGAGGCCAGCCACCGTCGGGAACATCGCCGGCCCAGCTGTCCCCGGTCCATTTGATGACCGGTTTGTCGGGCGCGTACGGTTTGCCTTTGAGATCCACGGAAGCCCGGTTGTAGATGATCCGCCGATTGACCGGCCAACACCAGGACCAATTCGGATACAGACCGATATTGGCCTGCATCTTGGTCTGGGATTTGTCGCGCCGGGCGGCCATATTGCCCTCATTGGTGTACGAATTGCAGTACAGCCAGTTGCCCGAGGTCGTGGTCCCGTCTTCCAGGAGATAGGCGAAACTCGGGACCTGATCCCCGGCCTTGAAGGATTTGCCGCGGACGGTGACGTCCTTGAGGAAGAAACCGTTGATCAGCTTGGCCACCTTGTGTGGATCGTATTTGCCGTTCTTTTCCCACAGTTCGGTGCTCAGATTGACGATCGGCTCACTGTAGGTGCCGCCTTCATTGGCGTAGAGCTTTTGGAGCCGTTTGGTCAGCTCGACGATCATGTCCCCGTCTGTCTTGGTGTTCGGCAGGGGCTTCGGCCCTTCGTACCGCCACTGCATCCAGCGTCCAGAGTTGGTGATCGAACCTTCCTTCTCGATAGACACAGCGCACGGCAGGAAGAAGACCTCGGTGTCCACGGACTTGGGATCCATGTTCGGGCCCTTCCAAAACGAGGCTGTTTCATTGTCGAAGATGTTGGTCACGACCATCCAGTCCAATTTGGACAGCGCTTCACGGGATTTGTTCGAGTTGGCCAGACCGCTGGCGGGGTTTTGTCCCCAGGCGAAAAAGCCTTTGATCTCTTCTCTGTACATGGCGTCAAAGAGTTCCAGGAAGGAATACCCTTTGCCGTCGTCAAGTTTGGGCAGCCATTTGTACCCTTTTTCAATCGGGGCGTCCTTGTACATGGCCTTGATCAAGCTGGCCGAGTACTTCGGATAATGCTGCCACCAATTGGCGGATTTGGGGTCATTGCTGACCGGAGTGTAGGCTTCATTATAGGCCTGGAGCGTCGGTTGCGACGCCTTGGGCGTCTTCAGATACCCCGGCAGAATGTGGTACAGGAGGCAATGGTCCGTGGACCCCTGCACATTGGACTCGCCGCGCAGGGCGTTCACGCCGCCGCCAGCCACGCCAATATTGCCCAGCAGAAGCTGGATCATGGCCATGGCGCGGATGTTCTGGACGCCGACGGTATGCTGGGTCCAGCCCATGGCGTACATGATCGTCGCGGATTTGTCGGCTTTATAGGACGCCGCGTACGCTTTGTACACTTTGAGCAGGTCTTCCTTGGGCGTCCCGGTCGCCTTGGAGACCTTATCCAGGGTGTAGCGTTCGTAGTGTTTGCGCATGAGGTTGTAGACACACCGGGGATCCGCCAGGTTGGTGTCCCGTTTGGGGACGCCGTTTTCGTCGAGGACAAAGCTCCACTTGGATTTATCGTAACTCTTGGTCTTGGGATCAAAGCCGGCAAAAAGGCCGTCTTCGAAGCCGTACTCGTCGCTCAGGATAAATGTCGCGTTGGTATAATTGATGACGTATTCCCAGTTCACCATTTCCTTGTCGGTCAGATATTTGATCAAACCGCCAAGAAACGCGATGTCGGAACCGGAACGCAAGGGGGCGTAGATATCGGCCTTGGCCGAAGTCCGCGTGTACCTGGGGTCGACATGGATCAGTTGGGCCCCTTTTTCCTGGGCCTTGGTCACCCACTTGAAGGAGACAGGGTGGTTTTCGGCAGCGTTACTGCCCATGATCAAAATGCAATCACTGTTTTTGATGTCGATCCAGTGATTGGTCATCGCACCGCGTCCGAACGACTCTGCCAGAGCCGCTACCGTTGCGGAGTGTCAGATACGCGCCTGGTGCTCGATATACACCAGGCCCAGAGAGCGCAGCATGGCCTGATAGACCCAGCACTCTTCGTTGTCGATGGCGGCGGAGCCAACAGAGGCCAAGCCGTTGCACCGATTGACTTCCTGCCCTTGGGCATTAGTCCGGGTAAACGTGGCGTCACGGGTTTCCTTGACCCGTTTGGCGATGGTGTCCAGGGCCCAATCCCAGGATGTTTCCTGCCACTTCTCGCTGCCCGGAGCGCGATAAAGAACCGAAGTGATGCGGTCTTCGTTCTCGCCCAGGTTGAAAATGGCCGCCCCTTTGGCGCACAAGGAGCCTTCACTGACGGGGTGGTCCGGATCGCCTTCGACATTGATGGCCCGGCCCTGTCCTTCCTGGGAGGTATGGACGATCAGTCCACACCCTACCGCGCAATAACAACAGATGGATGTGGTTTCCTTGGCCCAGCGCAATTTCAGCAGCTGAGCCTGTGCCGCGGTCGGCTTCAGGCTGAATCCCAGCCCGCCGAATGCGGTGACTGCCGCAGCCGAAGCGGAGAGCTTCAGAAAATGTCTTCGGGTGAAAGTCATCGTGCCTCCTTCATGTTTGCAGCACCTTTTACTGGCCTCTGATCTCCCGGGACAAATGGAGCATGAGGGTGTAGCCTGCGGGACGCCCCGATTCCGGAGCGCACCAAAGAAACGGCTGGACCTCTGTGCCTTTCCATTGCTTCCAGGCGATCAGCCCCGCCGCCTGTCTGACCGGATTGAGATCAAATCCCAGTCCGGCAAACGGCATGGTGGTCGTGGCCTGATGGTGCCCATAGTTATGCCTCATAAAACATAACCCCCTTTACCTACTGTACTTTCACGTTAAGAACATCTTCGGCAATAAGGTCAAAAAAAAATTTCTTCCTTTCATTTTGACACCCGTCTTTCTCAGCCCTGAGCTGCCGGAAGCGTGGACCTGCCACGAGAGCACGCTTGGGCAAAAGACGCAAAAAAACCGCTTCCTTGGTCAAGAAAGCGGTTTTTTATATCCCTTTATGTCCAGGCCCCGATGCCGGGGGCCGTGCCCCTGGATCTGAAAATCTTGGCTCTTCGTCACAGGGCATGGAATTTCAGACGCAAAAGTTTGCCGTCTCTTCTGTGTGCTTCGAGCGAAAGGCCCGCACATTTTCTTGGTCCCGCCAAAAGGGGGAGACCGGACCGCGAACTGAATGCTCCCAGGCGGATTTTGATGCAACAAGGGCCATCTTCAACACCTGGAGTTCTGCTTTACTTGAGAGTCCGGAGGGGGCAAGGATCCCCCTTGGGCGGGATTGAGAAAATACCGGGCCGAAAGTGGGCACACAGAAGAGACGGCAAACTCCAAAAATCCACAGGATCCGTCAAAGAACCAAAATCTTTCTGGCGCCCCCCTTGCCCCAGGGAGACTGCCAAGCCGGGCCACCATCACGTTTGGGCCTCGCAAATCCAGAGGTTCTGCAGGCAGGTTGCTTCACCATACCGGGTTTCACCCGCCAGGTCAGGGTTCAGGAGGCCGAGGGAGGTTCTCGCGGAGTTTGTGCATATCGATCCGCCGGGTCAGGATGTCCTGGCGGGCCAGATAGCGCATGATACTCTCTTTGCCGGTCAAAACGACCTTTTTGCCCAGCCCTTCCTGGGCCAGGAGCACGGGCACCCCGCGCCACCTCCTGTGCCGGAAGAAAACCTGAGTCTTATGGGTTGCCCGGCGGATTGCTTCCGGCACCGGTCCTTTGGGGACCTCTTTTTGACTCTCCACGCGCAGAATCGAAACAAAGGGGTTGCTTGCGGCATCACCATCCCGCTGAATGGCCGCCAGCCTGCGCAGATCCCGCTCGGCGCTGTCCGTGGCACTCAAGGTCCAATACGCTTTCTGCCAGGCTTGATTGACCGCCAGATTGGCGGCCAATTCACTGCAGTGCCCGCAATGCAGGCTGAAAAACAGGTGCAAACGCAACGGCGCTTTGGAGGCATCACCGGCACTTTCCAGGAAGGCCGTTTCAGCCACCGGGGGGCTGTCCGGATCGATGCGCAGCACGGAATTGGCGGCAAAGCCGCCGGTCCAGACCGCCAGTCCGAGAAAAAGCAACAGCCAGCTGCCACGCACCCGGGCCAGCAAAGCTGTCACGAGTCCCAAACTCAGACCGACGGCGAGACAGAGCAGACACTGCTCCCCGAGGCCCATGAACTGGTAGCCGAGCAGCCCTCCATCAAAGGCCAGGGCGCCGCAGACAAGGAGCGTGGCGCTGCCCCAGAGCCACGGTTGGGGATAGCGACGGGCAAAAAAGACCACCGCCCACACAAGCCAGAAAAAGACCGCCCCGGTAACCACCAAGCCGGCCTCGCCGATGCGGACAAATTCCCCGACCACTTCACAGGCGCTGGTTGAGCACAAACTCCTGCCGGCATACAATTGCATCCAGGCTTCGACGCTCAACCCTGCCGCGGCAAGAAAAATAACGGCCAGCAACACCACGCCCCAGAATGTTTGCCGAGCTCGAGAGGACTGGGGCGTCAGTGTCTCCTCGGTCATACCCGCATCATTTGTCATGCTCATTGTTCAGGTCCACAGACACGCCATGGGTAAGGGTCCCGTCCAGACTCCGGAAAAAAAGACCTGGCCTTGATCTTGCGCTTGTTGAATACACCGTCTCCGCCTGTCACCTACATCTCCTTGTCCATAGCGTCGCCCACGACCCGTTGCGAGAAATCCTGAATGCGGTCAATATATTGAATAACCGCATACCGAAGGCTTTTCTGGGCCCGGGCGAATTCCTCCTCCGCGCGTCTGGCGCAACTGTCGCAGCACTGCCTCCCCAGTTCGATCCCCAGACAAAAGGGGGTCTTGGTCGAGGAGGTCTGGACCTTATACAGCCCGGGGCAATGCGGACAATCCAGGACAAACTCCCGCTGCTGCTCCATGAGCCCGTCGGTATCGTAAAAAATTTCCTTGTCGCGCACGAAGAAATCCCCCTCCTTCTCCCGGTCGATCAGCTTCTCCGGAGGATGGAAATAGAGATCCCGCACCGCCGGGGCCAATTGCTTGAGATACTCGGTGATCTTCGCGTCCTGCGCTACGCTCTCGGGCCGCAGGGCTGGTTCGCGGACATGGGAAAAGTCCAGACCGGCCATGGAGAGAATGATCCCGGTATTGACGTACGGCAGGGCGCCTTCGATGGCGTAGCCCCCCTCGAGCACGGCGATATCGGCCTGCAATTTCTGGCTCAGGCGGGCGTAGCCCTGGGCCGAAAGATTCATGGAGGTAATGGGATCGGAAAAATGGTTGTCCTGCCCGGCGGAATGGACAATCAGCTCCGGCTGAAAGTCCCGCAGCACTGGCAAGACCAATTCGTCCATCAGCAACAAAAATCCCGCATCGCTTGTCCCGGGCGGCAGCGGCACATTGAGGTTCCGCCCGGCCGCTTTGGGCCCGCCGATCTCGCCGGGGAAGCCGGAGCCCGGAAAAATGGTCCGTCCGTCCTGGTGCAGGGAGATGAACAGCGTCTCCGGATCGTGCCAATAGATGTCCTGGGTGCCATCGCCGTGATGGCAATCGGTATCCACCACCGCCACCCGGTTCACCCCGTACTGCCGGCGCAACCGCTCGATCATGATCGCTTCCATATTCACATTGCAAAAGCCGCGGCCGCCGTGCACGGACTTCATGGCGTGGTGCCCCGGCGGGCGCACCAGGGCGAACGACTTGTCACGCTCCTTGTCCAGGACCATCTGACCGGCGCGGATGGCGCCCCCGGCCGAAATAAGATGGGAGTCGGTGAGGACGTCCTCGGTGCGCGGAAACGCGAAGTGGACCCGCTCCACGTCCTCCAGACTGGCAATATCCGGCTTATATTCGGCGATCCCCGGGATATCGAAGACCCCCTCCTCCTGCAGTTGATCCATGGTGTACAGGAGCCGCTCCTGCCGCTCGGGGTGCGTTGGGGAGATAGCCCAGTCAAAAGCCGGGAAAAAAACAACGCCGAGACTGTTGGCGACTTTCAGCATACGGACCTCACCGTGGTTTCATAGCCGGAGGCAATGCCGGGGCGGACCTGACAGCGGACCCGGATATCCCGTCCAACCATGCTCATACCCCGGACCATGTTCATGCTTGAGGACTCGAGAATTTCCGCCGCCCCGGATTCCAACGTGCTGTCCTCCAGCGTCTCCTGGAGCGCCACCAGGGCGTCCTGCTTGGCCGCCTCCAAATCGTATCCGGCCCCGATGGACCGTTCAACGCCCAGGGCCGGGATGCGCATGACCCGCTGCTGGGTATCGGCGAACAATTCAATACAGACAGTGGGACGGGCCAGGGCGGCGCCAATGGCATTGGCCACCGCGGCATGCTCCGGGACACTGGCCTGCATATCCAGAGCCTTTTCAAGACAGGGGGCCAAAGCGGCAGCCGGCCCCCCCATCAACAACAAATGCTGCGGATGAAGGCCCTTGCCCCATAAAACTTCGTGGACCGTGTACACAGGACGCTGATTGACCTCCGCGAGAAGGTCCTGCACGGCGTCGCGGATCCCCGCACAAGCCGCCTCCACAACGCTTTCAGCCGCCCGGGCCGGGGAACACTCTAGGTGGTGCGCGACCGTCTCCAACCCGCGGAAGGAGGCCGCCGTATCACCATAGGCGATGCGCCTGGTGACATTGAGCGCGTCGACCAAGGTAGCCCTGGGCCCTCCTTGGGCCAAGCAGGGACCGAATCGTTGCGGTCCCACGGTGATGGAACCGTTGTGCACCTCAATAGCCGAGTCCCCCCCGATGCCCACGGAGCGGGTCTTGAGCCCCTTAACCAGAGTGGGCCGTCCTTCCAGGGAGATCCCGTGGCGTTCGATAACCGGAACGCCGCCGGCAAAGAGGGCGACATCCGTTGTCGTCCCGCCAATATCGAGCAGGACAGCCTCGTCTTGGACCGGGCACAGGGCGGAGATGCCCATGACACTGGCCGCCGGCCCGGAAAAAATGGTTTCCACCGGCACACGCCGCGCCTGTTGGAGCGGCAGGGTCCCGGCATCGGCTTTGAGCAGATTTACCGGACAGTTGAAACCATACTCGTCCAGAATCGCGGCCACTGCATCGGCAAACCCATTAAAGGTAGTCCAGACGGCGCTGTTGAAGTAGGCGGTATTGATCCGCCGGGGGAAATTCAGTTCCCCGGAAAGGTGGTGGCCTTGCGTCACCCATCCGCCCAGGGACGCCAGATGGTGGGCTGCCTGCTGTTCAAATTCCGGATTGCGGGGGGAGAACTTCCCCACACAGGCAAACGCCGAAAGTCCCTGGGCGGCAAATTGCTCGACAACCTGCTCCAGGCTCTCGGCCTCGAACTCCTCCAGGACACTTCCCCGGTGGTCGACCACCCCGGGAACAACGGTGCAATGCGGCGTGGGCGCATGCAGGGAAGGATCTATACCCGGCCCGCCGAAAAGGACCATCCCCACAGCTTCTGTCGTTCCCTGCACCAGAGCGTTTGTGCAAAGCGTCGTGCTCAGGGCAAAGCGGGTCGGCACCTGCCCCCCCAAAACAGAGCGCACCTCCTCCAGGGCCTGCCGCACGGATGCCAGGAGGTTTTCAGGGTCGGTATTGACCTTTGCCGCCCCCACAACCCCGGAAGGAGCAATGACCACCACATCCGTGTGGGTTCCGCCGACATCTATTCCAAGCAGCATAGAGAACTATCTCCCTGGCTTTGCTTCATTTGTCTCCCCGGTGCCCGGAAGGCGGGGACGGATTGCCATCGCCTGTTCTCTTCGGTATATAAGGCGGCTCGCAACGCCGTAAACACCGCGGAGTTCCCCGCATGAGCAATGCCGCAGATTTCGCTGCAGGTCAAATACACCCCCTTTGGAATCTGCCTTGCGCACTCTCCGCCGCAACCACCAAGGCGCACAGACATGGAGGCCCCCCTTGCGTATCCTGCTCATCGGCTCAGGAGGGCGTGAACACGCCCTGGCCTGGAAACTGACCCAAAGTCCTTCGGTATCCGCTCTTTTCACCGCCCCGGGCAACGGCGGCACCGCCGCCCTGGGAGAGAATATTCCCGTTGGCGCCGACGATCTGCCGGCCCTGGTCCAGACCGCCAAAGACAAGGCCGTGGACCTGGTGGTTATCGGCCCCGAATCCCCGCTGGTCCTGGGGCTGCGCAACGCCATGGAACGAACCGGCATCCCGTGCTTCGGCCCAGGCAGCTACGCCGCCCAGTTGGAAGGGAGCAAGGCTTTTGCCAAGTCCTTGATGCGCGAAGCGGAAGTGCCCACAGCTGATTTTGAAGTCTTCGACGATTTCGATACCGCCTGGGATTACGTCCGGCAACAGGAATTCCCTGTGGTCATCAAGGCGGACGGATTAGCCGCAGGCAAAGGAGTTGTCCTGGCCCATACAGCCGAGGAGGCCAAGCAGACCCTGCAGGAAATGATGGAAGAACGCGTCTTCGGAACCGCTGGCAACAGAGTGGTCATCGAAGAAGCCCTGGAAGGGGAAGAGGCCTCTTTCATGGCCTTTTGCGACGGCCTGACCGTGCGCCCCCTGCCGTCGTGCCAGGACCATAAGGCCATCGGTGAAGGCGATACCGGGGCCAACACCGGCGGTATGGGCGCCTATTCCCCGGCCCCGCTTCTGCCGGCCTCCCGGGCCCAGGAAATGAGCGACCTGGCCATCACCCCCATCATCCAGCACCTCCATGAAATGGGGCGCCCCTTTCGTGGCGTCCTCTACGCTGGTTTGATGCTGACCAAGGACGGCCCCAAGGTGCTCGAATACAATGTTCGCTTCGGCGATCCGGAGTGTCAGCCCCTCATGGTCCGCCTGGAAAGTGACTTGGCTGAGATCATGCTCGCCTGTGCCCAGGGCCGACTCAAGGAACTCGAGATCACCTGGTCTGAAAAGACCAGCCTCTGCGTGGTCCTGGCTGCCGCCGGCTACCCTGGCCCGTACCCCAAAGACATGCCCATCACCGGGCTGAAGGAGGCCGAAGCACTTGAAAACGTTCATGTCTTTCATGCCGGCACACGCCTGCAGGATGGCGAGGTCCTGGCCAGTGGCGGACGCGTCCTCGGAGTGACCGCCCTGGGCGACGACCTTGCCCAAGCGCAACAGCAGGCCTACAAGGCGGCCGACTGTATCCATTTCGACAACAAATACCTGCGCCGGGATATCGGCGACAAAGGCTTACGGAGGCTTGGACTCAAATGACACAAGTAGCCATTCTCATCGGCAGTATTTCCGATAAGGACGTCTTAGAACCTTGCACCAAGGTCCTTGAAGACATGGGGATCACCTACCGGTTTACGGTCAGTTCCGCCCACCGGACCCCGGAACGCACGGAAAACATGATCCAGGAACTCGAACAGGCCGGCTGCCAGGTCTTTATCTGCGCCGCCGGAATGGCCGCTCACCTGGCCGGGGCCGTTGCGGCACGGACCATCCGCCCCGTGCTCGGCGTGCCCATCAACGCCTCGGCCTTGAACGGCTGGGATGCCCTGTTGTCCACCGTGCAGATGCCTCCTGGCTATCCTGTGGGCACTCTGGCCCTGGACAAGGCGGGTGCCAAAAATGCCGCATGGCAGGCTGCCCAGATCCTTGCCCTCAACGACCCGGACCTGGCCCGCCGCATCTTAGAGGCGCGGGAAACCATGGCCGCGGACGTGGCCAAAGCCGGGCAAGAACTGGAAAGTCGCGCGGGTCGGTCCTAGATGAAGGGCGGCGTCCTTTTTCAGGCCCTCGTGCTGCTCTTGCTGTGCACTCCAGCCCTTGCTCAACGCCAATGCCCCTCCGAACCCGTCATGGCGGCGGTGGAAGCGTTTGTTCAGGCCGCTGAGGGCACACAGGACCCCACGCCGGCCCAGCGCGACGTGTTGACCAGCTTGGCCTCCCGGCGCGACGCGGCCTGCAGCGGTGATCCGGTCCAATTTCAGGGGATGCCCGGGGCCTTTCACGCCTTTGATGTCGACGTCGACCTGCAGACCATTTTGGAGACCCTCTACCACCCGGATATCCCCTCAAACATGATCATCCCCTCCTCGGTGCGCTGCACCAAATGGCTCGAAGTGGCGGGAGAGAACGCCACAGAGGTGCCCCCTTTGGCGCCGGCGCTCTCCCGACCAAACGCGACCCGGATCATCCGGGGCGTGGAGCAGGAGACCAATACGCCGGATCTGTTTACGGGATCCTATTACACCTACCAACAGCATCGGCTGCTTGTGCTTTCCAACGCGGCGCAGGGTCAACCAGTGCTCATCTCCGTGGCCGCCCAGCAGGATATTTCCGAAGTTGGCCACAAAGGCCGGGTCATTGGAGACGACACCTTGTGGACCTATTATTATTCCGGAGAAAAAGGGGTGAACAAGATAGGGCTGGGATGGGTGGACAGCCATATCTTTGACGGGGTTTCAATCACCCTCTACAGCCAGGTTCCCGACTCCAGGCAAACACGGGTGACGACCATGAAATGGTTGAATGCGGGCTGGATGGGCATGAATATGGTCAAACCGAAGCATATCCAGGCCGGATTGGAACGGTTCGCCGCAGGGTTGACCCGGGTCCTGGAATCGCCACAGTTCCCTGCTCCGGACCATTTAGCTCAGGTGGGGCGCTGGCTTGAACGCCAACCGCGGCAGCAATTGGCACAATGGCGGGCCGCCTTGGCCCAAAGCCGCCCGGAGGCACCATTTCCCACGGATTGTGAGGAACTCACCATGGCCTGCGACGTAAAGTACGCCCGGTCCATGAGCCACAACTCGCTTGTCTGCGCCGTGGGGCTGGAATTCATGAAGTGGCGGCTCGGCCTGTCCTCCGCCCCCGCTGATGAGATCTGCCGGCAGATCTTCGCTCCAGTTTTGCAAAACCCAAAAGGATAGACGCATGCTACTGCTCAACGGCAAAGAGACCGCAGCCACGATTCGCGCCCGATTGAAAACTGAAATTGCCGGATTGGTCGAGGCCCACGGACGGCCCCCAGGACTGGCCGTCATCCTGGTTGGAGAAGACGCCCCCTCCCAGGTCTACGTTCGCAATAAAGAACGGGCCTGCGCAGACGCGGGCATCGCTTCCCAGACCTTCAGGCTGCCCGCCGACACGCCCCAGGCGGAATTGGAGGGACACATCCAGGACCTCAATGCCAGAGAGGATATTGACGGCATTCTGCTCCAACTCCCCCTGCCGACCGGGCTGGACAGCCAGCGCTGCCTCGATCTCATCGACCCCGCCAAAGATGTCGACGGGTTCCACCCGGTCAATATGGGCCGGCTGCTGCTCAATCTCCCCGGCCCCAAACCGTGCACCCCCGCAGGCATCCTGACCTTGCTCGACCATTACGGCATTGATCCTGCCGGAAAACATTGCGTGATCGTCGGCCGCAGCAATATCGTCGGCAAGCCCCTGGCCCAACTCCTGTTGGCCCGCCACGGCACGGTCACCGTCTGCCACTCCCGCACACGGGACCTGCCTGCCATCACCCGCCAGGGAGACATCGTTTGCGTGGCTATCGGCAGAACAGGCTTTTTGACTCCGGAAATGGTCAAGGAAGGAGCGGTTGTCGTGGATGTTGGGATCAATCGCACCGATGATGGACTCAAAGGCGACGCCGACTTTGACGGACTCCAGGACAAAGTCGCAGCCATCACCCCAGTGCCCGGCGGGGTCGGACCGATGACCATCGCCCAATTGCTGCTCAACACGTTGGAGTCTTACACCGCCCGGGTTCAGCGCTGACGCCCCCTGCCCAGACCTCTTCGCTTTCCCTCCCGCGTCCCTGGCCCTGGCATGCTGGTCAGGGACGCGGCATGCCTCAGGACCTGCGCCCCGCCTCGAGCCTGATCCGGGCCAGGGTCTCCACCTCCTCCGCCAAAGCCAGGGCCTGATCCATCTCCTCTGACCAGCAGACGACGCCGTGGCGGGTCAAAAAGATCGCCCCCGCCCCTTGGGCGGCCTCTCCGGCTGCTGTGGCCAGCGCCGTGCTCCCGGGATCGAAGGCGGGCACAACGGCGAGCTGATCCAGCACCACCTGACTCTCATATAAGGGCAGCGCCGCAAAAGCTCGCCGGATGTCTTCGCCCAAGGACAAAGCCAACACGCACGGCGGGTGGACGTGGACTATGGCCCTGGCACGCGGTTGCGCACGATAGATGGCGTGGTGGACCCGCCATTCCGAGGAAGGACGCCCCTGTCCCCAAAAACTGTCCCCCTGCTCGTCAAGCCCGACAATATCCCTGGTCGACAAGTGTCCTTTTCCGCATCCGGACCGGGTGATATACATCCCGTTTTCGCAACGCAGACTCAGATTGCCGCTCAACCCGTTGCTCAGCCCTCGCTGCCAACACCGGTGCCCGGCCTGTTTCAAGATCCCCACCGCACTATCGGCAGCTGCGCCCGGGACGGACTTGATGTCCACAACGGCGGTCCCGTCGACCACCTCCATGCCGGAAACGGTCAGCACCCCGTTCTCCCAGCCCAAAACGCGTACTTCGTGGAGCCCGATGGGGTTGGGGCGGTCCGGTGAACGGGTGGTAAAAACCCCGCGCTGGGGACGGTTGACATCCCCCCGGGGGTGACACCGCAGGCAGGCCCTGTCGCCCTGCTCCAGCCAGGTCAACACCAGCAGGTGCTGCCCGGGGCGAACACCATCCAGGGCTGGCTGAAATTCCGATGCCACTTCGATCCGGGCCGGCTCGGCATCACTTCCGGCTTGACGGGGACATGCCTCCCGGGACGGGTATACCGTACGGACGACGGCGACCGGTTCCAAAGAATACGCGGCCATGATCACTCCTTTTGTGTCCTGCCTGGCAAACCAGACTGTGTTGCGCCTGCATACTGCCGCCCTGCAATGATCGCAACCGGCACGGGAGCCCCACTCTTGCCAATAGGCACGGCCTGGGGTAGAAAGTGTGCTTTTCGTACCCAAGTGCCAAGAGGAGAGGACCCATGCGACAAATCAGCATTCTTTGCGCCCTGATGGCCGCCTTTTTGCTCTGTCTGCCCGGCGCCGCGTCGGCTGAGGATCTCAAGGTCGGTTTTATCTATGTTTCCCCCGTGGGGGACGCTGGCTATTCCTACGCCCACGACCTCGGACGCCAGGCTGTGGAACAAATGGACGGAGTGACCACCTCCTATGTGGAAGCCGTTCCGGAAGGACCGGACGCCGAACGGGTCCTGCTGAATATGAGCCGGAAAGATTTCGATCTCATTTTCGCCACCAGCTACGGCTACATGGACTCGGTGATCAAGGTCGCCAAACGCTTTCCAGAGATAACCTACATGCACTGCTCCGGATTCAAGCGCGCTGAGAATGTCGGCACCTACTTCGGGCGCATGTACCAGGCCCGCTACCTCACAGGGATGGTCGCCGGCGAAATGACCGACAGTAATGTTCTCGGCTACGTGGCCGCCTACCCCATTCCGGAACTGATCCGGGGCATCAATGCCTTCACGCTTGGGGCCCAGGCCGTCAATCCCGACGTCAAGGTCCGCGTCGTCTGGACCAAAAGCTGGTACGATCCGGCCACGGAAAAAGAAGCCGCGCTGAGTCTGCTCGATGTCGGCGCCGATGTCATCGCCCAGCACGTGGATTCCCCTGCTCCACAGGAAGCGGCCGCTGAAAAAGGGGCGTATTCCGTGGGCTACAATTCCAACATGGCCCAATTCGCTCCCGAAGCGCATCTGACCTCCGCTGTCTGGAACTGGGACAATCTCTATCCAGAAATTGCCGAGCAGGTTGTGCAGGACACGTGGGAAAGCCAGGATATCTGGGCTGGTTTGAACGAAGGCATCATCGGTCTGGCCCCCTACGGCCCCATGGTTCCCGAATCTGTGCAGGCCGAGGTGGAAGAGGCCAAGGCAGCGATCCAGAACGATGAGCTGACTGTTTTCGCCGGTCCGCTTAAGGACCAGGACGGTACCGTCAAAGTGCCCGAGGGCGACTCCATGACCGATGAGGAAATGCTGGGGATGACCTGGTTTGTCCAAGGGGTCATCGGGACGACCGAATAGATTGAGTCCCCCGTAAAAACAACGGGATATGACAACTCCGGCCACTGCTCACCACGGCGGTGGCCGTTGTTCTTTTACGTTGCTGACGCACCGGAACCAGGTATGCTGCTGTACAGAATTCGAAAGCGCACCACTCCCCTGACCTGGCAATCGTGGGCCATTTTCCTCGGGGCCGTCCTGTTTTCCCTGGTCGCCAGCGGCATCCTGCTCGCCTTGCAGGGCAAGCCGCCGCTGGAAGGCATGCGCCTGTTTTTCCAGGGAGGATTCGGGACATCCTGGGCCCTGGAAGACGCCCTGGTCAAAGCGGTACCCATCTACCTCTGCTCCTTGGGAGTGGGGATCGCCTTCCGTCTCCAGATCTGGAATATCGGGGCCGAGGGGCAATACGCCCTGGGCGCCATCGGGGCGACCTGGGCGGCTTTGCATTTTTCCCATCTCCCCGGGCTGTTGCTGCTCCCGCTCATGCTGGTCTGCGCCACGGTGGCTGGAGGATTCTGGGGCTTTATTCCCGCGATCCTCAAGCTACGGATGCGGGCGAATGAGATCATCGTCTCATTAATGCTCAACTACATCGGCATCCGCCTTTTGGAATACCTGGTCTACGGAGCCTGGAAGGACAGCCGCAGCTTCGGTTTTCCCATGACCCCGGAATTCGACCCCGCCGCGATCATCCCCTCCTTTGGCACCTCGCGGCTGCATTGGGGGCTCGTCCTTTGTGTGGTCATCGGAGTGGTCATGACCCTTTTCCTGCGTTTCAGCCGTACCGGGTTTGAACTCAAAGTCAGCGGCGAAAGCGTGCGGGCGGCGCGGTACGCCAGAATGCCTTACGGGAAACTGGTGGTCCTGGTCATGGTTATCAGCGGCGCCCTCGCCGGATGGGCCGGCTTCGTGGAAACCTCGGCCACCCTCGGCCGGCTCCAGCCGAGTGTTATGGCCGGATACGGCTACACCGCCATTGTCGTGGCCTGGCTGGCCAAATTGAGTCCGTTGCGCATCGGCATCGCCTCTTTTCTTCTGGCCGGTGTGCGGGTCGGTGTGGAGACCTTACAGCTTGATCTCCAGGTTCCGGCCGCCTTCGGGTCTATCATGGAAGGTCTGATTTTGTTGAGCGTCCTTTCCGGTCAATTCTTCAAACACTACCGGTTCGAACGGTTGACCCGGAACCGCTAACCACCGTCTGGACCCGAGCAGCAGATTGTGGGACTCGCTGACCGGACAAATACGAGTGTGAAGGACGGGCCAAGGGGAGCCGAGTACATACCATGAACGAATCGATTCTTTTGCCCTTGTTGGCGGCCACGGTCCAGTCCGGCACCCCCATCCTCTACGCGACGCTGGGGGAAATCCTGACCGAACGGGCCGGGGTGTTGAACCTCGGCGTGGAAGGCATGATGCTCTTGGGCGCCCTGGCCGCGTTCTGGGCCAGCCTGTCCACCGGCTCGCCGTGGATCGGCCTGCTGGCCGGAGGCACAGCCGCAGCCTTGCTCAGCGGCCTGCACGCCCTGGTCTGTCTCGTCTTCCAGGGCAACCAGGTCGTTTCAGGACTCGCCCTGACCATTCTCGGCACTGGGCTGGCCGATTTCTGGGGCACCCCGTTTATCGGGCGCAAGGCCCCCGGCTTCGGGACCCTTGAACTTCCTGTCCTGGCCGACCTCCCCGTCCTGGGCCCTATCTTTTTCCAGCAAGACATCCTGGTATACCTCTCCTTGCTGCTGCCTGTGGCCATGTGGCTTTTTCTGGGACGGACCCGCTGGGGACTCGGTCTGCGCAGTGTAGGCGAATATCCCCGGGCCGCTGCCGCGGCCGGACTGCCTGTTTTGTGCTACCGGGCGGCCGGGATCATGGGCGGCGGTTTTCTGGTCGGTCTGGGCGGAGCGTACCTCTCACTGGCCTATACCCATCTCTGGACCAACGGCTTGACCGCCGGACGGGGCTGGATTGCTGTGGCCCTGGTCATTTTCGCGTTCTGGCGGCCCGGACGGGCGATTGTCGGCGCCTACCTCTTCGGTGGCGTCATGGCCTTCCAACTCCGCCTCCAGGCCATGGGCACCAATCTGCCGTCTTCACTTCTGCTGATGCTGCCCTACGCCCTGACCATCCTCGTTCTGGCATTGACCTCCTGGCGAGGCCGTTTCACTGACGCCCCTGGATGGCTGGGGGTGAATATCGAACCCGAAGAATAGATTCCGTACACCCCATCCGAGTGGACCGGTTATGCACGATTCCGAACGCTACACGAAAATGTTCCCCGTGACCTGGGAGCAACTCCACCGCGATGCCCGGGCCCTGGCCTGGCGTCTTGTGGGCTCGGGCCCCTGGAAAGGGATTATCGCCATAGCCAGGGGCGGCCTGGTGCCAGCGGCCATCATCGCTCGCGAACTGGAAATCCGCCTAATCGAGACGATCTGCATCTCGAGCTATGATTTCCAGGCCCAGGGACAAAGCCGCATCCTCAAAGAACTGCACCTGGACAGTTCCGGGTGGCTTTTGATCGACGACCTGGTCGATACCGGCAATACGGCCCGGATGGTCCGGGAAATGCTCCCCGAGGCCCATTTCGCCACCGTGTACGCCAAACCGGCGGGGCGGCCCAACGTGGACACCTTTATCACCGAAGTCAGCCAGGACACCTGGATCCTTTTTCCCTGGGACAGCGAACACCAATTCTGCCGTCCCATTGTGGACCGGACAGGACAGCACCCATGACCGATCACCCGCTTGTCAGTCTGCACCAGATCAGCAAATCCTTTGGTTCGGTTCAGGCCAACAAGGACATCACTCTGGATATCCGCTCCGGGACCATCAAGACCCTTTTGGGGGAAAACGGCGCCGGCAAGTCCACCCTCATGTCCATCCTGGCCGGCCGTTTCAGCCCAGACGCGGGCACAATCCGGATCCGCGGTGTTCAGCGCCGCTTCACGACCACTGCCGAGGCCCTCGATTCCGGTATCGGCATGGTCTACCAGCATTTCATGCTCGTCGAGGCCATGACTGTGGCCGAAAATGTCTTTCTGGGCCATAAAAACGGCTTTTGGCTCCACCCCAAACAGATGGAAACCCAGGTCCGCTCCCTCGCCGACCAATACGGCCTGGACGTCGATCCGGCGGCCAAGGTCCACACGCTGTCCATGGGCGAAAAGCAGCGCGTGGAGATCCTCAAACTCCTGTTTCGCGACAATGATGTGCTCATCCTGGACGAACCGACCACGGTCCTGACCCCCCGGGAGGTCAACCAACTTTTCAGAGCCATGCGGACCATTGCCAGCCAGGGCAAGGCCATTGTCTTCATCAGCCATAAATTGGCCGAGGTCATGGACGTCGCTGACGAAATCGCCATCCTGCGCCGGGGAGCCATTGTCGATGAACTGCCAGCCGCCACCGTCCATTCCAAGGCCGACCTGGCCCGGCGGATGGTCGGCCGGGAGGTGGTCCTCTCCCTGGACAAGGCCCATGTGGCGCCGGGGCGTCCGGTCCTCGAGGTCGACCAGTTGGATGCCGGACCGGTCCGTGAGGTCTCGTTCTCCCTGTGCCGTGGCGAGATCCTGGCCGTGGTTGGCGTGGCGGGCAACGGGCAACGCCCCCTGGTCGAAACCATCTGCGGCCTGCGCTCCCCCGAATGCGGACAGGTGAACATCCTCGGGCTGCCCTGGAGCGAATTTTACAGCCGCCTGGAATGGCAAGGGGCCTTGAGCTACATCCCTGAGGACCGACTCGGTCTGGCCACCTGCCCGGAACTCGATCTTGTCGATAATTTTCTGCTCACCACCCGGCAAGGCTTCTGTCGCGGTTCGATCCTCGACAGGGGGAAAGCCGAACGGACGGCCAGAGAATTGACCGGGGCCTTCAATGTCCATCCTCCCGACGTCAACAACCGGGCCCGGCAACTTTCCGGCGGCAATCTCCAGAAAATGGTTCTGGCTCGGGAATTCTACCGCCGACCGCGACTGATCATTGCCGAACAGCCTTCCCAGGGGCTGGACATCTCGGCCACAGAAGAGGTCTGGCACCACCTGCTCCAGGCCCGGGAGCGGGCCGGGATCCTCCTGGTCACCGGCGACCTGAACGAGGCGTTCAATCTGGCCGACCGCATCGCAGTCATCTTCCAAGGCCGGTTCATGGATATTTTCCCGGCCACGGACAAAACCAAACTGGACAATATCGGCCCCTTAATGGCCGGAATGCCAACCTCCTGATGCCGTCGTCTGAGTTGCACATCCGCGAAGGCGGCCGGGAATGGATTCTGCACCGCCCCGGCGATCTCGAATCCTATTGGCAGGAAATGACCGACCGCCATTTTGATGCCGATGAACGGTTGCCGTACTGGGTGGAGGTCTGGCCGGCCGGACTCCGTCTGGCGACGTGGCTTGGGGACAACAGCGACCGGCTTGCCGGCCGGGCCTGCCTTGATTTGGGCTGTGGGCTGGGTCTGAGCACCTGTGCGGCGCGCGCCGCCGGAGCCAAGGCAGTGGGGGTGGATTACGAGCCGGACGCCCTGCGCTACGCCCGGATCAACGAACAGGCTAATGGACTGGAGGGCATCGCCTGGGCGGTCATGGACTGGCGCCGTCCGGCCTTTGCACCAGGGCAATTCCCGTTTATCTGCGGCGCGGATATCCTCTACGAACGTCGTTTTACTGAACCGCTGGCCGGTCTTTTCGCCGCCCTGCTCGCCCCGGGCGGACGCATCTGGATCACCGAGCCCATACGCGACGTCTCTGCCCCGGCATGGGCCTTTTTCCGCTCCCGCGGCTGGAAGACCCGGCTTCTCAATTGCGAAAAAACGAGCTTTCAGGACATGACCATGCGGGTCAATCTCTGGGAGATGCGCCGGCGTTGAGGTCTCCCAGTCTTGACGCATTGCCATGACTCCGACAAGCCGATAGCATGATTTGAACCAGTTCCACTGCAAGCCGTAATGGTGCATACCGATTGTACGGCAGTTGCGAAGACCCCTTCCGGGAGGGCGGATATGAACAAAGCTGTCCGGGTCGCCATCACCCTCGATCCGACCCTGCTCAACAAATTCGACGAACTGTGCGCCAAGCAGAGCTATCAAAACCGCTCCGAAGCCATTCGGGACCTCATTCGCAACAGCCTGGTCCAGCAGGAGTGGCGTGAAGAGGAGACCGGTGAAAGCGTCGGGACCCTGACGCTGGTCTACGACCACCACCACAGCGATCTCGCCCAACGGATGACTGAAATCCAGCACGAAGCCCTGGACATCATCGTCACCTCCCTGCACTTGCATATCGACGCCCACAACTGCATGGAAGTCCTGATTCTGCGAGGGCCCAACACCCTGATCCGTGATACGGCCCAGCGCATCATTTCCACCAGGGGCGTCAAACACGGCAAACTCACCCTCTCGACCACCGGAAAGGATCTCGTCTAGTGCAGGATGTCCAGAATACTCCGGCCGGCATCCCGCTGGCCATAGACCGTGTCGGGGTCAAAGATTTACGTTTTCCTCTGCTTGTCCAGGATCGGGAACGCGGCCACCAACATACCGTGTCCCGGGTCGATATGTTTGTCGACCTCCCGGCCCATTTCAAGGGCACGCATATGAGCCGTTTTGTGGAGGTCTTGCAGGACTTCTCCGGGATTCTTGACTATCCGAACTTCAAAAACCTCCTGCGTGAGGTCCGGCAACGACTGCAGGCACACCGAGCCCATTTGAGCTTCAGCTTTCCCTATTTCCTGCACCAAAACGCCCCGGTCAGCGCCAGCGCATCGCTCATGGACTACCAATGCACGCTGCATGGCGAACTCGACGATGCAGACCAACTGCGGATGTTCCTCCAGGTCCAGGTTCCGGTGATGACCGTCTGTCCCTGTTCCCTGGCCATCGCCGACGAGGGGGCCCACAGCCAGCGGGCCATGGTGACCATGAACTGCCGCTTTGCCGGCATGCTCTGGCTGGAGGATCTCATCCACATCGGCCAGCACGCGGCCTCGTGCCAGGTCCACTCCCTGCTCAAGCGCGAAGACGAGAAATTCGTGACCGAAAAAGCCTTCGCCACTCCGACCTTTGTCGAGGACGTCGTCCGTAACGCCGCGCACCAACTCCAGTCCCACGAGCTCATAAGCTGGTTCCGCGTGGAAGTGGAAAGCTTCGAATCCATCCACAACCACAGCGCCTACGCCTGTATTGAAGCCCCCGGCTCCCAGACTGGCGCGGGTCAATAACTCTCTTCCCGGCGGGCAGGTGCCCTATGGAGCGTGCGAATACCTTTGTGCGCCCTTTGCTGCCTCCCCGGCCTCCGCCCTCACCCGCCTTGTCACCAATCGCTGCTTGTGCCAATTTCATAGAGCCAACAGCTCTGCAGTGCGACCAATGCTGTCTCCTTCGTGATGCCCGTCCTCCGGCAAACCTGTGCAGGACGGTACACAGCACAACACGCAGCCACTCCCAAGGAGGCCTTATGCGCAGATCACCGATAGTCGCCGGCCAATTTTATCCAGGAACCAAGACCGCCTGGGAGCAACAGGTGCGCACCTACCTCGCCCAGGCCACTGCTCCACAATCGCCCAGTCTCATGGCCATGGTCCCCCATGCTGGCTATCCCTTTTCCGGGCCTGTCGCCGGGAAAACCTTGGGGGCGGCCTCCCTGCCAGAGACCCTTTTGCTGCTTGGCCCCAACCACACCGGTCTTGGCAAAGCGTTGGCCTTATGGTCCCGGGGAGCCTGGGATATCCCCGGTGCCTCCCTCGCCATTGAAGAAAAGCTGGCTGGAGCAATCGTCCATGGTTGCCCGCATATCGCAAGCGACGAAGCCGCCCACTTGCGGGAACATTCCCTGGAGGTCATCTTGCCTTTTCTGTGGGCATTGAATCCCCGCACCCGTATCGTCCCTCTCGCCGTAGCCGAACACCATCTCCCGACGCTTTTGGAAACCGCCGAGCACCTCCATACGGTTCTTGGAAGACAGCAACAGCAGGTCGGTATTGTTGTCTCCTCGGACATGAGTCACTTCATATCCGAGCAGGAAGCCAAACATCTGGACGATATGGCCCTGCAAAGGATCCTGGACCTGGACCCCGAAGGGCTTTACAATACGGTACGCAACAACAGGATCTCTATGTGTGGGGTGCTGCCCATGACCCTCGGACTGCAATTGGTGAAACGAATGGGGGCTGTGTCAGCCAAACTTGTGGACTACGCAACCTCCGCAGACGCCACCGGGGACAGATCGCAGGTGGTCGGCTACGCTGGAGTGCTCCTCAGCTGACACTCCAGGATACCGCCTCGGAAGACCAAGGCCAGCAGGCGTCCTGCACTAACTGCCCGGGCTCGTAAAAGCGGCTGTCGCACCCGCTCAAATGGAACAGGCCCGAAACACGCATCCACCACCGCCTTTGCCCCGGGCCTTGCCTGAAGTATCGGTATCTGCGCTGGACATGGGCCCAGACGCAGTTTCCAGCCTGTGGGCAGGATTGCCACAGCGGTTCAAGGATCCAAGCCGAGGCTTTTTCTCCAAACCATGCGGGAAGCTCCTCCCGGGTCATAACGGCCCGGCTGGCTTCTTCCCGCCATTTTTTGCCGAGTCGTTACCGATGTCACATCCGCTGCCCAGGCCTCGCTTTTTTTCCCCGGGGCTCGATCCTGGAACCTGTTTGGAACACAGTTCCACGCCCCCGAAAGCCATTGTGGGGAAACACTTTCTCCCCCTGATCGCAGCTGTGCTGGGCTGTGCCATCCTCCTGCAGGCATGCACGAGGCCGGCTGCCATGCCGCCGGAAACGGCCGCCTCGCCACCGCAGCGCGTGCAGCAGTTCGCTGTCCCCCCCGCACCGGCCCCGAACGCCACGACACCTTCCCTCGCCTCCCCTCTCTCCCTGGACGCGGCCTTGCAGCGGGCCATAGCCGACAACCCCCAGCGCAGAATCGTTGCTGCGCGTTTGGCACGGGCCGAGGCCGTTATCGCCGAGCGACAGGCCGCTTTCTGGCCCCAAGTAAGCCTGTATACCGAACACCTTCAGGGAGAATCTCCGTCGGCTTCCCTTTTTAAAAGTATCGACCAGCGCCGCCTCGACCAGCGGAATGTTGACTTCAACCGCCCCGGGCGATTTCAAAATTTTGAAACCGGCATCAAGGCCAACCTCCAGGTGTTCAACGGACGACGCGACACGTTGCGGTTGCAAATAGCCAAACACCGCCGAGCCGCTCTGACCCACACTCGGGCCGAAGTGATCAACGATCTCTGCACCGCCGTCACCGAGACCTTCTGCACCATCCTGGCAGCTGAGGAGACCGTGGCCACCTCCAAGCACCGCGTCACACTCCTGCGGGAGGAGGTCCGGATGGCCAAAATCCGCTTCGAAGCCGGTGGCACCCTGAAAGCCGATGTCCTTTCCTTGCAGAGCCGCCTCTCCCAGGCCAAATCGGCCCACACCCGGGCCCGTGCCAGGGCCTCGTCCGCTCGGGCCGCTCTGGCGGTTTTATTGGACCTGCCACCGGACCAATGCCCGGACATCACCGGATCACCCCGACTCCCGGTCCAACTCCCCGCCACCTACCACAAGGCCAGGACCTATGCCCTCAACCACCATCCCGCCTTGACCCGAGCCCGAGAACAGACCGAACAGGCCCGTCTTGGACTGGACCTGGCCTGGGCCGCGTACCTGCCGCGTCTCCTCGCCCAGGGAAAATATTATCACGACGATCCGCATATGGCCTATTCCCGCGAGCGGGAGAACTGGACTCTGGGTCTTGTGCTGGACTGGCAGCTTTTTTCAGGCCTGAGCCGGCAGGCCAAAGTCGAACAAGCCAGAGGCCGCATGGCCGAGGTCCGGGCCCGAAACCGGCAGACCCGGCAACGCATCCTGCAAAATCTCAAACAGGATCTGGCCGAACGCGAAGCGGCCAGGGACCGGTTGCAGGCGAGTCGCCACCGGGTAGAACAGGCCAGTGAAGCTCTGCGCCTGGTCCGAATTCGCTATCAGGGCGGCTCTGCCACATTGACCCGATTTTTATCCGCCGAACTCGCCCGCTACGCCGCCCAAGAAGCCGAGACAGCCAGCCGGTTCGATCTCCTTCGGATTCAAGCCGCCATAGCCCGGGATATCGGCGCGTGGCACCGCCGCTTCGGCTCATTTGCACCATCGACCGCTCAGAGCGCCCCCTGATGTGGAGAACCGCCCCATGAACCTGAGAAACCTCCTGTCCACAGCGCTTGGTATCGCGATTCTGGCCGGACTGGTGCTGTATACCGGCGGCTTTTTCGAGTCCGGCGGCATCAGCCCCGACTCCGTCTCCCGGCCGCAACCAACGCAAGGGCCAACGCCATCCCGGACGGCGACCGCCCATCTGAAAACCATCAGCCAGACCACCACAGCCCCGGGAACCGTGGCCCCCCGCACCACGATGCGGGTTGAAGCCCAGGTCGCGGCCCAGATCACCTCTATTGCCGTCACTGCCGGCGATCGGGTCAGCACAGGCGAGACCCTGATACAGCTGGAGCACAACCGGTTGGACACGGCGGTAGAACAGGCCCGGCAGCACCTGGTCAAGCGCCAGTCCCAACTCGATCAGGCCCGAGAGAATCTTCCGGCGGCCCAGGCGGAGTTCAACGCCACACAGGCCCAATGGCGACGGATCAAAACCTATTTCAAGGCCGAAGCCGCCACAAAACAGGAATTGGAGCAGGCCCGAGCCGCTTTCCACCGCGCCCGGTCCCGCCTGACCACGGCCCGCAAGCGGATCGGCCAAGCCGCAGCAGGAGTGGAAGTTGCACGCCAAAAACTGCGGGCCGCACGTATCAAGCGCGGCTACGCCCGACTCACTGCTCCGGCCGACGGCCAAGTCGCCAAACGGTTGGCAGACCCGGGCGACCAGGCCCGGCCAGGCACCCCATTGCTGGTCTTGCATACGGACCGCACCCTGCGGCTTGAGGCCCGCGTTCCGGAGAGCCGTTTGGCCCATGTGCGCCAGGGGCACAACGCCACTGTCCATATTCCCGCCCTGCCCGCTGCACTCTCAGGAACCATAGAAGAAATCATCCCTTCGGCTGACCCGCGGACCCGCACCTTCACCGTCAAAGTTGCCCTGCCCGACTACTCCGGCCTCCAGCCTGGGATGTTCGGGCGCCTCGAAGTGGCCTCCGGAACCCGGCAGGCGGTCTTCGTGCCCGAGGGCGCCGTGCGCCCAATGGGCCAGTTGGATATAGTCCGGGTCAGACAGCAACAGGGGTGGCAGGACATCCTGGTCACCACAGGCGTCCACCGCGATGAGATGATCGAGATCCTCTCCGGAGTCGCTCCCGGTGACGAGATCGCCCTCGCAGGAGGCGGCCATGGCACATGAGGGGCGGTCCGTTCGCGGCGTCATCCCGAGTATCGTCAACACCTTCCTCAACCCTCAACTCCCGATTCTGCTGATCATTCTCGCCCTCGGGGTAGGACTGACGGCCATTTTGCTGACCCCCAAGGAAGAGGAGCCGCAAATCGTGGTCCCTCTGGCCGACATCGTTGTCCAGGCCCCGGGAGCCAGCGCGGCTGAAGTGGAAAACCAGGTCGCCACCCCCCTGGAAAATCTGCTCTGGCAAATCGAGGGCGTGGAATATGTCTACTCCATTTCGCGCAAGGACAGCGCTGTGGTCACCGTCCGCTTCCACGTCGGCCAGGACCACGAACGGGCCATGGTCCGGCTGCAGAACAAGGTCGGCCGGAATCTGGAACGGGCGCCGGCGCTGGTCAAAAACTGGGTCATCAAACCGATTTCCATCGACGATGTGCCCATTTTGAACCTGACCCTGTATTCCGAGACCTACGATGACCACGAACTCTACCGCATAGGGCAGGAAACACTCCACCATTTGAGCGAAGTGGAAAACATTTCCCGGACCGAGATTGTGGGCGGTCGGCCGCGGGAAATCCGTGTCGAACTCGCGCCGGACCGTCTGGCCGGATACAATGTTACTGCCAATCAGATCCACCAGGCCCTGGCTGCAGCCGACCACTCCGTACACGCCGGGAGCTTCAACCAGGCCAACCGGCGCTACATCCTCAGCGCCAACAATTTTTTGACCAGCACCCGCGAGGTTGAACGTCTCGTGGTGGGCGTGCATGAGGACAAACCTGTCCTGCTCAGGGATGTCGCCCGGATAATGGACGGTCCCCAAGAAGCGTCTGTCTATAGCCGCATCAGTTTTTCCCGACTGTACCGGCAGCGCCAGGTTAATACTGGCGCACACCCGCAAGGCTCGAACGGGAGTTTTCCGGCCGTCACCCTCGCCGTGGGCAAGAAAAAAGGGACCAACGCCGTGTGGGTGGCCCGGAACGTCCTGGACAGGCTGGAGGAACTCAAGGATTCAGTCATTCCCGACGGGGTGCATGTCGAAGTCACCCGCAATTACGGCCAAACAGCCCAGACCAAGGTCAACAACCTCCTCAGTTCCCTGGGCTTCGCCGTTCTGACCGTCGTGGTCTTGCTGGCTTTCACCCTGGGGCGTCGCGAAGCACTCATCGTGGCCCTGGCCGTGCCCATCAGCTTTGCTCTGGCCTTGTTCGTCAATTATCTCCTGGGTTACACCATCAATCGGGTCACCCTGTTTGCCCTGATCCTCTCCCTGGGCTTGGTCGTCGACGACCCAATAACCAATGTGGACAACATCCAGCGCCACATCCGCATGGGGAAACTGCCTCCCCGCTCAGCAACCCTGGCCGCCGTGCAGGAGGTATTGCCACCGGTATTGATTTCCACCCTGGCTATTATCGTCTCGTTTACTCCAATGTTTTTCATCACCGGGATGATGGGCCCATACATGGCCCCCATGGCCGCCAATGTCCCATTGACGGTCATCTTTTCCACTGTCTGCGCTCTAACCATTGTCCCCTGGCTCGCCTTGACCCTGTTGCGCCGCGAGCGGTTGACCCCGGACGAATCCGGGGCAGGGCAGCAGTCGAGTCCGAGCAGTGGGACCCCGGCCTGGATCCACAGCCTGTATCGGAAAATCTGTTCTCCGTTTCTGGATTCACGTCTCAAACGGTGGCTCTTGACTGGTGCGATCGGCCTCGGCCTTGCCGCGGCAGTGAGTCTGCCCCTTTTGCGCCTGGTACCATTGAAGATGCTCCCCTTTGACAATAAAAACGAATTCCAGCTGGTTTTCGACATGCCCGAGGGGACGCCGCTCGAGGCCACGAACAAGGCGGTCCTTGCCTTCGAAGACTATTTGCGCCAGGTCCCCGAAGTCACCTCTGTGGTCGCCACAGTCGGTGACGCCTCCCCCATCGATTTCAACGGCATGGTCCGCCACTATTATTTACGCCAAGCACCACACCAGGCCGACATCCGGGTCAATCTCGTGGACAAACCGGACAGGGAGATGCAGAGCCACGGCATCACCCTGCGGCTGCGAAACGATTTGACGAAACTGGCCCGCCGCCACGGCGTGGACCTGAAAATCGTGGAAATCCCCCCCGGTCCTCCGGTATTGGCTACAGTGGTCGCCGAAATCTATGGCAGTCCCGGCACCCCCTACGCAAAGATGCTCCAGGGCGCTGCAAACATGACCTCAATCATGCGCAAGGAGCCGGGAGTGGTGGACATCGACACCAGTGCCAGCGCTGCGAGACCACGGCGGAATTTTGTCGTGGACAAGGAAAAAGCCGCCTTGCACGCCATCCCCACCTCTCGCATCACCCAGACCCTGCGCCTGGCCATGAGCGGAACCACACCGGCGACACTCCATGCCCCGCGAGAACGCGCCCCTTTGCTGATTCGCCCCATCTTGCCACGAGCCCACCGCTCCGAACAGACCGCCCTTCTCGACCTGCGCCTGCGCGGCAAGGGCGGTGCCCTTGTGCCTTTGGGGGAACTCGGCCATTTCGAACAGGTGGCCGAAGACCAGCCGATCTATCACAAAAATCTGAAGCGTGTCGTCTACGCCCAGGCCGAAACCGCGGGACGTTCGCCGGCCACCGCCATTTTGGATATGCAGTCGCGGCTGGAGCACAATCCGCTCTCTGCGGATCTCCAGGCCGAATGGGCAGGTGAGGGAGAATGGAAAATCACACTGCGCGTTTTTCGGGACCTTGGCCTGGCGAATATCGCCGCCCTGGCCGGGATCTACATCCTGTTGAGCATTCAGACCGGCTCCTTTGCCTTGCCGCTGCTTATCCTGCTGGCAGTGCCTCTGACCCTGCTGGGCATCATGCCCGGGTTCTGGCTGCTGAACATCTTCACTGCTTCACCGGTGAACGGGTATGCCAACCCGGTTTTTTTCACCGCCACAGCCATGATCGGCATGATCACCCTGGGGGGAATCGTCATTCGCAACGCCGTGGTCCTGATCGAATTCGTCCACGAATCCCTGCAGCAAGGGCACGACTTCCGGGAAGCCATCCTCCAGAGCGGGGCCATCCGGCTGCGGCCAATTGTCTTGACCGCCATGACCACGGCCCTGGGCGCCTGGCCGATCACCCGGGACCCTATCTTTTCCGGCCTGGCCTGGGCCCTGATTTTCGGACTTGTGGCCTCCACCGTCTTTACGCTGCTTATTGTCCCGGTGACCTATTACGCCCTGTATACATCCCGTTATTCCCAGGAGAGTGGCCATGAGTGAAGCCCACCAAGCGCTGTGCATCGCCATGGTCGGACTGCCGGCCCGAGGGAAGTCCACGTTGGCCCAGAAAATCCAGGATGGGCTCGCTGCAGACGGGGTCCGGGCCGCCATTTTCAATAACGGCGAAATGCGCCGCGCCCTTGACCGCAACGACACCACCGCCCCGGATTTCTACCACCCCGCAAACACCGAGGCGGCCGGAGTGAGAGAAAAAATCGCCGCCTTGAACATCCAGCGGGCCCGTGAGTTCCTGCGCGATGGCGGCCAGGTCGCGATCCTGGACGCCACCAACGTCAGCCGCAAACGGCGGGAATTCGTCGAACGCCAAATGCACGACATCCCGCTGCTATTCCTGGAATGCTTCAACGAAGATGAGGAAATCCTGGAGGAAAACATCCTTCAAAAAGCTCGGCTCTCCGAGTTCGCTCATCTCGAGACCAGGCAGGCCACGGCTTCGTTTAAAAAACGGATTGAATACTACCGGCGCCTTTTTTGCCCCCTGGGAGAGGAACGGAATTTCATCCGCCAGGATTCGTTTCTGAACACCATCCACGCCATCCAGATCCTGGACCGCATCCCGTATTTCGAACAATTGCGGGACCTGCTGGTCACGGACTTCGTGCCCAATCTCTATGTCGCTCGCCACGGTACATCGGTCTTCAATCTCGAAAACCGCGTCGGCGGGGATTCCCCACTGGCCCAGGCGGGCCACCAACAGGCAAAACGCCTTGCGGCCACTTTCAGGGACACACCACTGTCCATGGTCTTCACCAGCACCAGGCGTCGCACCCGGCAGACCGCCGCCTATGTACTGGAGGCACAGCAAACAGCACCACCGCTGTACAGTATGGAGCTCTTCGATGAGATCGATTGCGGGATATGTGAAGAAATGGACTATGAGGAGGTCAAGCGGCGGCGACCTGACGTGCACCGGGGGCGGGTGGAAGACAAATACAACTTCGTCTACCCCGGCGGAGAGGGGTACCGGAACATGCGCGCCCGCATTGAGCGCGGGGTACGCAAAGCGCTGTATCTTTCCGGCGGCAGCCGGCATATCTTGATTATCGGCCACCGGGCGGTCAACCGCTTGATTCTGAGCTATTTTCTCTACCGCCGCCCTGCAGATGTGCCTTATCTCTACATCCCCCAGGACCGGTATTTCCATATTTCCTGTGCCCAAAACGAACGTCGCATCCGCCTGCGCCCCCTGCTGAGCTAGCCTTTGCCCGGAGACAGAAAAGGAGCAGACCATGTCCGAAAGCCCCGTCCAGGAACACATCGACCCGGCTCTGGTGCCTCTTATGCCCCGTTTCTGGAGCAATGCCCGCCAAGAATTCCAGGCCATGAACGAGGCCCTGAATCACCGGGAGTGGACGACCCTACGCCGCCTCGCCCATGGCAGTAAGGGCGCTGCCGCCGGATTCGGGCTCCAGGGTCTGGCCGGAATCGCCAAAAATCTGGAGGGGGCCGCCTCCACAGGGGACCAGGAGCAGGCTGCGTTCCAGCTTGCCCGCCTCCAGACCTATCTGGACAGTGTTCAGGTCCTGCCCAGGGAGTAAAGCCCCCTCTGCCGCGTCTTCTGTGAACCAGGCGCCTTGACCGGCGCCGACAATACAGGGACAATCCTTTTCGCGCATTGTGCTGAATGGCAAGACTACGGGATCAAACAGCGCGCTCGTTTCCGCACGAGTTGGGGCAGATCGGGGGACATACCGATCGCACGGGATCCGGCCTCATACGCAACGCCAACGACCCGGCGTACAGGGGGGACACTCCCCTGTTCCAAGGGGGTTAGCCTATGGAAATCACCAAATTTGCCATCCCGGAGATCATCTTCGGTAACAACGGCCTGGAATACCTCGCCTCCTGTGCCCGACGCCACGGAGCCCAAAAGGTCTTTTTCGTCAGTGACAGCGGACTGGAGCGCTCCGGTTGGGTCCAACGGGCCTGCGATATTCTGGATCGGGACCGCTTGCCCTGGACCTATTTCAACATGGTCGAATCCAATCCCCGGGACTATCAGATTGAAAAGGGCGCGGCCCAATACGCCCAGGAAGGAGCCGATGTCATCATCGCCCTGGGAGGCGGGAGCCCGCTGGACACGGCCAAAGGGATTGCCCTTCTGGCCAGCAACGGTGGACGGGTCCGGGATTATGAGGGAGCCAACCGGATCGAGCACCCGTTGCCGCCAATGATCTTTCTGCCCTCCACCGCCGGCAGCGGCTCCGACATCTCCCAATTCGCCATCATCACCGACGTGGAACGCCAGGTCAAAATGGCCATCATCAGCCGAACCCTGGTCCCGAACATCTCCATTATCGATCCGGTCATCCTGCAGACCAAACCGCCGGAACTCATCATCACCTCGGCCATCGACGCCCTGGCCCACGCCATTGAATCCTACGTCTCGCCGATCGCTTCCCCGTTCAGCGAGACCCAGTCCCTGCAGAGCATCAAACTCATCGTCACCAATCTCCAACACGCCCAGGCCACCGGCGACCCTGAGGCCCTCAAACAACTGAGCATCGCCAGCACCGCTGCCGGCATGGCCTTCAGCAACGCCGGCCTGGGCATCGACCATGCCCTGGCCCATTCCCTCGGCGGGGTCTTCGACGTCATGCACGGCATTGTCCACCCGATTTTGCTGCCCCCGATCATGCGTTTTAATCTCCCCTCCTGCCCGGAAAAAATGCACCGCATCGGGGCCACGGTTCTGGGACGCCGGCACACGGACAGCAACGGACTCGCCCTGGCTGGAATCGAATGGCTGGAGGACTTCTTCCAGTCCTTCCAGATCCCGACCCGTTTGGGCGAAATCCTTCCCTCGGGCACTGATCTGATGCCCATCTGCCACATGGCCACCCTGGATGCCTGTATGCTCAGCAACCCCAGGCCGGCATCGCCTGACGATCTGTTCACCCTCTGTCAGGAGGTCTGGTGATGGCACCACAAACAACCCTTGAAGACATCATCGGCATCGAGCATTCCAAACTCGGTTTTTTCCAGGAAGTCCAGCGCAAGGTCGCTGAACTCAGACACTCCAACGAAGAGCTTGAACACAAGCAACGCGAAATCCAGGCCATTTTGGACGGCATCTCGGATATCATGCTCGTGCTCTCGGCAGATATGCGCATTTTGTCCGTCAATCAGGTCTTTTTCGACCATTTTGAAGAGCCCAACCCGGTCGGAAAATATTGTTTTGAGGTTTTCCGCGGCCAGGCCAAGGCGTGCCGGGGGTGTCCGGCCCGCGAATCCATGCGCTCCGGGGAAGTCTGCAAGGAAACCGCCATCTTCAAAGTCAATGGACGCAACCGGCAATACGATATGTTGGCCTCTCCCTTGCAGGACACCCCAGGACAAGAAGGCCGGGTCCTGTTGTTCAAGCGGGACGTGACCCTGGAAAAGGAGTATCAGGCCCAATTCTATCAAGCCGAGAAAATGGCCACCATTGGCATGCTCGCCGCAGGTGTGGCCCATGAAGTCAACAATCCCCTGGCCGGCATCCAGGGCTTCGCTCAGGGGATCTTGCGGCGTCTGCCCCGGGTTCAAGAGGCTGTGGACGAGGAATTGGCCAACGACTTTCAGGAGTACACCGAGACCATCCTCCAGGAATGCAACCGGTGCCAGGAAATCGTGCGCACCCTGTTGACCTTCAGCCGCCCCAGGGAATCCGCCTTTTGCTCCTTGAGCATGAACAACCTCATCCGGGACACCTTGAAAGTTCTCCAGCACCGGATTAAACGCCATCAGGGTCTGTTGCTCCAGGAAGACCTGGAACCGGAATTGCCCTTGGTTTGCGGCGACGAGCCCCATCTGAAGCAGGTCATTCTCAATCTGTTGACCAATGCCCTGGACGCCATCGGCGAAGAGGGGGTGATCACCATCCGTACCTCGAGTACGGAGAGTCAGGTCGCATTGTGCGTCGAGGATACCGGCGAGGGGATCCCGGAAGAACATCTGGACAAACTCTTCGAGCCCTTTTTCACGACGAAGCCGGTCGGGCGTGGCACGGGCATCGGCCTGTCAACCTGCTACACCATCGTCCATAACCACGGCGGTGAGATTTCCGTCAAAAGCGCCCCTGAAAAGGGGAGCCGCTTTTGTGTTGTCCTCCCTAAACGGCAAGGAAACGCTTGTGAACAGCCAATCACTTGTACTTATCGTTGACGACGAAGCCTCCATCCGGAGGCTGCTGCATAAAGAGCTTTCTTCTGCGAACCGGGCTGTCCACACTGCCGAAAACGCCCAGCAGGCGCGTGAGGCCGTGGGGCAGCACCCCTATGATGTCCTGGTACTGGACATCCGGTTGCCGGATGGTGACGGGCTCGATCTCCTGGCCGAGTTCAAGGAAGTCCTGCCGGATGCAGAAACGATTCTCATTACCGGGCACGGCGATATTGATTCCGCTGTGGAGGCCATGAAAATCGGGGCCTACGACTATATTACCAAACCATTCAATCTCGACCGTCTGGAATTCGTCATCGACAAGGCCTACCAGCGGGCCTGTCTCCAGCGCGACAATCGGATCTTCCGCCGCCACCAGCAGAAATTGCAGGATTCGCACAATCTCATTGGGAATTCCGCGGCAATGAAGCATATCCGCTTTCTGATCGAAAAAGTAGCGCCGACCAATGTGCCGGTGCTCGTCACCGGTGAAAGTGGTGCTGGCAAAGAGGTGGTCTCCCGGGCCGTACACTACAACAGCCCCCGGGCCCAAAAGCCGTTGGTGACCAAAAATTGCGCCACGCTCCAGCGTGAGCTCGCTCGAAGCGAACTATTCGGACATATCAAGGGTTCCTTCACCGGAGCCACGGAAAACCAGGAAGGCCTTCTGTCCTTCGCCCACAAGGGCTCGCTTTTTCTGGATGAAATCGGTGAACTCCCGCTTGAGGTCCAAGCCTCGTTTCTGCGGGTTCTGGAAAACAAGACCTACCGCCGCGTGGGGGAAAAAAAGGAACGCGAGGTCGACGCCCGCCTCATTTTGGCCACCAACCGGGACTTGGCCCAGGAGGTCGAAGCCGGGCGCTTCCACGAGGCCTTGTTCCACCGGATCAACGTCTTTCACATCACCATCCCCCCCTTGCGGGAACGCAAGGAGGACATCCCCCTGCTGGTCGAGTTCTTTTTGAACAAACTCGCCGGAGGCCAGGGCGTGTGTACCCTGTCCCCCCGGGCCGCCCAATGTCTGTACGACTACCAATGGCCGGGAAATATCCGCGAACTGCGCAATGTCCTGGAGCGTAGCATCATTTTGTCCGAAGCCGGGGTAATCACTGAAGGGGACCTGCCAAGCGAAATCAGCGGCCAGCACCACAATGAGGAACCGGCTCAGAATCCCTTGCGTCTCGAGGCTGTGGAACAGGCCCACATCCAACGTATTCTGCGCTTTTTCGACTACAACCGTTCCCAAGCCGCCGAAGCCCTCGGGGTTTCCCGCAAAACCCTGTACCGCAAACTCCAAAAGTACGGCCTCGACTCCTCCTGATTCTCTGCGGCGAACCACCGTCGCCGGTCACTCCGGCAAGAGCCAAAGAGACGACAAAGCCCTTACGGCCACATCGTTCGCTTCCCTCCGCCCGCATGGAATGTGTGCCCAGCCCAGTGTATCATTTTTTCCCAAACCCCTGTTACGGCCGTGTCATTTTGCTACACAGCATAACGCACTGTTTTTTCTATTTATTCTTTCACACCCCCCTCGCCACCCCCCGCTCAGCCTTGCTCGGACCGCCCACTTCAGGGGCCCTTTGAACCTGTCTCTCGACCTGACTCAACGATAACCCCCTTCCATAAATAGTTTTTTATATTTGGCCCGATATTTGCTCACTCATAACCGAAATTGCTGCCTGTATTTCGCACAATGACTGTTTTTTTCCACTCTAACCCCCAAAGGAGTCAGTCATGGCAGTTCAGGAAATGGTTTACGGTTTTTTTATCCCCAGTGTGACCCTGATCGGAATCGGCGCCCACAAGGAGATCCCGGAACGGATCAAGGCCTTGGGCGGGAGCAAGCCTTTGCTTGTTACGGATAAAGGTATCACGAAGGCCGGGATCTCCCAACAGATTGCCGATCTGTTGAAAGAAAATGGCATGGAATGCGTCATTTACGACGAAACCATCCCCAACCCCACAGACAACAACGTCCACGCCGGCGTGGATATCTATCAGAAAAATGGTTGCGACTCCCTGATCTCCCTCGGTGGCGGGTCCTCCCACGACTGCGGCAAAGGCATCGGACTGGTCGTCTCCAACGGCGGCAAGATCCATGATTTTGAAGGCATCGATAAATCAGAAAAACCCATGCCTCCGTATCTGGCTGTTAACACCACCGCCGGCACCGCCTCGGAAATGACCCGGTTTTGCATCATTACCGATACCTCCAGAAAAGTGAAAATGGCGATTGTGGACTGGCGCGTCACCCCCGGTATCGCCATCGACGATCCCCTGTTGATGGTTGGCATGCCTCCGGCCCTGACGGCGGCCACAGGCATGGACGCGCTGACCCACGCTGTCGAGGCCTATGTCTCCCTCGCTGCGAACCCCATCACTGACGCTTGCGCCTTGCAGGCCATTCAGCTTATTGCTAAGTATCTGCGTCCGGCAGTGGCCAATGGGCAAGACATGGAAGCCCGCGAAAAAATGGCCTTCGCCCAGTACCTGGCCGGCATGGCCTTCAATAACGCCAGCCTTGGCCACGTCCACGCCATGGCCCACCAACTCGGTGGCTTCTACGACCTGCCTCACGGTGAATGTAACGCCGTCTTGCTGCCCCACGTTGAAAAATTCAACCTCATCGCCAAAGTGGACCGCTTCATTGACATGGCCAAGGCCATGGGCGAAAATGTGGAAGGTCTCGCCCCCCGCGCCGCGGCCGAAAAGGCTATCGACGCCATCAAGACCCTTTCCACCGATGTCGGCATCCCCGATGGCCTGGTCGAGCTTGGCAAGCGCTACGGCGTCGATGTCAAAGAAAAAGACATCCAGACCATGACCGAAAACGCCCAGAAAGACGCCTGTGGGTTCACCAATCCGCGCTGCCCCACAGACGCCGACGTGGCCGCCATTTACAAGGCCGCTCTGTAAATACCGTTCAGTCCCGGGAGAGGCGGGGCTCCGTCTCTCCCGTTCACTGAAAGATACGCTGTCCGACGGGGGCAGCGTTTTTTCATCACCACGAGCCAACAGACCAGACGAAGTGCGAGGAAAAGACGCCCTATGCAGACCATCAATCTTTCCACCCACACCGACCCTGCCTTTACCCAACAGGTCAACGAGGAAAGTCACCAGGATGTCGCCCTGTGCTACCAATGCGGGAACTGCACGGCGGGCTGTCCTTACACCTTCGTCTATGACATCCCGGTGCACCAGATCATGCGCCTCGTTCAGGCGGGACAAAAAGACACGGTTCTGCGCAGCCGGTCGCTTTGGCTCTGCGCCACCTGTCAATCCTGCACCACCCGCTGTCCCAACAATATCGATGTGGCCCAGATCATGGATGTTTTGCGGCATATGGCCCGCCGGGAAGGCTACGTCACCGAACGCAACGTCAAACTCTTTTATGACGCCTTCCTGGAATCGGTCCACAAACACGGCCGGGTCTATGAACTCGGGGCCATGTCTTCGTACATCGCCCACAGCAAACGGGTCATGACCGATGCCGAATTGGGCCCCACGGTCATGGCCAAGGGCAAGCTCAGCTTCACCCCCCACAACATTGAGGGCAAGGAGCACGTCGCCGCAATTTTTGATCGCTATATGGAAAAACAGGAACAAGGACGGGAAGCCTACCGTCCTTTTCAGGCCGAACGTATGAGTCCAGTGGCCGCGTGGCTGCGCCGACTGAGGAGGGAAGAGTAAGCATGCGCTCCGAGACCATCTATGCGTATTATCCTGGGTGCTCCCAGATAGGAACCGCCACGGATTACGACAAATCCACCCGGGCGTGTTGTGACAAACTCGGCATCCAACTCCGGGATATCCCGGACTGGAGCTGCTGCGGTTCGACACCGGCTCACACCGTTGACCACACGCTCTCCGGAGCCTTGTCCCTGCGCAATCTCCAGTTGGCTCAGCAACTCGAGCCGACCTGTGTAACCACGCCGTGTCCGAGTTGCCTGACCAATCTGAAGGTGGCCGCCCGCAAAGCCGAGGATCCCGACAGCCTCACGGCGATGAACGAACTTTTGGAAACGCCGTATGCAGGAAACCTCGAAGTCAAATCCACGCTGCAGATCCTTGTCGAGGACATCGGGGTGGACGCCCTGGCCTCCAAGGTCCAAAAACCACTGACCGGTCTGCTCGTGGCCCCGTATTACGGCTGCATCATGAATCGTCCCCCTGATGTCATGCAGTTCGACGACCCCGAGAACCCCACGGCTATGGACCGCGTCCTGGAGGCCTGCGGGGCTACGGTACTGCCCTACCCGCTCAAGGTCGAATGCTGCGGGGCCTCCTACGGGATCCCGCGCAAGGACGTTGTCACCCATCTTTCCCATAAATTGTTGTCGTTGGCCGAAGATGTCGGCGCCATGGCCATGGTCACGGCCTGCCCGCTGTGCCAGATGAACCTTGATCTGCGGCAGAAACAGATCAACAAGGCCCAAAACGCCAACCACAACATACCGGTCTTTTACTTCACCCAGCTGCTGGGGCTGGCGCTGGGCCTGCCGGGACGAGAACTCGGATTGGAAAAACTCGCGGTGAGTCCCAAGGATGTCCTGAACAAGGCCAAGGCCAGGGCCATCGCCGAGGCCGCCTCCTGACCGGGGTCAGGTATCCGCTCACCTAACGGCAACCGTCGCGACCGAGCCCCGTTTATCGGGGCAGCCTAAGCAAGGAGTCAACGCAATGCGAATCGGCGTTTTTGTCTGCCACTGCGGCAGCAATATCGCGGGAACAGTCAACGTCCAGGAAGTGGCTGAAACCGCCCGGGACTTTCCGGAAGTGGCCTTTGCCACAGACACCATGTACGCCTGTTCCGAACCGGGCCAGGAGGGGATCGTCCAGGCCGTCCAGGAAAAGGGGTTGGATGGCGTGGTGGTGGCCTCGTGCACCCCGCGCATGCACGAGCCAACCTTTCGCCGGGCGGTGCAACGCGCCGGCCTCAATGCGTACATGTTTGAGATGGCCAACATCCGCGAGCACGTCTCCTGGGTCTCCAAGGACGTCGCCGCCAATACGGACAAGGCCTCTGAACTCATCCGCATGGCCGTGGAAAAACTGCGCCGCGACCGGCCTTTGATCTCGGAAAAATTCGACGTCACCAAACGGGTCATGGTCATCGGCGGAGGCGTGGCCGGCATTCAGGCCGCCCTCGATTGCGCTGACGGCGGCCTCGAGGTCGTGCTGGTCGAAAAGTCCTCCACGATCGGCGGGAAAATGGCCAAGCTCGACAAGACCTTCCCTACGGTGGACTGTTCCTCGTGTGTCCTTGGGCCCAAAATGGTCGACGTCGCCATGCATCCGAACATCACCCTGTACGCCTATTCGGAGATCGAGTCCCTGGGCGGTTATGTCGGCAATTTCGAGGCCACGGTCCGGCGCAAGGCCACCTATGTCGACTGGGAGAAGTGCACCGGCTGCGGCCTGTGCATGGAAAAATGCCCCAGCAAAAAGGCCTACGACTATTTCAACGAAGGCATCTCGACGACCACGGCCATCAATATTCCCTTCCCGCAGGCCACACCCAAGAAAGCGACCATTGACGCGGACTATTGCCGTCGCTTCACCAAAGGCAAATGCGGCGTCTGCGCCAAGGTCTGCCCGACCGAGGCCATCAACTTCGAGATGCAAGACGAGATCGTCACCGAAAAGATCGGCGCGGTCATCACCGCCACCGGCTACGATCTCTTTGACCATTCCAAATACGGTGAGTACGGCGGCGGGCGGTTTGCCGACGTCATCACCTCCATGCAGTACGAACGAATCCTGAACGCCTCCGGCCCCACGGGGGGGCATATCAAACGCCCCTCTGACGGCAAGGAACCGGAAAACGTCGTTTTCATCCAATGCGTCGGCAGTCGGGACAAGTCCGTAAACCGGCCCTATTGTTCCGGCTTTTGCTGCATGTACACGGCCAAGCAAACGATCCTGACCAAGGACCACCTCCCCGAATCCCAGTCCTATGTCTTCTACATGGACATCCGGGCCCCTGGGAAAATGTACGACGAATTCACCCGGCGGGCCATGGAGGAATATGGAGCCAACTATATCCGCGGCCGGGTCTCGATGATCTACCCCAAGGGCGAGCGCTATGTTGTGCGGGGTGTGGACACCCTGCTCGGCACCCAGGTGGAGATCGACGCCGACCTGGTCGTTCTCGCGGTCGGAGCGGAATGTGCTGACGGCGCGGAAAAATTGGCCGAAACCCTGCGCATCTCCTACGACACCTATGGCTTCTACATGGAAAGCCACCCCAAGCTGCGCCCGGTGGAGACCAACACCGCCGGTGTCTATCTCGCCGGAGCCTGCCAGGGAGCCAAGGACATTCCAGCCTCTGTCGGACAGGGGTCCGCGGCGGCCTCCAAGGTCCTGGCCCTGTTTTCCAAGGATCAACTCGAAGCCGATCCGCAAGTGGCCCAGGTCCAACTGGCGCGCTGTGTGGGCTGTTTCAAGTGTGTGAACACCTGTCCTTTCGGCGCCATTCAGGAAAGCCAGGACCGCGGCGGCAACCCCAAGGCCGAAGTCATCGCCTCGGTCTGCCAGGGCTGCGGCATATGTAACGTGACCTGCCCCCAGGGCGCCATCCAGCTCCAACACTTCACCGACAATCAAATCCTCGCGGAGGTCAGTGCCTTATGTCAGCCCAAGATGGAAACAAGCTCCGCATAGTGGGCTTTCTGTGTAATTGGTGTTCGTACGGCGGGGCGGACACCGCCGGTGTCTCGCGCTTCGAACAGCCGATGGATTTGCGCATTGTGCGGCTGCCCTGCACCGGGCGCGCCAACCCGCTTTTTATCATGAAGGCCTTTTTTGGCGGGGCGGACGGTGTGCTCGTTTCAGGCTGCCACCCTCGGGACTGCCACTATTCTGAGGGCAATTACTACGCCCGCCGGAGGCTGGAGCTGCTCAAACGGACCTTGCCGGTGCTGGGCATCGATCCGGAACGATTTGAGTACACCTGGGTCTCCGCCTCTGAGGGCAAACGGTGGCAGACCGTCGTTACCCGCTTTACCGAGCGCATCCACACCCTGGGACCGGCCCCGGCCATTGAAAAGCAATGCGCTCCGGCCCTTCAAGCCTAGCATCCATCGAACCCAGAGGAGGACAGGGTGTCGCAACTGGAACAATTACAAGACGCAATCCGGCACAAACTGCCGGAGTTAGACATGGTGATCGCCTGGGGCACGGGGTTCGATCCCTTGCATGCCACCCCGCTTTTCATTCGTGAACAGGGCGATCTGGACAAGATGACCTGGGGGCCGCTGTGCGTGCACAATCTGGCCACCTATCTGCCGGGACTCAAGGGCAAAAAGGTCGGGGTCGTGGTCAAGGGCTGCGACAGCCGCTCCATTGTCCAATTGCTCGAGGAATCCTTGATCGAGCGGGAGAACCTGACTGTTTTCGGACTGCCCTGCGAGGGCATCGTCGATCTGGCCAAGGTCGAAGAAGCCCTCGGGCCAGAGGCTGGCTTTGTTCGCGAGGTCCGCGAGGAAGGTGACGCTCTGGTGGTGCAGACCGACTCCGGGGACCACCGGCTCTCTATTGCGGAGCTGCGGCCCCAAAAATGCCTCTCCTGCCGCTACCCCAACCCGATCATTGCCGACCAGGTCCTTGGCGAGCCGCGGGAGCCGGTAAAGGATCCGACGGACCCGGATCTCGAAGCCCTCGAGGCCATGAGCTACGACGAACGCATGCAGTACTGGACAGCCCAGCTCGATCGCTGCATCCGCTGTTACGCCTGCCGCAACGCCTGCCCCATGTGCGTCTGCCGTGACCATTGCATCGCCCAGACCCGGGACCCGCAATGGATCAGTCAGGAGACCGGAGTAGCTGAAAAATGGCTTTTCCAGATCATCCACGCCCAGCACTTGGCCGGCCGGTGCACCGAGTGCGGGGAATGTGAGCGGGCATGCCCCATGGATATCCCCATTTTGACGCTCAAGCGCAAAATGAACAGGGAGATCAAAGAGATGTTCGATTTCGAGGCAGGCACAGACCCCGAAGCCACACCGCCGCTGTTCACGTTCCAAGTGGAAGAGGCGAAGATCAACGAGAGAGGATGGTAATGGGTGCGACCAAATTCATAGCCGCTCAGGATCTCCCGCGTTGGCTGACCGAATTGCAACAGACGCGACAGGTCTATGTACCGGTTCAGGACAAACAGAGCGTGGTCTTCGCCCCCTTTTCGGAGCAGGCCGAGCTCGTGCTGGACCGCCAGCCGACAACCCCTCCTAAAGAGGTCGTTTTCCCGCAGACCGAGGAGCTGGTGCATTACAAATACACCAAACGCGAGGACGATCCGGGCCGCAACGACATCGAGATCGAATCCCGCCCCGAGGCTCCGGCCGCAGTGGTAGTCGGCTGCCGGCCTTGCGGTGCCCGCGGCTTTGCCACGTACGACCGGGTCTACACCTCGGACGCCGTGTGTGACCCGTTTTACAAGTCTCGTCGGGAGCAGACCGCGTTTGTCAGTATTGCCTGCAAACGTCCTGAGAACTCCTGCTTTTGTCATTGGACGGGAGGCGGCCCTGCAGACACCACTGGTTCAGACGTCCTGCTCACGGAAGTTGAGGGCGGCTACGTCGCCGAAGCGTGCACCGACACCGGAGAGGCCCTGCTCTCCTCCACCCTCTTTGGCGAGGCCGGAGGCAAAGAAGCGGCGGCAAAGACCCAACACGAAGAAGCCCTTGCGGCCATGGGCACTGCCCCCGATCTTTCCGACGTCCCGGCCAAGCTCCTCAAGCTCTTTGAAGACATGGACTTCTGGGAAGCTATGTCCGCGAAATGTATCGCCTGCGGGGCGTGTACCTATCTGTGCCCGACCTGCTACTGCTTCAATATCACCGATGAAGGCAGCGGGTATGAAGGGCGCCGAGTGCGGACCTGGGATACCTGCATGTCCTTTTTGTTCACCCTGGAAGCCAGCATGCACAACCCCCGACCGACCAAGGCCCACCGCTTGCGCAACCGGGTGGGGCACAAATTCTGCTATTACCCGGATCTGCATGAGGGGGCGATCGCCTGCTGTGGATGTGGGCGCTGCATCAAACACTGCCCGGTCGCGGTCGATATCCGGGAAATAGTCCTGCGCGCCAAGGAGGAGGCCAATGGTTAACTATTGTACCAACGACAACCCCTACCTCCCGGAACTGGCGACTATCCAGGAGGTCATAGAGGAAACCCAGAATATCAAAACCTTCCGGGTCACCCTGGACGACGAGGAAAAGATGCGTTCCTTTTCCTTTGAGCCGGGCCAGGTCGGCCAACTTTCCGTCTTCGGTACTGGCGAGTCGACCTTTGTCATCAATTCTCCGCCAAGCCGCATGGAATATCTCCAGTTCAGCGTCATGCGAGCCGGAGAAGTGACCACCAAGCTCCACGACCTCAGAGCCGGGGACAAGGTGGGTGTCCGGGCGCCGCTGGGCAATTGGTTTCCCTACCAGCAGATGCAGGGCAAAAATATCCTTTTTATCGGCGGCGGCATTGGCATGGCCCCTTTGCGGACCCTGCTTTTGTACATGCTCGACAACCGCGACGACTACGGCCAGATCAAGCTCATCTACGGCGCACGCGGACCGTATGACCTGACCTACCGCGGGGAGATCCCTGAATGGGAGGCCCGCGACGATCTGGACCTCGTTTTGACCGTAGACCGCGAACACCCGGACTGGGACAAACGCGTCGGGCTCATCCCCCACGTTCTTCTTGAGGAGGAACCTTCTCCGGAAAATACGGTGGCCGTGACCTGCGGCCCGCCGATCATGATCAAGTTTACCATCGAAGCCTTGAAGAAACTCGGCTTCGAGGACGAGCAGATCATCACCACGTTGGAAAAACGGATGAAGTGCGGCATCGGCCTATGTGGCCGTTGCAACATCGGCACCCACTATGTCTGTGTCGATGGGCCGGTGTTCTCCTACGCCCAACTCAAACAGCTCCCTTCGGAGCTCTAGTCTGCGGAGGTTGTCATGGCGGGAATTTTTACAGCCGGCGATATCGTTGAGGCCGCGATTCAGGTCGAGACCAAAGGCGAGAGCTTTTACAAGCGGGTAGCCGGCAAGGCGGCCAATGAGCAGGTCCGTGATCTGTTTCTCTATCTCGGCGGAGAGGAGATCAAACACCGGGAGACCTTCCAGGGCCTGCTGCAGCGGGTTGGTCAGTTTGAACTCCCGGCCTGGTCCACGGACCAGGAATATCAGGAATATCTCGAATCCCTCGTTGAATCACACATCCTGTTCGGCGACGGGCTTGGGGACACCATTTTGACCCATATGCAAAGCGAGGCCGAGGCCTTGCGCTTCGCCATGGGTTTTGAGAAGGACACCATCTTGTTTTTTATGGAAATGCGTGAACTCGTGCCCGAAAGTGAAAAACGCTTCGTGCAGGAGTGCATAGAAGAAGAACGCGACCATCTGCGCAAGTTGCGGACCATGCTCAAATCACTCTAGCTTGCGGCGCAAAAAGCACCCTGAATTCGTATCTGGTGGATGAATCATCACCGCCCCATGGACGCGGGTCCATGGCCAACAAAGCCGGCTGTCGCGAAAGCGCGACAGCCGGCTTTGTAAGTAACCGTCCCAGATACCGGACCGGATTACAGGGAATCCAGATTGTTGAGAAAATCCTGCACAGCCTGACGTCCGGCCTCGATAGTCGAGGCGGCGTGATGGAAATCCATGAGCCGAACGCCATTTATCTGCGGCTGGAGCAAAAATTCCGGACGTGTCGTCTGCAGATGGGCTTGCTGGACCGCTCGCTGCATAATCGTGATCGAATGCAGCATGGTGTCGACAATGCCTTTTTCAAAGGCCGTTTTTTTCCGCTGAGAGTTGGTGTTGCCCAACCAGTTCTGCACCAACTGAAACAGATACGTCTGACTTGACCCCAGGACCTTATGCCAGGTTGAAGGGATTTCCGGCACGGCCTCCTCATGTTCGGCTGTTTCATTTTCCCTGGTCTCCAAGGGCAGGACCATTTGTGAATTGACATCCACGGCAATAATGATTTCAGCCCCGAGATCACGGCAGACATTGACGGGTAACGGATTGACCAGCCCACCGTCCAAAAGGAAGGTCCCCTCCCAGGGAGCCGGTGTGAACAGGCCTGGGATAGAAATACTGCCCCGAATGGCGGAGCGCAAATCTCCCTGCTGCAAGACCAACTCCTTGCCCGTCAGAGCTTCGGTGGCCACGACTGCTAAAGCAGGAGCGCACGCCTCAATCTTCTCGACGGTAAAAAAGGAACTGTTGAATTCCAGAATCCGGTCGCCATTGATCAGACCTGACCGCGGCACTACCGGATCCATCATGGCCAGCGTATCCTTTCGGGTCCAATGCTGAATACGCTCGATATAATCCTGAAAACGTCCGCCGCTATATAACGCCCCCACCAAAGCTCCGGCGCTGCTACCGGCAATGCAGCAGGGGTGGATACCGGCCCTATCCAACTCGTCCAAAACGCCCAGATGGGCGAACCCTCGTGCGGCTCCGCAACTCAGGGCTATGCCGATCTTTTTTTGGCGCAAGGCCTCGATATGCATATATTTTTCTCCATTTTTCAGCACGCCTGGCACCACGAAGAGGGCGATGCACCTCTCCTCGGGCAGGAAGGCACGCCGTAATATCTGCGCTTGGGGCAGATACCGCCGCCCAAGCGGAAAATTTCGAGCGAACCCAAATTACCTCTTGCCATGGAGGCTGACAAATGTTTATATAAAGCAACAGAAGAACACATCACCACCATCTGTTTTTCCTTTGCCGCGCCTGCAAAGATAAACCCAACCAACGCCCGGTCGGATATGCATATAGAATTTGATCTCTTTTTCAAGCGTCTCCAAGAGGCGCTGGGCATCACGACCCAGTCAGAGCTGGCCAATCTCCTCCAGGTCAACCGCTCTGCCGTGACCCAGGCCAAACGCACCGGAGAAGTCCCGCAACGGTGGGTCTGGCAACTCTCACGCCACCTGGGGCTCAATCGGACCTGGCTGGAAACCGGACAAGGTCCAATGCGCCCCGGGCCGGATACCTTTGCAACCATCCCCAAAGTCAAAGCCCGTCTGAGCGCCGGTGGCGGCTCCTTTGAAACGGAACAGGCCGTGGAGGGCTATTATTCCTTCCGCCGTGACTGGCTCCGGGGGAAGGGACAACCCGGTTGCATGGTCCTTATGGACATCATGGGCGACAGCATGGAACCCGAACTCAAGGAAGGGGACACCGTCCTGGTGGATCAAAACCAGCAGGAGATCTATGCCGGGGGAATGTATGCCATGGGCGTGGAAGACACCGTCATGGTCAAGCGTGTGGAAAAGCATCCGAACAAACTGGTGCTTTTGAGTACCAACCAGCGGTACACCCCCATTGTGCTGCAAGGAGACGAAATCGAGGCCGTGACCTGTATCGGTCGCATTCTCTGGGTGGGACGCGAACTCCTCTGATCCAGGCTGGGCCAATGCATGGGCGCACCTGACCTCCCGGCGCGACTTTCTGGCATGCGGCCTTCAGGCCGTTTTTTTCGACCACCGCTGTTAAGTAAAATAAACACTTACGCAACAACCAAGGAGACGGTCATGCAAAAACGGTATTGCACGTGTGGACGAACCATCTGGGTCAATTATTACCACACGAACCAGGGCTGGATTCCTCAACTCAATCGGCACGCGCATCCTCAGGAAACCCTGCGCATCTGTCCCAACTGCGGCCGCATTCTCGATATCAATCGCTTGCCGTAACTGGGAAGTCACTCCTTTTGCAAAACGGCCATTCTGTTTCCTTGTGGAACGGACAGGAATCCTCTGCTGCCTTGGAGCGAGTTTTTTCAGGCCCTGAAGCACAATCTCAGAGCCGGGCCCAGAACGCTGACAACTATCCGGTTGACCTGCTCACAGCGATCCCGGCTGCTTCGCCGGCGACCACGCCGGTGGAAAAAGCTGCCTGAAGATTGTACCCGCCGGTGTCAGCGGCCAGATCAAGGATTTCTCCGGCCAGGTACAATCCAGGAACCAGCTTGGACTGCATCGTGCGCGGATCAACTTCTTGAAGAGCCACCCCACCGGCGGTGACAATCGCTTCCTCAAAGCCGCGATACCCGGTCAGGGGCAAAGGAAAATACTTGAGCCACATTTTCAGATTCCGCCGCTGACGAGCGGTCATCTGCCCGGCCTGGAGACTGCCATCCAGGCCAGTGGCTTCAAGACAGATGGGGATCAGGCTGGTCGGCAACAGATCGCGCAACCAATTGGCAATCTGCTTTTTTCCTTTGTGCTGGATATCGCGGAGCAAACGGGCGTCCAATTTTGTCTCGTCGAGTGCCGGTTTGAGGTCAATGCAAAGTTCCGGGCACTCTCCGTTTCGCAACAGATCCACGGCCTGCTGGCTCAGTTCCAGCACCACCGGACCCGAGACCCCGAAATGGGTGAAGACCATCTCCCCGAAAGCCTGGGCCGTTTTCTTGCCCCTTAACCACAGACTGACCTCGACATTGCGCAGGCTCAATCCCTGCAATCGGGCGGCCGTGTCCCCCGCGGTCTCCAACGGCACCAAGGCGGGACGACACGGCACCACCGTGTGGCCCAAGGCGGTCATCCAGGAGGCCCCCTCCCCCGTCGATCCGGTCTGCGGATAGGAGGCTCCTCCGGTGGCCACGATAAGGGCATGACACGGCCACACGGATTCCCCCTGCTCCCCGCGAATCCGGACACCCGTCACCCGGTCACGAGTCGCCGTTACACCGAGCACCTCAGTGTGTGTCTGCACCCTCACCCCCCCTTTCTTAACCCACTCCGTAAGCCGCGAAGCTACAGCAGGTGCCCGCAGGTGTTCGGGGAAGACCCGGCCGCCACGCTCGACCACCGTGGCGATGCCGATAGAGGCAAACAGCTCTTGCAAATCCTGAGGCGAAAACCGGTTCAGGGCTTGGCGCAAAAACCGCCCCTGGGTGCCGAAATGCGCCAGAAATTCACGCAACGGGGCGGCATTGGTCACATTGCATCGGCCTTTGCCGGTTATTCCCAATTTGAGTCCCGGCTTGTGCATCTTTTCCAGGAGGACAACCTCTGCTCCCTGCCGCGCGGCATATCCGGCGGCAAGTAAGCCGGCTGGGCCGCCCCCGATCACTATAACCCGGGGATTCGCTCTCCGGTCACCGGGTTCACGTTTTCCCTTCATTCCGGCACAACCCTCATAGCTGTGAAAAACTTCTTGACTGATTGTTGAAAACTTCCTTCTACCACTGATCGTTCAAAAATCCCAAGGACAAGGCAGCGAATAGTCTCAGGTCGCAGCGCACATATTCGTCCGTGAGAGCTTGGACGCTTTGCAGCTGTCTGCCATGGGGAAATGAGAAACGATTTGCCAACACAAGCCCCTGGTTCAAGGAGGAGACTGTGGATTGAGCTCAAGGCTGATGCAGGATCTGGGACGTGCCGGTGTGGATGTGCTGAAGCAGTTCGAGCAGATAGGCCCTGCACACTGGTTTGGGTAAATACTGTGAGCACCCGGCCGCGTAAAGCTTTGAAACCTCTTCGGCGTTCGTGTGCGCGGTCATAGCCACCACAGGGATAGCGTTGCCCCCTGTGGCCTGTTCCCGGGCCCTGATCCGGCGCGTAGCCGTGATTCCGTCCATGACCGGCATCTGGATATCCATCAACACGACATCATACCTGTCGCGTTCGAGTGCCTCCAGAGCTGCGGCCCCATTCTCCACCGCAGAAACGCGACAGCCGGTTCCTTCAAGAAAAAAACGGATCAACATGCTGTTATTCGGAGTGTCCTCTGCCAGAAGCACCTGGAGTCCGGTCAGATCCGGCACCTCCTCCGCGGGCTGGGGGACGACGGTGGCTGGCGCAGCAGAATCTGTCCGCTCAAGCGGCACAAGAAAAAAGAAATCGCTACCGCGACCGAGACGACTCTCGACCCAGATCCGCCCCCCCATGGCCTCAAGCAGTTGGCGGCTGATCGCCAACCCCAGTCCGCTGCCCGAATTGGGCAGCCCTGAGGAGGAATCCAGTTGAGAGAACGGTTCGAAAATAGTCTCCAGGGACTCCTGAGGAATACCTTCTCCGGTATCCGAAACGCGGAAAAGGACCCCTGTCTGCTCGGCGGGAGTCACTTCGACCAACACTCGTCCTTGAGGGGTGAATTTCATGGCGTTATTGAGGAGATTGACCAGGATTTGCCGCAGCCGCACCGGATCGCCGAGATACGTGCCCCGAACCGCCAAGGCGATTTTCTTATTGAGGATAAGCCCTTTCTCCTGCGCGGCGAGTTCAACCACGTCGATCGCCTCCTGAACCATCTGCTCAAGGGAAAAGACCTCTCTGGCCAACTGGAGCCGCCCCCGCTCCAGACGGGCCACATCAAGCAGGTTGGTAATCAGGGACAGCAGGGTCTTTCCCGAGGACTTGCCCATGCGCAGATATTTCCGCTGCCGGGCATCGAGTTCAGTTTTTTCCAAAAGATCTGAGGCGCCAAGCAAGGCGTTCATCGGGGTCCGGATTTCATGACTCAGTCCGGACAAAAAGTCGCTTTTAGCCCTGTTGGCGCGTTCGGCTTCTTCTTTGGCTTTGGACAAGGCCGCTGTTCTGTCGCGGACCTGCTTGTCCAAAGTGGCGATCTGCGACTGCAAGGCCTTGCGCATGCGCTCGAAACTCGCCGCCAGATCGCCGATCTCATCGCGAGGATAAACACCAGGATTTTCTTGGAGGTTCCCTTTGGAAATCCGCTCCGCAGCCGAAGTCAACCTGGAGAGCGGGCGTCCGATTCCCCGGGAAATCACAAGTGCGAGCACAAGAGAAAGCACCAGGGTCACGGCCAGGGTTATAAAAAGCACACTTTGGAGTCGCAGGCTTTCGTGTTGGGCCGCACTCGACAAATGGGCGACCTCTTTGACCCGGGTATCCAGTGACGTCGATAATTGTCGCGCCGCCTGGACATGACTGTACACCGAGGCTTCAGGGAGCAGAAAATCGACCACCAATTTGCCGGGCACGGCCTCGGCCTCGAAATGGCGCATGGGCCCCAGCTGTGCCTCGACCTCGGCCATGGATCGGCCAGCCGCATTTGCCGAACGTCCCGCGACCACCGTTCCGTCCGGGGTCTTCCAGACCAGATCCCCTCCGTGTCCGGATTTGCTTCCCAGATACGCCATGAGAGCCGGAAGGCTGACCTCAAAACTCAAATAGCCTTTTACCTTGCCCGCTTTCTGGTTGTAGCGGTTCCACAAGTACCGCAAGGGCATGATCACGGCCAGGCGGTAGACAGGCGCCCCCTTGTTCTGGCCCTGGTAGAGAGTAGAGATATGCTGGGCATCGGCGTGCAATTCCCGTTGAATCTGACTCCACCACGGTGGCTTCCGCTTTTGTCTCCCGGCTTTTTGCAAAGGAGGCACCCCTTGATGGAGCAGGCTTACGCCATTGTCGTCCACAAGGCGGATCGCAGAAAGGTGGAAATTCTTGAGCGCCTGCTCCAGTTCGGGATACAGCTGCATAGCCAGATATTCCCGCCCGGAGGGATGCGAATGCATGTACAGGGTCAGCGTTGTACTGCTGCCCAGGAGTTGCTGCACCTGAGTCAGAAATTGGTGGTAATTCTGAAGACTCCGGGCCGCCTCCCGAGCCACAAGACGGTAATCGGACTCGGCTTGACGCTCGATCAATCGGGCCAGCGTGTGCACTCGTTCAGCCTTGTCGGCTAAAACTTCCGAACCGGAGACAAGTTGCGTCGTATCGCTGGCCAAATGGTCGAAAAGCCCCTCGGCCCAGAGTCCGAAGACAAGGACAGGAAGCACCAGGGGCAAAACGGCCAAGAGGAGTTTGGTGTGAAGACGCATACGAGCCTACTGCTGAGAGCACCTGCTGTTCCCGTGCAACAGGCCTCCGGTGTTATAAAACGGCTTCATTGGCCGGGGGGATGGGAATGGTGCTTGGAGACGATATCGCGCCACATCCCTTCCATGTGTGACGAGGTGATATCCGCGCGGCTCAAGACAGGGTACATCCCCAGGGGGATGTGCAGCAGGGGATCGCCTGAAGGCAGCAGCCCCCCACCGCTGATTTTTTCGGCCGCCCGGGCATTTGCGGGGATGTAGAGCAGATTCCGCGCCGCCTCATACTGGACCTCGGGGCTGATCATGTAATCAATAAACGCATACGCCAATTGGGGGTGGCGCACACCGCGCGGAATAATAAATCCATCTCCCCAAATCTCCGCCCCCTCGGTCGGAAGGGCGTAGCCGATGCGCTCAGCTCCCCATTTGCGCTGCATACGGGCCGCGGCCCCGGAATACCCGATCGTCATCCAGATCTGCCCCTGGCCAAGTAGCTTTTCCAGATAGACATGGTCCGAGGTGATAACCTCCCACATCTGCCGGCGTTCCATCCCGCGCAGCAGATCAGCAGCCTGCTGCAGCAACGACGGATCCTCCCGCAATTTTCCAAACCCCAAGTGCTCAAAAGCACATAAAAACATGGAGTAGGCCGAATCCAGAGCCCCGATCCGCCCCTGCAAGGAAGCCTTTGGTTTGAAATAGTCCTCCCAGGAAACCGGCGGTTGATCAAGCAGATCACGCCTGTAGATAATCCCTGTGGTCCCGGAGAGATACGGCACGAAATACAGCCCGTTTAAAGCTGAATTCACCTTGAGATAGGCCTTTGCCACCTGCGGTAAGTGAGCAAGTTGCTCCCGAGGAATCGAACGCAACAGGCCGGCTTTATGCAGGTATTGTACATCACAGGCCGAATAGACAACGACATCGTAATACCCTTGCATGGTCAGCAAGCGGTCCCGCAACTCTATCTCGTTGACCACTTCATCGACCTCAATACGGCACCCGTGGCGTGCGGCAAACTCTTGCAAGACCTTTGAGCGGGCGTAAATCCCTTTTTCTTCAGGAATATCTGGATCAAAGGGAAAATAATTCTTCCAGTTCAAGACATGCAGCGTCGGCTGGTCCTGCTTTTCGGCACACGCCGGCGCTTCCGGAAATCCGAGACAGGACACAACGACGAGCCCCGCCAATACAAGACGCCAAACCATCATCGCTCTCCAAATACGGGGATCGTTGACTCATACACAAGACGCGCCTCTCCCCCACCGCCGGCCGCATTGCGCAATTCAATCCAGCACCGATTCTGATGGGCCAACCGCTGGGCAATAGACAGTCCCAGACCGGAGCCCTGCTCTTTGGTGGTCACAAAGGGGTCAAAAATTTTCCGCTCCTGCCCTGGCAGGATCCCGGAGCCGGAATCCACGACGGCGAGCCCCCTGCCCTCTTCATCAGCTAGCTGCTCGACCCGGACCAGGCCGTGCCCCTGGCTGGCCACAGACTCGGCTGCGTTGCGCACCAGATTCAAAAGGACCTGGTGCAGATGGTGCCGATCCGCCCACCACGTCTCCCGGCCCACCCCCCGTGCAACCGCAAAATCAACGCCAGGGAATTCATACCGGCACACGCTCAAAACATCCTCGACGACGTCCTCGATTTCCACGCTTTCTGGCTGAGGCGGATTGGGACGCGCGTAATTCAAAAAATCCCGAAGCAACACATCAAGTCGGCCGATATCGCGCTGCACAACACCATGGAGGCGGTGCAACTGCTCGGGCGGGACATCCCCTTGTTCGGCGAGTTGCAGTCCGGCTTTGATTCCCGCCAAGGGATTTTTCATTTCATGGGCCAAACCAGCAGCCAATTCGCCTATGGTGGCCATTTTTTCCATCTCCCGGACCCGTTGCTCCAGGCGGCGGATCTCGGTGATATCCGCGAACAATACCAGCGTGCTCTGCTGATCCGGGGCTAAAAGCATCCGCACCCCGTAAACACGCTGGTCGGGGTCCTGCACTTCGTCACGTTCCCGGCGGCCGTCATGGCGCCATTTTTGCCAATAAGGATCAAAGGCCGGAAACACATCGCGAAGGGGACGGCCAAGAACGCTATCCAATCGGTGTTCGCCGGCCATAAGCAGAGCCTGTCTGTTGGCCGAGGTGACCTCGCCACGCGTATTGAGAACCATGAGCCCGCTATCCATCCAGTCCAGAACTTTGGCTTTCAGGGCTTCGGCCTCTTCCAGGGCCTGTTCCTGCCGCCGCAAACGGGCAAAAAGTTTCTCCGTTTCGCTCCGGCTTGAACGCACCAGGAGAATGACAAGCCCCAATCCGACCCATTGCAGCGACAGATAATACCCCAACTGTCCCGGGGCCCCTTGCAGATGCCAAATCTCCGGCCAGACGACCTGAACCGCACCGAGTCCTCCCATGAGCACGGCCACGCCGACGCCTATGGCCAGTGAAGGCCGTCGCCCGAGCACACGCCCATGAAAAAAAACGATGCCCCAGAAGAGGAAGGTAAACGGACTCGAAACGCCACCGGTTAAGACGACAAGGACAAGGGCCAGAACAATATCCGTTCCCAATTGCGTGCCGACCAGCCAACTCGTGGAAACGAACCGTTTCCACGAGAGCAAAAACACAATATTGAGCAGAAAACCGGCAACCAGCGCCACCGTATAGAGCACCTCGCCGCCGTAGCGGAACATGAACTCCGGCGTGGTGTCTCCGCCCCAGATAAGGGCCTGGGGAATGAGCAAAAGTCCGAGGCAGACAAGACGAACGATGCCGGCGGCCAGAACAAGTCGGTGCCGGTCGTCGCTGCCCAGAGCTGATGCAGTTGTCTCAGTTGATGCGGGCGCAGTCGGCGGGGTCGCCATGGATCTTGTCCAAGGTATGTTGCAGGGCGGGCAGGATGGACTCCAGATTCTCACGCACCCCTTTGGGACTTCCCGGAAGATTGCAGATCAGGGTCTGTCCGGCCACTCCGGCCACGGCCCGGGAAATCATGCCATGCGGGGTTTTGGCCAGAGAACTGGCGGTCATGACCTGTTCGAATCCGGGCAAGCGCTTATCCAGAACCGCGAGCGTCGCCTCAGGTGTGATATCCCGAGGGGCGACCCCAGTGCCTCCGGTGGTGCAGATAAGGTCGAAACGATCGATGAAACTCAGGCGGTGCAGCACCCCACGCAGAATATCGCGGTCATCGGGTAGGACAAACCCCTGGATATAGGACAACGACAAGGTCTGGCCCAAGATCGAGGCAATGGACGGCCCGCTGGTGTCCTCGCGCTCTTGCCGCGCGCCTTTGTCGCTCATGGTCACCCAGGCCAGGGAAATACCCTGACGCACTGCATCGACCTGGATCGGGCTTTGTTCCGGTGGCAACTCACGCAAACTGCGAATCCACACCGCCGGGCAACTCGCTCCCTGACTTTGCGGAAGCCAGGTCGGAGCCTCTACCTGGGCCAGTGCCTGCCCGTCGGGCCCGTTGAGGTACATTCCGGCGGCAAGAGAGGCATACTGAGGAGACCTCATGGCGGACCCGGGAAACGTGCTTTCGCTTTGCAAAGCCACAAGAGCGCGGCCGGAGGCGGGGATGGTCTCCTCCCAATACAGGGTCAATGGCATACGTTTTCTTCCTTGTTTCAGTCCCGGTTCAGCGCACAGCGCGCCACTGCGAAATTTCCAGGAGCAATATTCTTTGTGCCAATTTTCGAACCATCAAACAAGCCTTTCCCGCCATTGCGGCCTCGGCGAAAACAGGAGGGCCGCCACCAATGGGGCGTGTCGGAATCGTTCGAGCCCTGCTGACTAGAACATGGATTCAACAAAAAGCCGGACACCGTCCTCGAGCATCTGGACCGCCACCAAGATCAGGATCAACCCCATCAATCGCTCGGCGGCCTTGATGCCGCGCTTTCCCAGGATGCGTTGCAACGAAGGGGCGGAGAGCATAATGCCCAATGAACCCAACCAGGCTACGAAAACAGCAAGAAACAAGACCGCCTGACGCTCTTCACGGTGGGCGTAGAGCATGACCGCAGCCAAGAGCGATGGCCCAGCGATAAACGGCGTGGCGATGGGGACAATAAACGGGTCCTTGTCGTCGCCGCCCACAGGCCCTTGGTCCTCTGGAAAGATCAATTTCAAAGAGATGATAAACAGGATCAAGCCCCCGGCAACCCTGAGCGTAGACTGGTGGATGGCCAGCAACTCCAGAAGCCATTTCCCGAGCACTTGAAAGAGGACAATGAGCACTAAAGCGATGACGAGTTCGCGAAAGATAATGCGCCGCTGTTTGGGCGGGGAATAGCCTTTGAGGATAGCCAGGCAGGTAGCGGAGTTGGCGATGGGGTCCATGATCAAAAATAAGGGAAAGGCGAGTTCAAAAACCAGACGCAGCGTTTCCATGCAAAACTCCCCTTGTCAGCAAGGGCCATTTCGTGTGTATAAAAGATAAAGCCTGACCCCGTGGCGGGTCCTGCACAAACCGATTCCGGGGTGTTGCCCGCGCCTGGCCTGTCCCAATGGATTGAGCAGGCAGCAGGCTCTTTTTCCCACTATGCTTGGAGGGTCTCGGCACTAGGCCCCTCCCCTCTTTTTCCTGACTGCAAGCAGCAGTTCAAACGCGGTTCACGGATTCATGAAAAATGAAAGATATGCGCACACCTTTTGGAGCGAATACGTCCGATGCCCGCAACACCGGTATACGGGCACCGGGCGTATGGATAAAAAGCGCCTGCCTTGCTTTTTTGCGCTTGTCAAACCTGTGTAACCCTATTATCTTCCGGGGAAAGTGGACAAATCTCTCAAACAGTCGATCCTGTCCCCAAAAGGAGGCCTCTTATGCATTGTAAACGTTTACTCCACATTCTCATTTTCACTCTGGCTCTCGCCTGCCTGCCCATGACGGCTCTGGGCGAGAATCTGCAACAGCCCAAGGTGGACAATTTCCTCTTTGTTGCGGACATCTCCGGTTCCATGGGACAAAGTTACCTTGACTCCGGCAACAGCAAAGCAATGACCGCCAAAGAATTGATGGGCCGCCTCAATCAGGCCATCCCCAATCTGGACTACCAGTCCGGCCTGTACACGGCAGCCCCCTCCAAACAGGTGGCGCCCTGGGCCCTGTACCGGACAACACGCTACGCCCAAGCTATCGCCAACGTGCCGGACACGGTTCGTAAACTCGGTTTTATCGGCTACCCCACCCCACTGGCGGACGGGCTCAACAATCTTGCCCCAGCGCTGGACACAGCTGAAGGCTCCACAGCCATCATCCTGTTTTCCGATGGCCAGGCCAACACAGGCGGCAATCCGGTCCAGGCCGCCCAGGCCTTGTATGAGGCCTATCCCCAGATCTGCATCCACACCGTAAGTCTGGCGAACTCGGGCTCCGGGCAGGCCACTCTGGATGCCATTGCCAATCTGCGGGACTGCTCCGTGTCCACGACCGCAGCCGCTCTCGACGCCCCGGCGGCCTTGAACGCTTTTGTCCAGCGGGTTTTCTATACCCAGCTCAAGGACAGTGACGGCGACGGCGTTCTCGACAGCAAGGATCAATGCCCGGGGACCCCGCAGGGCGTCAGTGTTGATGAACGCGGCTGTGCTATCGACAGCGATGGCGACGGGGTCATCGATGCCAAAGATGAATGCCCCGGCACCCCCCAGGGCGTAGCGGTCGACTCCAAAGGCTGCCCTCTGGACAGTGACGGCGACGGGGTCATTGATGCCAAGGATGAGTGCCCCGGCACACCGCAAGGGGTGCAGGTGGACGAAAAAGGGTGTCCGGTGCCCATGGACGTCTCTATCAGCATCCTGTTTGATATCGACAAGAGCGTTGTCCGCGGCGACTACCACGACGAACTGGCCGATGCCACCGCCATGCTGAACAAGAACCCCGAAGCCAATGCGGTTATTGAAGGCCACACCGACAGCACTGCTTCGGCGGCTTACAACATGGAACTCTCCAAGAAACGGGCTCAGAGCGTCCGGGATTACCTGGTCGACACATTCGACATTGATCCGCAACGCCTGAGCACCAAGGCTTACGGCGAAAGTCAGCCAACAGCCACCAACACGACCCGCTTTGGGCGCAAATTGAACCGCCGCGTGGTCATCACACTCCAGTAAACCACGCGATCAAGCAAGCTAGGCCCGTCGGAGACACGCTCCGGCGGGCCTTTTTCGTGTCCCTGAAATTGCGGCGCGTACGAGAACTTGCTATGCAGGCAAAGAGGCTGGCGCTTCGCGCCGCACGCGAGGCTACACCGAGCTTCCCCAACCAATCGAACACCTGGAGCCCCTATGTCCTGGTTGTTGTACCGCCTTGCCATCCTGCTCATGGCGAGCACCTGCTGCGTCCTCCCTGTGCGCTCGGCCTTTGCCGCCCACGCCCTGGCCATGAATGGTGAACCAAAATACAGCGCTGACTTCACCCATTTTGCCTACGCCAATCCGCAGGCGCCCAAGGGCGGTCATGTCCGCCGAGCCGCCATCGGCACCTTTGACACCTTCAATCCCTATGTTCCCAAAGGCATGGCGCCGCAGGGAATCGGCCTTATCTACGACACCCTGTGTGTCCAGTCCATGGACGAACCATTCACGGCTTACGGCCTTCTGGCGCAAGACATAACCGTGCCCCCGGATCGCTCCTGGGTGCGCTTTACGCTTCGCGAAAACGCCCGTTTCCACGACGGCCACCCCGTGCACGCCGAGGATGTGGCCTTCACTTTTGAGCTGCTCATGGCAAAAGGGAGTCCAACATATGCAAACTATTACGGGGACGTGAGCGAGGTCGAGGTTCTGGGCCCCAGACAAATCCGCTTCACTTTCGAGCACGCCAACAACCGTGAACTGCCGCTTATCCTCGGCCAGCTGCCGGTGCTGCCCAAGCATTTCTGGAAAGGGAAGGATTTCACTTCAGCCGGATTGACACGCCCCCTGGGCAGCGGCCCGTATACCATCGAGACGTTCAAGCCCGGACATTTTGTGCGCTACAAACGCGTTGCCTCCTATTGGGGCGCTGACCTTGCCGTGAACACCGGGCGCTACAATTTTGATTCCCTGCAATACGACTATTTTCGGGACACCACTGTGGCCTTGGAGGCATTCAAGGCCGGTGAGTACGATTTCCGACAAGAAAACACCGCCAAACACTGGGCCACGGCCTACACCGGTCCAGCGGTGGACCAAGGGCATATTGTCAAGGAACGCATCCCCCATGACCGACCTCAAGGTATGCAGGCCTTTATCTACAACACCCGGCGGCCTCTGTTCAGCGATCCCGAAGTCCGGCGGGCCTTGGCCTACGCCTTTGATTTCGAATGGACCAACTCCCAGCTGTTTTACGGCCAGTACACGCGGACCAAAAGTTATTTTTCCAATTCTGAACTCGCCGCACAGGGACCGCCTGCCCCGGAGGAACTGGCTCTGCTCGAACCGCACCGCAGCCACCTCCCCGAAGAAGCACTGACCTCGGCCTACACCGTGCCCAGCACCGAAACAACGCCCCTGCGCCAAAACCTCCGGCAAGGTCTGCGCCTCTTGCGCCGGGCGGGGTGGACGATGCAAGACGGGCAACTGGTGCACAAGCAAACGGGAAAATCGTTTCAATTTACCATATTGTTGCGTTCCCCGAGTTTCGAACGAGTCGTGCTGCCCTTCAAACGCAACCTGGCCAAACTGGGGATCACCATGGAGATCCGCCGCGTCGATGCCTCCCAATATGTCAACAGATTGCGGAGCTTCGATTTCGACATGCTCATAGCGACCCTGCCCCAATCCAATTCACCAGGAAACGAGCAGCGGTATTTCTGGACCTCCGAAGCCGCCTCCACCCCCGGGACCTACAACTATATGGGCGTCGACAACCCGGCCATCGACGCCCTGGTCGAACAAGTCGTCACCGCCCCGGACAGGGAAAGCCTCATCACCCGGTGCCGCGCCCTGGACCGCGCCCTGTTGTGGGGACACTACGTCATTCCCCAATGGCATCTCGGGGCCCTGCGCGTCGCGCGCTGGGATATTTTCGGTCGCCCGGAAAAGATGCCCCGCTACGGGCTCGATTTTTTCACCTGGTGGGTCGACCCGGACAAGGCCGCTGCCGTAAGAGCCTTTCAGGGGCGCTAGTCCAACGGGAACCAACACGATTCAAAGGGACTTGCTTTCCCAGCCGCACCCGGCACCCCTTAGGGGACCTCTTGCCGGGATGCCCGGCAGAACGCTTTATTCCTGGGAATGTCATGGGCAGCTATATCCTGCGCCGCCTCTTTCTGATGGTCCCCACCCTGCTGGGCATCCTGACCATCAATTTCTTTCTCATCCAGGCCGCTCCCGGCGGTCCAGTGGAACAATTTATGGCCAAGCTCCATGGCCAGGCCGGACGGTCCGTGGAACGCTTCGCTGGCAGCGAATCCGGGGATTTCCAGACCCAAACCCCAAACGGCGAGAACGATATCTCCTACAGGGGCGCTCAGGGCCTGGACCCGGAACTTGTGCAAAAGATCGAAAAACTCTACGGGTTCGACAAGCCCATGTGGCAGCGGTATATCCACATGCTGGGCAACTATCTGCGCTTCGACCTCGGGGACTCCTTTTTCCGCGAACGATCGGTCATGGGACTCATCCTCTCCAAACTCCCGGTTTCCGTGTCCCTCGGATTTTGGAGCACCCTGATCATTTACGCTGTCTCCATTCCCTTGGGCATTCGCAAAGCGCTGCACCACGGCTCGCGCTTTGACGTCTGGAGCAGTACGGCCATCATTGTCGGAAACGCTATCCCAGTCTTTTTATTTGCCATTTTACTTATTGTTCTTTTCGCTGGCGGCTCGTACTGGGATATCTTTCCCTTGCGGGGGCTGACCTCACCCGACTTTGCGGATCTCTCGCTGTGGGCAAAAATCAAGGATTATTTCTGGCATTTGACACTGCCGGTTCTCTCCATGGTCATTGGCGGCTTCGCGACCCTGACCCTGTTGACGAAGAACTCCTTTCTCGACGAGATCGGCAAGCAGTATGTGGTCACTGCCCGGGCCAAAGGGCTGACCGAAAAACGGATTCTTTATGGCCATGTCTTTCGCAACGCGATGCTGATCATCATCGCCGGATTTCCAGCCGCCTTTATCAGCATGTTTTTTACCGGCTCCCTGCTCATTGAGGTCATTTTTTCTCTGGACGGGCTGGGGCTGCTGGGCTTTGAATCCACGTTGCAACGCGATTATCCGGTCATGTTCGGCACCCTCTATATTTTCACTCTTATCGGCCTGCTGGCCAAACTCGCCAGCGACCTGACCTACACCCTTGTCGACCCCCGCATTGACTTTGAACGCCGGGATTGAGCACGTCATGCACCGTCTGTGGCACATACTCCGCCCGGGACCGCTGACCAGACGCCGCTGGGCCGCGTTCAAGACCAATAAACGCGGCTACTGGTCCATGTGGCTCTTTCTGCTGCTCTTCCTGGCCTCTCTGGGGGCCGAAGGCATCGCCAACGACAAGCCGTTGCTCGTGTGGTTCAAAGGTCAGATGTATGCCCCGGTCATCCGCTCCTATCCGGAAACCACTTTTGGCGGGGTCTTTCCTTCGGAAACCGATTACCGCGACCCCTTTGTCCAGGAACTCATTGAGGACAACGGCTGGATGCTCTGGCCACCTGTGCGGTACAGTTACGACACCATCAATTACGACCTCGACCAGCCGGCCCCCTCCCCGCCGAGCACAGAAAATTGGCTGGGGACGGACGATCACGGCCGGGATGTCCTGGCCCGGGTCATTTACGGATTTCGGGTTTCGGTCCTGTTTGGCCTTGTATTGACCGTATTGAGTTCACTTGTCGGAGTGATGGTAGGAGCCCTGCAGGGCTACTTCGGGGGCAGGGTGGATATACTGGGGCAACGATTTCTGGAGATCTGGTCCGGTTTGCCGGTCCTTTTTGTGCTCATCATCCTCTCGAGCTTTGTACAGCCAAGCTTCTGGTGGATTCTGGGCATCATGCTCCTGTTCAGCTGGATGCCCTTGGTGGACCTTGTTCGGGCGGAATTCCTGCGGGCGCGCAACATGGAGTTCGTCCTTGCCGCCCGGGCCCTGGGCGTGGGGCACGCCATGATCATGGCCAAACATATCCTTCCCAACGCCATGGTCGCGACCATGACGTTTCTGCCCTTCCTGCTCAACGGATCTATTACCACACTGACGTCACTGGATTTTCTCGGTTTCGGGTTGCCGGCCGGCTCCGCTTCGCTGGGCGAACTCCTTGCGCAGGGCAAGGCCAATCTCCATGCCCCCTGGATCGGTATCTCCAGTTTTATGGTCCTGGCCGGCCTTTTGACCCTCCTGGTCTTTATCGGGGAGGGAGCACGGGACGCCTTTGACCCGCGCCACACACAATAAAGCGCTGTCCAAGCCCCTTGTGGCTGACAAGAAACACCGCCTTATTCAGAATTCATCAACGCTCTTTTTCCAGGCCGAGGGACCAATTCCGGTACCGGGCACCACGAAAAAAATTGCCTCGACCCGGTTCCGGGATTGGGCGTCCGGCCTGGAAGGTGGTTCCAGCGCCCCAAGAATACGCGACGTATGCCTACGCCCCTGCTGGGGGTCACCGGCACCTCGCTACGAGAGCGCCCACGCTCTTTTTCCAGGCCGAGGGACCAATTCCGGTACCGGGCACCACGAAAAAAACTGCCTCGACCCGGTTCCGGGATTGGGCGTCCGGCCTGGAAGGTGGTTCCAGCGCCCCAAGAATCGGCGACGTATGCCTGCGCCCCTGCTGGGGGTCACCGGCACCTCGCTACGAGAGCGCCCACGCTCTTTTTCCAGGCCGAGGGACCAATTCCGGTACCGGGCACCACGAACATGCTATTCCAAGCACCCCGCTGCCAATTCAAGGCATTCCAGGATTGCCTTTTGCCCCGTTTTCTGCCACAGCGCGTTGGCTGAACCAAAGAGACGCCCCTTCCCGGGAGCATTGTGAACGGTTCAGACCACCACCCCGCTCAACCGCCAAGGAGCCAGCCATGACCCAGCAAAGGCCACCCCACCCCCCAAACGTCGAAGAGGATTTGACCCTGCGCCAAGAGCGGAGCCAACTCGGGGCCGCTCTTGCTGCTATCGGTGCAGCTTTGGGCCTGACCCTGCGCAGCCTGTGGCGTCTGTCGTGCAAGGCGATTCGGATTTTCTGGGAACGTCGCGGACGGCGATGGAAAGACACAAGCCTGAACTTTGCACGTCAAGCGTGGCAGGCTTTTCTGGAAGACGTCATGCATACCAGATAAAAGAAGGGAGCAGTTCCTCCAGCCCCCAAGGCTTCCTCCCCCCTTTGTTGCGCTTCCTGGTCACCCTTCGCCAAGCACCCCCCGGCGGTCCAGCACATAATTGTTTCCGGAATATGTTTTTGCGTAGTGTTTGATCTCGGCAGCCCGCTCACTGAGAACCTGCATGGGACACGGTCCGTGGCAAAACACCACGCCCAGGGAGACGGCGACCAGGGGAAAGCAGGCGACGCTGCCATCGCGCCCCACCCCGCGGGTACAGCCCTGCGTGCGATCCTGCTGGGTATAATATCCTCGGACTGCGCGCCCGAAACAGCGCACCACGCCGGTACAAATCCGTTCCACCTGATCGGGATGGGCCAGAAGCACAAAATCATCGCCGCCGATATGGCCCACAAAACTTCCTTCTGCCCCGTGACGTTTCCCCGCCCAGACCAAGATCTTGGCCAGGAGCTGAATGACCTCATCGCCCTGCTTGAAGCCATAGGTGTCGTTGTAGACTTTAAAATTGTCCAGATCGGCGTACACGATGGCCGTGGGGTCGTGCCGGGCCATCCGGGTTTCGATTTCCTGCTCCAGAGCCACATTCCCGGGCAGCCCCGTGAGAGGATTGGCGCCTTTGGCCATCTCCACCTGGGCCTGGGCCATAGCATCGATCATCTGCTGCACTGAAACCACCCCAAGAAGACGGCCATGGCGGGTAACAATGATATCGTCATACGCCTTGAACCGTTCCCGTCCCATAGCCAATTGCGCCACCCGCTCCACGGCCTCATTCTCGTCGACAATCAGGGCTTGCCCGTCCATCAAATTCGTGACCGGGCGCTTGGAATACAACGCTACCCCGTAACGCGAGGCCAAATGCCGATCGAGATGGTGGCTCATAATAAGTCCGACCGGGCGCTCCCGGTGCACCACGACCACACTGGCCAACGGCTTCTGTTCTTTCATCAACAGCCGCACGTCCTCGACACTGGCCGATTGATCGACCTGCATCACTGGGTCAACCAGATTGGCCAGGGGGATACGGCAACCGGTGTGCAGCTTCGGCACCGGTGCGGCCAGATTGTCCATAACATTCGCTGGTTCCGGGCGGGGCGCGGCCGGACGGGCAAATAAAAACCCCTGACCGCAATGGACTCCCATGGCCGTCAGTGAGGACAGATCGGTATGGTTTTCGATCCCCTCGGCGATCACCCGGGCTCCGACCTTGTCGGCAAAGGCCACAAAAGTCTCCATAAGGGCCCGCCGCACAGGGTCATGGGCCACCCCCTGAACCAGAGACATGTCGACCTTGATATAGTCCGGCCGCAATTGGGCAATCGACCACAATCCAGCATACCCGGCCCCGGCATCATCCACCGCCACCTTAAAACCTTGGCTGCGATAATGGTCCAACGCCTTGTGAAACAGGCCGAAATCCTTGACTGAATGTCGTTCCGTGATTTCAAAAACCACATCGTCGGGCGCCAAGCCGGTATTCGCCAGCAGCCGCTTGGTCTGGCCGGGCGTAAAATTCGGGTCGAGCATGGTCCGCGGATGGATGTTCAAAAACAATTTCTGTCCCTTTTGCAGAGGGCCGCACTCGGCAATCGCCCTGGCCCGGCAGGCCCGCTCCAGGGCGAACAGGGAATCGCTTTCCTCGGCAAAATCGAACATGAACTGCGGTGAGCGAAACGGAGATCCCTCAGGTCCCCGACTCAAGGCCTCCCAGCCCAAGGTCTGTCCCGTAACCAGGGAAACAATCGGTTGGAAATGGGCCTCCACAGTCCTCCCGGCCACCAGCAATTCAAACTCGCGCATCAGGGACAGGTTCTCCAGGTTGCTGGTCACACTGCACCGGCTTCGAGCTGCATCCAGGGCCTGGTAGAAGGTGCGTTCCCACGTCCGCCCCCGGCCGCAGGTTTCCGAGGCTTGGCCGGAGCGCACATGCGCCTGCTTACCCAGGCTTTGCACAAACAGGTGCTGCAATTCTTTTTGCAGGGCCATGCGCAACACAAACGCGGCATCCTCAATCCAGGACGCCGCCTCCGGTACGTTCCAGACCACAATATACTCGCCGGCCTCGAACCGAATAAGGCCGGCCGGGGGATTCGGGGGCGGAGCAAAGGTATTCGCACTACGACGCAGGACGTGTTCGACCCGTTGCAAGGCCGCTTCCAAAACGTCCTGACCGTATAACGACCCCAGCAAAGAAAGCGCTTTCTCCTGGAGCACGACCAGATGCGCCCCCTTGCTTCCCCGGCAACGGCCCAGGATTGTTCCGAATGGCTCCACGGTTTCCTCCTGTTCACCCGCTCGTGGCTGGGTGGGCGGAAAATCAGAAAGATGCATGAGTTCGAGGGCTTGACGCTGCAAAAAGGACGCTTCATGAGCAGGTATCGCTCCGGGCACACCGCTCTCAGCCCCAGTGAGATGTATCATAAATTCCTCCTACGCGAAGGTCTTGTTCAAGGAGTTGAGACGATACGCCCGCGAGGTGACAATTTCGCTACAATACGCTTTCCGGTTCCATTTCCACCGCTTGAGACGAGTTCGCTGTCCCATGCATGCAAATCTCGCGATTCACATGGCCCAAGCTCGATGGGAGCACTGCCTCTGACCAAATCGGACAGCTACCGCTTTTCAAAAACCACCGCCCCCTTTGCCGACCCGTAAAGAGACCCGCTGGTGCACTCTACCCGTTTTCCGGGGGGCTTGAGCACTTCTCAGCCTTCGGTTCAGCCGCTGGTACTCAGAAAAATGCGCCTTGAGTGCCGCACCCTTCCTGATGATTTTATGTATTTATATGCATAAAAGCCTTACTCTTTCTCAGCTTCTATGCATTTTTTTACAGAAATACATACAAAACAAAACCGCTGCCTGCATTTTATCCGCTGATATTGACAAACTCCCTTGCAAGGAGCACAAAGGAACTGTAGTTTTGAAAAGCGAGAAATGCAGGCAGCAATTTCACACGACCTGTTTTTTCTCAGCAATGCATCACACAGAATGGAGGACGTCCCATGGATAAGATTTTGCGCATCAACCTCGGTGCCGACGGCGGCCCGAAATATACCGAAGAGCCTCTCGGTGACTATGCCGGACTCGGTGGCCGGGCCTTGACCTCGGCCATTGTCCACAATGAAGTCCCGGCTGACTGCCACCCCTTGGGCCAAGAAAACAAATTGGTCATGTCCCCGGGACTGCTCAGCGGCACCGCGGCCTCGACCTCCGGTCGGCTTTCCGTTGGCTGCAAAAGCCCTTTGACCGGCGGCATCAAGGAATCTAATGCCGGCGGGCAAGCCGCTCAGGTCATGGCCAAACTCGGCTATGCCGCCATTGTCCTGGAAGGATCCCAACCGAAGGATCTGTACAAGATGACCATCAGCCAGGACGGCGTGAAGATCGAGACAGCCAACGACCTGAAAATGCACACCAACTATCAGTTGATGAACAAATTCAAGGACGATTACATCAAAAGCGGGACCATGATCTCCATCGGCACCGCCGGTGAAATGCGCATGGCCAACTCAACCATCGCGGTCACTGACCCTGAAGGTCGCCCCTCACGCCATGCCGGACGCGGTGGCGTCGGCGCGGTCATGGGCAGCAAGGGGCTGAAAATGCTTCTGCTGGACGGCACAGGGGCCAAAATGCGCAAGCCCCAGGACCAGGAGGCGTTCAAGCAGGCCAACAAGACCTTCGTCGAAGGGCTGAAGGGCCACGCCGTCACCGGCCAGGGACTGCCCGCCTACGGCACGAACATCCTGACCAATATCATCAATGAGGCCGGCGGCTACCCCACGTATAATTTCAAGGAAGGGCAGTACAAAGGTGCTGCCAATCTCAGCGGGGAACTTCAGGCGGAGATCGAACAAAAGCGCGGCGGCAACCCGACCCATGGCTGCCATCGCGGGTGCGGCATCCAATGCTCCGGTGTCTTTGTTGACAAAGACGGCAACTACGTTACCAAACAGCCGGAATATGAAACCGTGTGGTCGCATGGCGGCAACTGCGGCATCGACGACCTGGACACCATTGCCCGCCTCGATTTCATGGACGATGACTACGGCCTGGACACCATCGAAATGGGCGCCACCATCGGTGTGGCCATGGAAGCTGGTTTGATCGAATTCGGCGATGCCGAAGGGGCAATCAACCTGGTCCATGAAGTCGGCAAAGGGACCCACCTTGGACGTTTGCTCGGAGCCGGCACAGCGGCCACGGCCAAGGCGCTGGGCATTGAACGGGCCCCGGTTGTCAAGAACCAGGCCATGCCTGCCTACGACCCGCGGGCGGTCAAAGGTGTCGGCGTCACCTACGCCACCAGTCCCATGGGCGCTGACCACACCGCCGGGTATGCGGTGGCCACGAACATCCTCAAGGTCGGTCCCGGCCAGCAGGATCCCCTGGCGTCCGGCGGACAGGCCGAACTTTCCCGCGACCTCCAGGTCGCCACAGCCGCGCTGGACTCCACAGGCATGTGCGTTTTCACTGCCTTTGCCATCCTGGATCAGCCAGAGACCTTCCAGGCGCTGATCGACATGCTCAACGCCTTCTACGGCCTTTCTTTGACGGCCGACGATGTCGTTGCTCTGGGCAAAAACGTACTGACCCAGGAACGCGCCTTCAACACCAACGCCGGTTTCACCAAGGTCCACGACCGCTTGCCCTATTACTTCAAGCGGGAAAAGCTCTCCCCCCATGATGTGACATTTGACATCTCCGATGAAGAGTTGGACTCGGTTTTCAACTGGTAGAAAAATTGAGGGCCCCGGTCTTCCGGGGCCCTTTTACCAAAGCGTATGCACAATCTTCCTGAATGCCACATCCGGGTTGACTATCTCGACCCTACAGTGATCATGCCCCTGTACCATCGCGGCGTTTTCCTGGCTCCGCAATGTGGCACCACTGTTCAAGATTTTCTGGAACACACCTGCCACCTCCAGCCCGACTATATTCGTTCCCGGATCCAGACCATCTTCCTCGACGGGCACCCCGTGGACGACACGGCGCACACCACACTGGATCAAGACGCTACATTGGCACTCTCAGCTGCCATGCCGGGTCTCGTTGGCGCGACCATGCGGAGCGGTGGACAGTTTGCCGCCTTGCGCGAAGGAATCTCCTACACCTGTTCGCCCTCGGCGGCACCAGGGTCCGAAGCCCCGGTCCTCGTCCGCCTCAAACTGTTCAACTTTCTGGCCAAAGAAGTCGGCCCGGACCTGTTGCAAAACGGGGTCATCCTCCCTAGGGCGGACTGGGTCCAATGGCTGTCCTCAGCTGACGCCTTATGGCCCCATTGTTTGCGCATGACGTACGACGGCCAGGACCTCGACTGCTCGCCGCAAACCGCCACCAATTCCGTTTGGCCGGAACATATTCAATTCCGGCTCTCGACCCCGTCTCCCACCAGCCCCTCTTGATCCCGGCACTGGAGAACCCGGCTGGGTTGATCCTCAAAACCCGCCCATACGGTCTCCAAGCACAGCACGCCTTGCGTTTTGCGCCCAGACCCAGTATTTGACACCAAAAGTACTCCATGCCAACGCTCAACCGGGATCAGGCTTGGCCCAACTCCCCAAAAACGCTCGCAGGGGACCAACGCCCCAATATCCGTTGTCGCGTAGCCGGTAGTATCGGAGAAAAGCCATGAGCATCACTGTGAAATGTTACGCCACCCTCTCTGCCTATCAGCCTGAAAATCCAGAAAGCTTCCCCCTGACCGCGGGAGAAACCGTGGCCAGCCTGATAGATCGGCTTGGAATAGACCCAGACGAAGTCAAAATAACCTTTGTCAACAGCCGAAGCGTCGCTGTTGAGACTCCGTTGCACGACGGTGACCGGGTTGGGATTTTTCCCGCCGTTGGCGGGGGATGATTCCTGCCCCGAACGCTCTCCACGGAGAAAGAGACCGCATCCTATGCGCATTGCCCCGCATTCACGACACAAGCTCCATTTTCAGCGTCCCCGGAAGACCTCTCCGCGGCGGGTCGGCATTGTCGCTGTCCTCGGTCTGATTTTGTTTGCCGCCAGCCTTATTTCCCTGCCTGAAGACGAACCGCCCAAGCCGAACTTCCAGGACACATCCTCGCCGGTACAGGCGGGTCAGCCCCAGCAGACATCCAAGGCACAGCAGACTGCCAGCAAACCAGTTGCCAAAGAACCCTCCCTGGGCAGCCAAATGGCCGCTCCCCGGGCCGAAGCGGCCTTGCCGCCGTTGGAAACGACCAAGGGGACCATCCAGCCCGGCCAGACCGCGACACAATTGCTGGCAAACTATTTCGAAGCACCCACGATTTACGCCTTGAGCCGCCAATGCGAGGAGGTCTATCCCCTGACCCGCCTCAAAGCCGGACAACCTTACACTATCGCCTCGCGCAACGGCGAATTCAAACAGCTCAGTTATGAGATAAACGAAACGGCGAAGCTGCTGATCGAAAAGCAGGACGGCGAATTTTGCGTTGCCAAACAACCGATCGCCTACGAAACCAGGAAAACCTTGGTCAGTGGAACTATACACTCCAGCCTGTACACGGCAGTCTCTGAAGCCGGAGAAGAGCCGGAATTCGCGTTGTTGCTTGCAGAAATCTTTGCCTGGGATGTCGATTTCGTCCGGGATCTGCGCCAGGGAGACCATTTCACCGCCCTTGTGGAAAAACGGTACCGCAAAGGAAAGCACAGCGGATACGGCCGGATTCTGGCCGCCAGTTTCACCAATAAAGGCAAAACGTTTCAGGCCTTCTGGTACGAGGATACCCAGGGAGAAGGCTCCTATTTCGATGCCCGCGGACAATCGGTACGCAAAGCCTTTTTGAAGGCACCGCTTTCCTTCACCCGCATCTCCTCAGGGTATTCCAACAACCGCTTGCACCCCGTGCTCAAAATCCGCCGCCCCCACCACGGCATCGATTACGCGGCCCGAACTGGCACCCCTATCAAAACCGTAGGTGACGGTGTTATCATGACTCGCTCCTACGCCAAAGGCGCGGGCCGGTACGTCAAGGTCCGCCATCCCAACGGCTATGTCACGGTCTATAACCATATGAGTCGCTTTGCCAGCAATCTGCGGACCGGCCAAAAAGTCCGGCAGGGGGAGGTCATCGGTTATGTAGGCAGCACCGGACTCTCCACCGGCCCCCATCTCGATTTTCGCATGAAAAAACACGGGACGTATGTCAATCCGCTCAAGGTGGAGTCTCCCCCGTGCGAACCGGTTCCCAGCGAAGAGAAAGAACGATTCCAGGCCCACATCCAACCGTTGCTCGCCCAACTTCAGCAGGCGGAACAGCAATACCTGGCCACGGCCGAGACCCCGTAACTGACTGGAGTCAAGACCGCTTCTCGCAGCCTGTTCACCCCTCTCAAGTGCGGCGGCAAAAAGGTCCCTGACCCCGTAAATTCCTTGCGAACCCGATTCCGGGAGTGTGCTCCGGCCAGGGTTCCCCTTTCCGGCCCCCCAAGCCGGCTACCCCCTCAGTCCGCAGGAGCCCGCCGATGTCTGGCGCCGAACAACCGGAACAGGAAGCCACCCTCCAGCAGGTCAAGGACAGCCTGGCCTCCTTGGCCGATCACGTCGTGCCCTGGTTTTACCAGAACATGCACGAATACTATTTCAAGACCCACTCCCCAGCCGAACAACTCCGGCATCTTCAAGCCATCATCACCGGGCAGGTCACCACCGACAATCAAAGCGTCCAGCTCAAAAGCCCCTGCGGCACGCGAATCACCTATATCTCGCCGGGAGCGGACCTCGACAACCTCATCCACGCCCTGGAACAACTCAAAGAGTACAAGATCCAGACCGCGCGCATCTACCCCAGCTTTGACGGATCGCTCCGACTCGATACGTTCCATCTCGCCTCGGCGCAGCCCACCTCAACGCAGAACCACGATTTTACCCCGCTGGCTGTCGAACTCGAACACAACCGTCTCATCTCCAGTCAGGAGAAAAAGCCCTTTCTCCAATTCCTGGATTGCGCTTCGAGCGACTATGTCGAAAAATTCGAACCCGGTCGTGCGGCCCGCCATTTCAAGCTGATCCAGGACATCGCCGGAACCGAGCGGGTCATGGTCCAATTGGAAACCGAGGTCTATCCTGGCGAGGATCGCATTACCTTGGCCATGAACAATCCGCCGCGATGCGGGCTGCTCTTGGAGATCATGAAAACATTGCAGCGCATGGGTGTGAACACCCGCCGCGCCTATGCCGATCTCTTCGCCCCCCAGGACCGCGACAGCGCCGCGATCATCAGTCTCTATCTCCAATGCGAAGCCCAAAACGGACTCAGCTGTTCCTGGGACCGGTTGCTCCAGGAATTACGGATGGTCAAATGGTACGCCCCTGACGCCCTGGAGTGGTTCGCCGCCCAACGGCAGTGGCCGCTGGCCGACGTCGCCTTGCTCCAAGCGGCCTGCGACTTCGTCCACCATGTCCTGGTCAAACGGGATGTCTACGCCTATACCCTGGAACGGATCCACAAGGTCGTCCAAGACAATTTCGACCTCACTGAAGACCTCCTGCGGTACTTCCAGGCCCGATTCGATCCAGCAGAAAATGAACGAGAGGACCTTCTCTCCCTTCGCGAGGGCAACGTCCGTCAAGGCCTGCACGACATTTTCGACGAAACCACCCGAACCATTTTCAAGACGCTCTTCACCTTCTTCAAAAGCACACTGCGCACGAATGCTTTTGTCCCCCGACGCCTCGGACTGGCCTTCCGCCTCGATCCTCGTGAACTCGGGGCCCTGTACCCAGACAAGGAAACGCCTTTCGGTGTTTATTATTTTCATGGACCGCGCTTTTCCGGTTTTCATGTCCGCTACCGGGATATCGCCCGCGGCGGTGTCCGCCTGGTGCCGACCAACACCCAGGAACAATACAAACTCGAAAGCAACCGGCTTCTGGACGAAGTCACCGGCCTGGCCTGGGCCCAGCAATACAAAAACAAGGATATACCTGAGGGAGGATCCAAGGCGGTCTTGCTGCTGAAACCAGGTGGCGAGATCAATCTTACATGGCGGGCCATGATCGATGCCCTTTTGGACCTCATCGTCTGCACCGAGCAGGAACTCGTGCTGCCCGATGTGATCGACTACCTCAAGCGACGGGAAATCATCTATCTCGGTCCCGACGAGCACATCACCCCCGAGCATATCACCTGGGCCGTGAACCGGGCCAAGCACCGGGGCTACCGCTACCCTGCGGCCTTCATGAGTTCCAAACCCGAGGCCGGCATCAACCACAAGGCTTACGGAGTCACCAGCCTCGGCGTAGTCGTCTTTGTGGAAGAGGTCCTCAAGTCGCTCGGACTGGACCCGGCACACACCGATTTTACGCTCAAAATGACCGGCGGACCGGCCGGAGATGTGGCCTCAAACGCCATGCGCTTCCTGATTGCTGGCTACCAGGAACACGCCCGCATCCTCTCCATCTCCGATGGCCACGGAGCGGCCTATGATCCCGCAGGGCTGGACCACACCGAACTGCTGCGTCTGATCGAGGCCGGGGAACGGGCGCACCAATTCAACCCGGAGCGCCTTTCCGACTCCCAGGCCTTTGTCATAGAGGCCGACACCCCGGAAAATATCCGCATCCGGGACGAACTGCACAACACGGTCCAAGCCGATGTCTTTCTGCCTTGCGGGGGACGGCCGGAAACCATCAACGAACAAAACTGGCACCGGTTTCTGGACAGCCGGAAACGTCCCTCAGCCAAGGCCATTGTCGAGGGGGCGAATATTTTCCTCTCCCCCGTGGCCCGCGACCATCTCCAGGCCGCCGGTGTTCTGATCGTTCACGGCTCTTCAGCCAATAAAACCGGGGTCATCGCCTCTTCGTATGAGATTCTCGCCGGCTTGCTCCTGGACGACGCAGCGTTTATGGAGATCAAGACACCTTATATCGAAGAGGTTTTGGAGATCCTGAAACAGCGGGCCCGCGACGAGGCGCGGTTGCTGCTCAAGGAATACACATGGCGCGGCGGGACCCAGCCCTTGACCGACCTGACTGTGCGCTTGTCCGAAGAAATCAATCAGCTCGGGGACACCATCGCCCACAGCCTGGTCTCCAGGGGGGGCGACCTGAACAAGGCCCCTCTTCTCCGCCAATGCCTCTTCGACTATTGTCCCCCTGTCCTGGTGGAAAAACACGGCGCGCGCCTTGTCCGCGAGCTGCCAGAGCGTCATTGCTGGGCCCTGCTTGGCGCGGCGCTCGCCTCGCGCATCGTGTACCGGGAAGGATTGGGCTGGCTCCGCGAACTGAGCAGCGTGCGCGACATCTTTGACGTCGCCACAGCCTATTTGGAACAAGAAGCCCGACTCACCGATTACTTAGGCCAACTCAAGGATTCCGGTGCGGCCAATGCAACAGACATGACCGCCATCTTGCAGAACATGGGACGGAAATACCTGACCGCGCGGCACCTCGGCCTCGACGAATGAATCACGACCTGTCGCGGCCCTACCGGAACCCGGCCCGACAGATATGCGTCAAGAGAGCACAGCGGTCCCGCCGGGCTACCGCACAAGGAGCACGACACATCATGCAGCATCCATCCAGTGAAGAGATCCAGGACCAATTTTCCCAAAACGATGTCCGGTTGGCCGAAGACGCCGAGGCCATCCGCGAAATGCGGCAACAAAAAGGCCTGGAAGGCCTGGTCGGCGGTTTGGAAGGGGTCATCATCAACACCGAACCGCAGATGCACGAACGGGCGGTGGCTGAACTGTTGCGCACCACCGGCATGCAGGCCGGGGAATGCTTTGCTGAGGCCACTCGGCGGATCAGCCGTCTGCAGGCGGCAAACTCCCCTGATCTGATCCTGCAGACCAGACTCCAGGGGGACAATCCGTTTTGGGACCTGAACATGAACCCCAAATCCCGGTTTTTGCCCAATACCAGGCTGGAAACGTTTGTCTTTCGCACCGAAGACCTTGCCGAATATGTCCGGTTGCAGCGCGACCGGGGCGTCGCCTTCATGACCGAAGAGATCCAGCAATACCCGGATTACGACTTTATCCAGACCAGGCCCTCGCGGTTCACGAACAACTCCTTGGGTTTTATCCAATGGAAAAACCCGGGTGGCAGCCTGGCTGCAGCACAGGCCGAGCCAGCCGCAGCACTTCCGGAGAAACCGGCCTTGGCCCATTTGGACAATATCGGGCGACTGGACCACTGCGCCACCCGAGTCACGGCGGCAGAACGGGACCAGGCCATTCTGGAATTCATGGAGTTGACCAACTACAATTTCGACTTCGCCATCTACGTCGATTCCTTGAACTCCATCACCAATGTGGCCCGCTTGTCGGATACCGACTTCGCCATGGTCTTCACTTCGGGCATTGCCGCTGCCACCGGACCGGAAACAGCCGGCCCGACGGAGCAGTTCATCGTCAACTACGGGCGCCGGGTGCACCACATGGCCTTTGCCACTGACAATATCGACGCCACGTATGACGCCCTGGAGCGCGACGGCATGCGCTTCCTGGTCGAACTGGTCGGCTCCGAGGAGGAAGGCCTGCAGCAAACATTCACCATGCCGTCGAAATACACCCTGCTGGTCAACGAATACATCCATCGCTACGGGGACTTTGACGGCTTTTTCACTAAATCGAACGTGACCACGCTCACCGAAGCCACCGGCCGGCAATAGCAAAACCGATTGCTTGGTCTGAAACAAGGGGCTTTCCCCCACAAACGGCAACGAGGCCCGCTCCAGGTGTGAGCACCTGGAGCGGGCCTCGAAATTCCATAAAAAACACCTGTATCTGTGACACTCACTTGCACACACCGCTTCCGGGATGGAACCTGCGGCCTGGCGAAACGCCTGCCCCAAGCCTGCGGCAACGCTCGTCTTCCCGGGCTCCAGGCACCATCAGCTCAAGCGACTCACAGATCCAGGGAAAACCCTCACATGGAGAGTAGACCGAGACGCTTTATGAGCACATCGACTCCTGAAATCACCATAGACCCCATCGGCTGCACCGGTTGCGAGAGCTGCGCCGAGGTCTGTCCGGAATGTTTTGCCATGCAGGACGGAACCGGCCTCGCTGTGGTGCGTGAGCCTTTGCCCGATCCGATTCCGGACTGCCTGAACGAAGCCATCATCTGCTGTCCGACCCAGTGCATCCACGTCGAATATCCTCCCGAATCGACTTCCTGAACCAGGCCTGGAAGACGTCCGCCCGGCGCCTCTGAAGCAAACAGCGACCCAGCGGCCCTTCGGGGCCCGTGCCGGGTGACCGCAAACAGAAAACGCTCAAGAATCGCAACGAACTGGTCCCGGGCCGGGATGCCGCATGGCGACCCCGGCCCGGGACCAGGCTTTTTGGCCACAGGGCATCTTGCCTCGCTGGTTCAGTGCCGGCTTTCGACCACTGTCTGCACCGTGAGACCGTATTTGCGCATCCGGTTATAAACGGTCACCCGGGAGACCCCCAACAATTGCGCAGCCCGGCTCTGGTTGCCACCGCTTTGCCGCAAGGCCTCTATCAACGCCTGGCGCTGCGCATCAGCCGTTTCTTCCCCGGAATGGCTTGCAGCCGGCTGTGCTGATGGGTTTGCTGCCGTAATATGAGGCGGGAGGTGTTCCGTCTTTAAACGGCCAGTTTCGGCCAGAACACTGGCGTACTCCAGAGCGCTTTTGAGCTCTCGGACATTGCCCGGCCAAGGGTAAGCGACCACAGAGCGCAGAGCCTCCGGGGTCAGTCCGGTAAGCGCCTTGCCGCTATTTTGCCGGACCAGACCAAGGAAATGGCTAGCCAGCCAGGGGATATCCTCTGGACGCTCCCGCAAGGCTGGCATGGCCACCGGCAGGGCGTTGATCCGGTAATACAGATCCTCCCTGAACTCGCCCTCAGCAACAAGACGGTCCAGATCACGGTTTGTGGCCGAAACGATCCGCACATCCACTTCAATGGGCCGGTGGTCACCGACCCGTTCAATCTGCTTGGTCTCCAGCACCCGGAGCAGCTTGGCCTGGACCGAGAGCGGAATATCCCCCACTTCATCCAGAAAAAGCGTCCCGCCCGTCGCCACTTCAAACCGACCCGGCCGAGCCCTATAGGCCCCGGTAAAGGCGCCCTTGACGTGTCCGAAAAGCTCGCTTTCCAAAAGAGCTTCATTGAGAGCGGCGCAATTGAGTTGGATGAACGGTCCCTCGCGCCGCGGACTGCACTCGTGCACGGCCCGGGCCGCCAGTTCCTTGCCGGTTCCGGATTCGCCGCGCACCATCACCGGCGCTTCGCTTTGGGCCACTTTTTCCAGCAAGGAAAACAGGTGACGCATGGCCGGAGCCGTGCCGACCATACCGCAAAATTCCCGGTCCAAGGCCCGCTCAAGGTCTTTGATGGCCGTCTCGTGGCGGTCGAGAAGGGAAATATCGGTCACGGTCTCCACCGCCCCAACAACCTCCTGGTTGTGCCTGAGCAACGAAGCACTCTTCAGAACCGGTACCAGGTGGCCGTCCTTCCGGCGGACCGTACACCTCCGTTTGCGCTCCAGACCCTGGGCAAACAGACGGCACCAGTGCGCGCCCCCCTGGCCGCGGGCCGCCTGGCATTGATCGCACTGCAAGACCGCACAGGAACGACCGAGCAATTCTTCGCGTTCATAGCCAAGGATATGCGTTAAAGCCTCGTTGACCATCTGGATGGTTCCGTCCGGGGCCACGATCAACAATCCTTCCTGCATGGTGTTCACCACATCCTCGAAAAACGGATGTGACTGGGGCAACGGCAATGTCATGGGCTCCTCCTGTACACAATGTTTAAACATGTGTTTAAACACCCTGTAAAGCCCCCTCCAGCCAACCAGTATCCCCTCTCCTCTCTCTCCCGCGACCGCACGGCGGTCGAGACTCGCCAACCGACAATTTCAGGCATATAAATTGCTTATCCTTATACAACCGGCTGGGAGTAACGGCGCTGTGGCACCTTTCGAGGCATCCCCCGACAAAGCGGAGCAGCTGATTTTTTTGTGATTTCCCGGCCAAAGGGGTTCCATTTTTCCTGGGGATATGCTTTGTAAAAAATAGAAGATTCTCTCACCAAAGGAGAGGGGCATTTGATGCGGTAGCATCACAATCACAAACTGGAGGGAACCATGCACTTCAACCGACCAGCACCACTGCGCGTGGCGTGGCTTGGCCTGGCAGTCCTGCTCCTCTGGAGCACCACGGGGCTGGCCGCTGTGGAGGACCAGCAGCAAAGCGTGGACAAAGACTACGGCGCGGCCGAAGCCCGCAAAGTCGTCGAAGCGCCCAAGCGATGGATCACCGCTGACCACTCAAAGCACAAAATCCTGCAAAAAGATTTCGAATCAGGCCCCGAAGTCACAGAGGCGTGTCTGACCTGTCACAACGAGGCCGCTCTCCAGTTCCACGAAACCATCCACTGGACCTGGATTTGCCCGGCCGATCCCAATAAGGAGATGGGCAAGAACGGCGTCAGTATGAACAACTTCTGAATGTCCATCAAAAGCAACGAGGCTCGTTGCACATCCTGTCACGCCGGGTACGGCTGGGAAGACAAGAATTTTGATTTCACCTCGGAAAAAAATGTCGACTGTCTCGTCTGCCACGAACAGACCGGGACCTATAAAAAATTCCCCACCGGGGCTGGCCATCCAGTCTCGGAGCCCAAAAAGTTCGGGGGCAAAATGTTCTATCCGCCGAACTGGAACAAGGTCGCCCAGAGCGTGGGGCGGCCGGACCGTAAAAACTGCGGCACCTGCCACTTCTACGGCGGGGGCGGCGACGGCGTGAAGCATGGCGACCTGGACAGTTCCCTGTACAATCCCTCCCAGCAACTCGACGTCCACATGAGCGAAGAGGGCGGGGATTTTACTTGTGTTCGTTGCCACACCACGGAAGCCCACTCCATTGCCGGCCGGTGCTATAAAAAGCCCGCCTACGAAGAACGCAAAAGCCTTATCGATGACGACCAGATCAAACGCATCTCCTGCGTCTCCTGCCACACGACCACGCCCCACAAGCCGGGGCACAAGGCCAACGACCACACGGACATGGTTGCCTGCCAATCTTGCCATATCCCGGAATTTGCCCGGGTCAACCCGACCAAGATGTGGTGGGACTGGTCCAAGGCCGGTCGCCTCAACGAAAAAGGCAAACCGATCCTCACCGAGGGCAAATACGGCAAGCACTCCTACCACGGCAAGAAAGGGGAGTTTCGCTGGGAAAAGAATGTGGTTCCGGAATACGACTGGTTCAACGGCTCCCTGGAATACCAGTTGTTCACCGAAAAATTCGATCCGGCCAATGCGCCCATTGAATTGAACAAAGTCCAGGGATCTCGTGAAGATCCCAGGGCTCTGATCTACCCCTTCAAGATCCACCGCGCTAAACAGCCCTATGACACCAAACTGAACAAGTTCGTCAATGTCCACCTTTTCGGCAAAGACAAAAACGCCTACTGGAAATCCTATGATTGGCAGCGGGCCATTACGGCGGGCATGGACTACATGGGATTGCCCTACAGCGGGGAATTCGATTTCATTGAAACCGAATACCACTTCCCCATCACCCACATGGTCGCCCCTAAGGAAGACTCCTTGGCTTGCAACCAATGCCACGCGGACAACGCTCGCTTGGCCCAGCTGACCGGCTTCTACATGCCCGGACGCGATAAAAATGTCCTCGTTGACACCATCGGCTGGTTAGCCGTGATCGGCTCGCTGGGCGGGGTTGGCATCCATGCGGCGTTGCGGCGCAGATTCGCCAAGAAACGCCAAACCAACGGAGGAGCCGGGCATGAATAACGAGAGACCGCAAAAGATGTACCTCTACGCTCGATTCGAGCGGTTCTGGCATTGGGCGCAGGCGCTGTTGATCCTGATCCTGCTGGTCACCGGCTTTGAAATCCACGGGACGTACACCCTGCTCGGATTCGAACGCGCTTTCACCGTGCACAACTTTTGTGCCTGGACCTGGCTTGTCCTGTACGCCTTCATCGTCTTCTGGATGATCACGACTGGTGAATGGCGTCAGTATACGCCAACCTACAAAAAGGTGTTGGAAGTGGCCTGGTACTATGCCTTCGGCATTTTTCAAGGCAAACCACACCCTGTGCCCAAGACCAAACGGACCAAACACAACCCTCTGCAGCGGCTGACCTATCTGGGGATCGTCTCCGTGCTGGTCCCCTTCCAACTCATAACCGGCTACCTCTACTATTTCTACAATAGTTGGGACCAGCTCGGGCTTGATTGGGGCCTGTCCGGGGTAGCCATTTTGCACACTATCGGTGGTTTCGCCATGCTCGTCTTCGTCATCACCCATATCTATATGACGACCACGGGCCACACGGTGCTAGCCCACACCAAGGCCATGATCACCGGATGGGAAGAAGTCCATGACCCGGCCAGCGTCGGGGAATGGGAATACAAAAAATAACCCCTCTCCACCCCTCCAACCGCCCCCGTCGCCTCCTTGGCGGCGGGGGCTGGTTCCTGCCCCTTGCCCCTACGCGCAATACCCAGCCCCGAAATGTCCATGGACTGGACTGGGACGTTCTCCTTCCCTCGACAGCGCCGAAATTTTCACGACTTTAAAGGATCTGCTCCGAAAGTTTTGCCCGGACCAGAGAGCGGATGACGAAACGATTTTCACGGGCCCAGGCTGGAATCGTGGACCCTCTCGGGCCGTAGCCACGCTATACCTTCTCAAAACGAACGCCCCGGATTGCGCTGGGGCAAACCGGGGCGTTTATATATTTTCCGCAAGCCCTGAGACTGCCCCCACGCCAAACGCGTCGCACGGGCATAAATCCAGGACATGGAAAAAGGGGTCTATCGCGGCTGAAGGTATCCGCTACGCCTGACGATCCAGATGGGCAGAGCCACCAGGCCCAGAATGATGACCGCAAAAAGGTGCACCCAATCCAGGAGCATCGTCGTGGTCGGATCAAAATGGACATCGGGCAGATTTTTGGCCACACGCAATGCCCCGGTCCCGATAATCACAGCGAAGAGAAAAATCCGCGGCCAGGCACTGGAGCGAAGCCTGAAATCCCGCTTCCATTGCAGGAAATAGCGAGCGAGCACATACCCCACCAGCGCCAGAAAGATGGCAGCTGCCACATAATGAACGATATGCGTGGTATAGAATTGGGCCAGCCAGCCCAGGCCCGGGATGTCAGCAATATAATACCGCTTGAATATCGGCATCTGCGCGAAGCCCGATACGGCAAGCACCGCCACGAGCAGCTTCACCCCCAGCCGATACCAGAAGGAGACGCGGGGATCAGTCATCGGTGTCCTCCTTGGTCTCGTTTTGGACCAAGCGTACGGCGTGCAGGGCCCCTGCGGCAAGACCGGCCACCGGGGCGATGAGCATCGCCTTGGCCAGATTGGTTTCCGAAGAAAGCATATCGGGGTGTGGCTCGAGATCGGGCTGACCGGCCCCCTGTTGCACAGCTGCGTTCAGTCGATCGAAGGGCACGGGGGAGACATAGAGCGTATTCGTGCCCCCGTTTTCATGCTCGCCGTAGATAAAGCCCGGCATCTTTTCAGCCAGGCGATGGGCCTCGGCCACGATCTCACTGCGCGGTCCAATGGTCTGGACATCAAAGGGGCAGGCTTCGATACAGGCGGGGACTTTCCCCTCGGCGATGCGGTCGAAACACCGGTCGCACTTGTACATCACCCCGTTGCCGGCGAGGCTGGGCAAGAGATCCAGATACAGCCCCACCCCGGTCTGGCGCTGCGGGATGTGCCAGGGGCAGACCTTGTTGCATTTGGATCCGCCGAGACAAATGGCCTCGTCAATCCGCACGATCCCGTTGTCCTGTTTGCGGGCGGCCCCCCAGGGGCAGAGATTGGCGCAGGGCGGATTCTGGCAGTGCAGACACCGACGGGGGACATGGATCTCCCAGGACTGGCCGCCGTAATCGACATACGCGGTCTGGATATACAACCAATTGTAGGGAGTCAGCCGGTCTTTGACCTCGCGCTTGTCCGACCAGTCCTGGACCGGAACCCGGCTGGGATACATTGTGGGAAACGGTTTTTCCGGCTCAGGAAACTTGTCCTGATTGACCTCCTTGCAGGCGTAGACACAGTTTTCGCAGCCGACGCATTTGGAAAGATCCAGCAGGGTCGCCAGTTCTTCGCCCCGGGCTGCTGCGGCAAAGGTCGACGGCATTACCGCCGCCGTAGCTCCCAATCCAAGGGATTTTAAAAAATTCCGTCGCGAGAGCTTTGTTGGCATGACTCGCTTCTCCTTGATCCGTTCACGAATGGTTTGGCAACAATCTACCACACTCGCAATACGAAGCAATATCCGTTCCGATCAGAACAACGGACCATTCTGTCCACCGAGCCGATTCACGATCTCCCTTGAAACAGGTCCATCCGCTCTTTAAGCCTTTGGATTCGTTCGTAGGAGCGCTCGATGCGGGAGCGAGAGACAATGTTCTGATCGACAAGGTCCCGCACGATCCGCTGGACACGGCGCCAGACAAACGGCTCATACTCCAGGTTATTGCCGAACAGGAAAATATCCACATCCGCTTCCAGACACCGGCGCACCGTCTGCCGCAGCGAAAATGACTGGCGAATAGCCCCCATCTGCAGATCGTCGCTGATCACCACCCCCTCATACCCGATCTCCCGGCGCAGAATATCGGGAATGATCTCGGCCGACAACGTCGCCGGCACCTTCGGATCCAATCCGGCATGAAAGACATGGGCGGTCATCACAGCGTCTGCCAGTCCCCGGTCGACGAGCCGTTTATAGGGTTCCAATTCCTTGGGCGACCAGGTCGTGCTGATATCGGTCAACCCCAGATGGGAATCGTTATACGCGCTGCCGTGACCTGGAAAATGCTTGATGCAGGCCAGAATGCCGGCGTCGTGCAGCCCGTGGATAAACGCAGCCGCCTGGCGCGTGACGGTGTCCGGATTGGCCCCGAAACTCCGTTCCAGCTTGCCGATAGCCGGATTGTCGGGGTTCGTGTTCAGATCAACCACCGGCGCGAGATTTATGGTGCACCCAAGGTTCCGGAGCCGCTGCCCGATAGCCCTGGCCCCGCGCCTGGTCCAGGCTGGATCGTTGCGTCGGCCCCACGTCGCCGCCGTGACAGTCTCGGGAAAGCCAAACCGAGGGGCGAGGCGGCTGACCTGACCGCCCTCCTCATCAACGGCAATGAAAAGCGGAATCCGGGCGTGGTCCTGAAGGTCAGCGGTCAACGCCTGCAGTTGGGCGGCGGAGCGGATATTGCGCATCGGTTTGTTCAGGGCCACATCTCGGCCATAAAGGACCACACCGCCCAGATTGCCCTCTGTAATCGCCTCGCCGAGGGGACTTTTGGCCTCAAAAGTCGTGCCTCGAAAGCCGATCATGAGCATTTGGCCGACCATAGCCTCTAGGCTGGGTGACGCAGCCGCAGAGGCCGTCACCGTCGCCATCAGCAACCCAACCACCATACCGAGCAACCCGACCTTCCGGGCAAACCTCTTTCCCATCCCAACCTCGCTTTTTCCTTTGTACCGCCGTCGCAGCGGATTTCCTGCTGGAATTCAATCCACAGGACCTCATTGTCCAAACCGTTTCCCCGTGTTTCCTACGCCAAAACAGTTCCTCTTCGGACACCGAGCCTGTGGGTTCCTGGCGCCCGCCGTAGACAAATTGGCCTAAAAAACCTATCGTTTCTGCGTGCTTCAGGAAACATTACACCACGGCCATTCCTTTTTCCACCGCCGCGACCCTCGGGCCAAAATCCTTTCCGCGGCGGCTGTAGCCTGGGCTATTGCCCTGTGCCAATCCTTTCCGCCACTGATCCTGGCCACCGGCGGTGCCGCGACAGCCCTGTTCGCCGCCCAACTTCCCTGGCGCGACCTCGCGAAACGCTTCGCCGCCGTGAACCTTTTCCTCCTCTTTCTCTGGATGGTCCTGCCGTGGACCTATGGCCAAGAGCACATATGGGCTCCGCACACCTGGCAACTCAGCAGCGACGGGCTGCTTCTGTGCTTGGCCATCACCCTCAAGGCCAATGCCATTACCGGATTTCTCGTGGTTTTGCTGGCCACATCCAGCATACCTGAAATCGGCCGCGGCTTGCACCAATTGCGCCTTCCGGATAAACTCGTTTTTCTGTTGCTGTTCACCTATCGCTACATCCATGTCATCGCCGAAGAATGGCAGCGCCTTTTTCGCGCTGCCCAACTCCGCGGTTTTTCCCCGGGGACCAACCGCCGCACCTACACAACACTCGGTCACATGCTCTCCCAAGTCTTCGTCCGCAGTTTCGACCGCTCCCAACGGATTTACCAGGCCATGCTTCTGCGCGGCTTCACCGGCCGGTTCCATCCATTGACCGCCTCCCTGATGCGGCCTGCGGATTGGATCTTGGCTCTTTCCTGCATCGCCCTCGCCGGAGGCCTTGTGGGCTGGGAGGTCTTGCTGCGTGGCTGATATGAGTGCGCCTTCCCCACTGGTTCGACTGCAGGACATCCGTTTCGGGTTCCCCGGGCATACGACTCCGCTGTTCAATGATCTGGAATTCTCTCTCCCGGCGCAGGAGCGCATCGGCCTCATCGGCCCCAACGGCTCCGGGAAAACCACCTTGCTCCGGGTGATCATGGGGCTGCTGGCGCCGCAGCACGGGAACGTGTTTTTTTCCGGGAGCCCGATCCACACCCGCGAGGACTGGCGGACGTTGCGCCAGCATATCGGTTTTGTCTTCCAGGACAGCGACGACCAGCTCTTTTGCCCCACCGTGCTGGAAGACGTGGCCTTCGGCCCCCGCAACCTCGGCCTGTCCCGGGAACACGCCCGGACAAGAGCCCTGGAAACCCTGGCCGACCTCGAACTCACCGCTTTGGCCGAGGCCATGACCCACACGCTTTCGGGGGGGCAAAAAAAACTCGTCGCCTTGGCAACGGTTTTGGCCATGCGCCCGCAGGCTCTTTTGCTTGACGAGCCGACCAATGACCTGGACCACGACGCCCGGAACAGGCTGATCGATATTCTTGAACGGTTGGACACAGCTCTGCTTATCGTTTCTCACGATTGGGACTTTTTGGACCAGACCACCTCACGGCTGTGCGAATTGCACGCCGGGCAACTAGAATGCAACGGCAATGTCACCCTGCACAGCCATGTCCACGCCCATGTCCGCGGCGGTGTGCCGCACAAACACGGAGACTCGAGCCCCTCATGACCGCTTCGATCGCCATTGTCTGCACCACCTTCGGCACTGCCAGCCAACGGGGCTTGGAAACCCTGCGGACCTATCAGGAGGCGGTGCAGGACCGTTTTCCCCAGGCTGATATCCACTGGGCGTTTCTCTCCAAACGCATGCGTTCCCTGCGCAGAAACGCGGGCGGCTCGGTGGACAGTCTCCCCGCCGTACTCACCAGGTTGAGCCAGGAAGCCACGACACGCATCATTGTCCACCCCTTACAGGTCATCCCGGGCAAAGAGTACGGAACGATCCGGCAAACCGTCAGGGCCTTGGCCCATCTGCCGGAGAAACCGGACTGCCACGTCACAGCACCGCTGTTGTGGGAACCTGCCTCCGTCGCACGCCTGGGAGAAGCGCTCCTCGCTGAAGACGGAGCGCCGGGACTGGAAAACCAGCTCGTCTATATGGCCCACGGCTCGCCCGAACCAGGACACGCCCTGTATGTAGCCCTGGCCCACTGGCTCGCCTGGCGTCAGCCGCGGATCCTGCTCGGGAGCATGGAGTATTGGCCGACACTCGACGACCTGCTCCAACGCCTGGACCCCGGCACGCCCCAATTACGACTCATCCCCCTGCTGACCTTGATCGGCACCCACGCCCAACGTGACTTGGCCGGGGAGGAACCGACCTCATGGCGGTCACGGTTGACGGCGGCCGGATTCGCTCCCCAAGCTGAGCTCAGAGGACTTCTGGAAAAACCAGCCGTGACCCGGCTGTGGCTGGAGCGGTTGGCAGAAGTCGTTACGAACGGGTAAGAACGGCAGCCAAGAGGCTCTCCGGCGCCGGTATGGCCAATACAGAGAGCCACATGGCCTTGCCTGGACGCTGGGCCCGCCCCAACGCCGCCCAGATACTTTTCCCAGGCTGAGGGCACAATTCCGGCTTTAGTTCACGGCTCCAGATTCCCCTCTTTCATCGCAAGGAGTTCCTCTATGCCCCACATCCATTGCGTTCAGAGCGCTGCCGACATCGCCCGGGTAGCAGCCTTGGCGCACGAAATCTGGCATGAGCACTACACACCGATCATCGGCCCCGCTCAGGTCGAGTACATGGTTCCCAAATTTCAGAGTCGCGAAGCCATTGCCGCTCAGATCGACACCGGGGCCCGCTACGATCTGGTCTATGAAAAAGGCCAAGCTGTCGGCTATATCGGCGTCGTGCCAGACACCGCCGCGGGAGAACTCTTTCTGAGCAAGATCTATATCCGGCGCGACCGGCGCGGCTGCGGATTAGGCCGCTTCGCCCTGGACCATGTGGAATCGGTCTGCCGTGAGCTCGGCACGCCATACATCTGGCTCACGGTGAACAAGAATAATCACGCCTCCATCAGGGCCTACGAAAAAATGGGGTTTTCCCACCGCCGGGAAATCTGCCAGGACATTGGCCACGGCTTTGTCATGGACGACTACCTCCTGGACAAGACGCTCCCGTCAGCCCCATAGAATTCCTCTCCCACGGCCAATTTCGCGGCAGGCAGGAATCCTGAACCGCCTTCGAACAGACTTTTTCCAGGCCAGGGGCAAAATTCCGGACCCGGCCCAGGAAAAGAGGCACCACACCGGGTCCGGGGGTTTGCACACGGCCTGGAAATCTCCTGCGCCCAGGAATACACGCGGACGGCACAACGACGCAGACCGCTTGGCCTAGCTACGCCCCCAAACCACACCACGCGCCTTTTTCCAGGCCGGGGGCAAAATTCCGGACCCGGCCCAGGAAAAGAAGCACCACACCGGGTCCGGGGGTTTTGCACACGGCCTGGAAATCTCCTGCGCCCGGGAATACACGCGCACGGAACAACGACGCAGACCGCTTGGCCTGGCTACGCCCCCTAACCACACCACGCGCCTTTTTCCAGGCCAGGGGCAAAATTCCGGACCCGGCCCGAGAACAATTTTCACCCCATCCAACACAAAACGCCCCCTCCCACCAAAAAGCACAGGTGAGAGGGGGCGGTGTCAAACGCGCCGCAACATGCCTGACACAATCAGAACAGGGTCCAGAGCATGCGCAATCCGACAAAGAGCAGCAGCACAGCAAAGATCTTTTTCAGCCGCGCCACCGGCAGTTTATGCGCCAACCGCGCCCCCACCGGCGCGGTCAAAACGCTGGCCAGAATAATGCCCAAAAGGGCTGGGATATGGATAAACCCCAGACAATACCAGGGCAGAACCTCTGTGCCGAGGCCGTTGACCAGGTATCCCAGACTGCCGGCCACGGCAATAGGAAAACCGATGGCGGCCGCAGTCCCGATAGCCTTATGCATGGTCACGTTGCACCAGACAAGAAAAGGCACCGAGAGCGTCCCGCCGCCGATGCCGACTAAGCTGGAAAAAACCCCGATCCCGCTACCGGCCCCGAAGATCCCGAGCGTTCCGGGCAATTGCCGGGACGGCTTGGGTTTGCTGCCGCGCAGCATGCGAATGCCGACATAAAACAGAAAGCAGGCGAAAAATCCTTTGAGAAAGTCCGTGGACAATTGCGCGGCGATCCAGGACCCCAGAAAGGTGCCAAAGATGATCCCCGGCGCGATGCGCCAGAAGACTGGCCACTTCACCGCTCCATGCTGGTTGTGGGCCCGCAGACTGGAGATGGAGGTGAACAGGATGGTCGCCAGCGACGTCCCCAGGGCCAAGTGCAGGATATAGGCATCGGGCAATCCCTGCGCCGTGAACATGAACGTCAGCATGGGCACAATGACGAGCCCGCCGCCGATCCCCAGGAGACCGGCCAGCACCCCGGCAAAGGCACCCAGAGCAATATACATCACAAAAGCAGTTATCATTGGAGTCCTCCGCTCAGCTGTGCAGGATCTGCGGCTGCACGGCTGAAGCGCGCGCGGTCCCGGTCAGGACCATAGCCTGTTTGAGTTCGGTGCGCATTTGCTGCAACGCGGCGCGCACCCCGTCTTCCAGCCCCCCCACAGCGGCAATGGAGATGGGACGGCCAACCATGACCGCCTCAGCACCCAGGGCGAGCATCTTCAGGACGTCCCCCCCGGTGCGGACGCCGCCGTCAGCCAGAATCGCGGTCTGCCCTTGCACAGCATCGGCGACCCCGGCCAAGATCTCCGCAACGCCCGGTGTATGGTCCAGTACGCGGCCGCCGTGGTTGGAGACCACGATACCGTCAGCGCCAGCCTCTACAGCGAGCTTGGCTTCGTCCGGTGTCATGACCCCCTTGATGATGAACCGCATGGAAGTCGTTTCCCGAATTTTGCGCAGTTCATGGGCCGGTTTGGGGGACACCGGGCGGCCCATCTTCCGCAGCGTGATCAGTCCTGCGGCATCGACATCCATGCCGACGATGGACGCTCCGGCGTCAGCGGCCTTGCGCATTTTTTCGTACAATTCCTCGTCTTCCCAGGGCTTGATAAAGGGGATCCCAGCGCCGCCTGCTTCCGCTATAGCCGCATACCCTTCTTCGTGGATAAAGGGGGGCACGCCGTCGCCAACGCATCCCAGAGTGCCTTCGGCCTTGCACCCGTTGACGACGGCACGGATATACTCCCCTTCACTGACGCCGCCGCCCATATTAAAGGACACGCCGCCGATGGGCGCAGCCAGCACGGGAATATCCAGGGTCTGGCCCAACATCTCCACGCTCGTATCCGGTTCGGTGACCTCGTGGAGCAGCCGCATATTGAACTGCTTCTCGGCCAATGCCGTAACATTGGATTGGAAGGCACTCCCGGTTCCCAATCCTCCCATGCCAGGCACCTCACCGGCACACGCCTTCCCGTCACAAACACGGCAGACGCGGCAGTACCCTTTCATCAACTCTCTGGCCGTATCCTTGATCTCTTTCATACCAGATCCTCCATTCCAACGGACCGACATCTCAGCCGGTCCTGTTTTGAACATGACACATATAGGCTCCGACATCCCCCTGGCTTCAAAACCCAGGGCAAGGCCATTGAACCGCCTCGTGGTTACGACCGGTCCTTGGCCTCCTCGACCCCGATGAGGTGGTCCTCCATTTCCCGTGAGGCGGCCTCGGGGTCACCACGGCGCAACGCTTCCACGATGCGCTGGTGGGTCGCCAGGGATTCCCGGGCTCGACTTGCCGTCTGGAGCGTTTCGTCGCGGACCTCGTCCAGAATAGCATCCAATTGCTGGAAGACCTTGCAAAGGACCTGATTGCCCGAGGCCTGCACGATCAGGCGGTGGAAACGGCTGTCCAGATCCCCCCAGGGCAGGCCTTCGGCAATCCGTGCCTCCTGGGCCGCTACAAGGGCCTCTAATTCCTGGAGTTGTTCCCCGGAAACATGCAAGGCCGCCAAGCCGATAATCTGCGGCTCCAAAAGCAGCCGGAACTCAAAGATCTCGTGCAGCCGTTGCCGCTGCTGCTCAATGGCCCGGGCCAAAGGATCGATCAAGTCCTGTTCCGCGCCGCGGACAAAGGTTCCGGCCCCGACCTTGCTGACCACCAAACCGCGGTTTTCCAGGGCAAAAACCGCTTCGCGCACGGAATTCCGCGAGACCTTGAACAGCTGAGCCAGTTCCCGTTCCGGTGGCAAACGGTCACCATCGCGCAGGGCACCACTGGCAATCAACTCCTCGATCTGGCGCACCACTTCTTCATACACTTTGGGCTTGCGCGCCGGCGTTACCGTGAAATCCATCCCGTTCCCTCTCTCCTGAATTGGTCCTACCAATGGACCAATTCACACCCCCTGTCAAGATGCGCTTCCCGGCTCCAGGCACAGATCGAGAAATTGCCGCCCCATGACCTCAATCCCCGGCGCCTCGCTCTCTCTGGGGCCGGCGACATTCAAAGTGCAGATACAATTCGTCCGCATCCAGTGCACCACCCGCGAAACCGCGGCCGTCCATTGCTCGCGATCCAGAGACACGCAGCACATTGCCCGCGGGCCACCCGGCCATGTATCACAGCGGGCGAAGTGAATAGTCAGCTCCGTCCCTCCGCACGGTTTTCCCACATACAGGACAAGGGTTCCGTCACTGTCGCGGACATTGCGAGCAGTGCGCACAGCGGGATCCACCACTTCGGTTTCCTGAAGCGGATACCGCGTGGGTACGGGGCCATCTTCCGCCCATCTGCCCCGAGGTACCCACCCCCCGCAGGGCACGTCGTTCTCCAGGGCCCAGTCAAGGGCCGCCCGATCGATCCCGGTCTGACCACCGGAGATGATGCGTAAATACCGCATTGCCAAGAACTCCCTACAAGTTTTCGGCTCTTCGTCACAGGGCATGGAATTTCAGACGCAAAAGTTTGCCGTCTCTTCTGTGTGCTTCGAGCGAAAGGCCCGCACATTTTCTTGGTCCCGCCAAAAGGGGGAAACCGGACCGCGAACTGAATGCTCCCAGGCGGATTTTGATGCAACAAGGGCCATCTTCGACACCTGGAGTTCTGTTCCACTTGAGAGTCCGGAGGGGGCAAGGATCCCCCTTTGGCGGGATTGAGAAAATACCGGGCCGAAAGTGGGTACACAGAAGAGACGGCAAACTCCAAAAATCCACAGGATCCATCAAAGAACCAAGTTTTCTGCCTAACCACGACCACTGCAAAACGTGCACTGCTCTTCGTCACTGCACGTCCATGCAAACGAGCGAGGCCGAAATTGGGGCCCGGTGCGTAATGCCCTCACGATGCACTCCGAGCACCGCTTCACGCCTCAAGACTTTTGAGTCGTACTCTGTACATGGGTCCCGGCCCACTGCCGGGAAAATCAGAGAACTTTCTCCGATCGCGCCCATTGCTGTCAGCTTTTCTTGTGTGCTATACGTCTGAGCCGTGAGGGAGTTCACGGGCTCCCCGGGCGTCAAACACTTTGAGTAAGGAGGCCAGAATGAGCAAGGTAGTGATCGATCACGACGAATGCATCGGGTGTGAAAGCTGTGTCGAAATCTGTCCTGAGGTCTTCGCCATGGACGAAGACGAAGGGAAGGCCTACGTCATCAAGGAAGAAGGCGGCCCGGAAGACCAGATTCAGGAGGCCATCGACAGCTGCCCCAGCGAATGCATTTCCTGGGAAGACTGACATACTCAGCCCCGGTCCTGCCGGGGCCTTCTTTTCTCAGCCCAGCCCATGCGAAACTGCGCGGGACGCCAGTCTCACCTCTCACGGTGCGCCTTGGTCCTGCAGGCAATCAGCCGCTCCCACGAGAAAACACCGGAGCGCAGCCTCCTCTTGCCCTTCCCTGCCCTTCAAGCTAACAACGCCCACGTCCTCACTGCGTCACTCGCTTCGGTATTGGAGAACGGAGTTTCCATGAAAGGCATCATTCTCGCCGGGGGATCCGGCACACGGCTGTATCCGTTGACCTGGGGCGTGAGCAAACAGCTTTTGCCCATCTACGATAAACCCATGATCTATTATCCCCTTTCCGTGCTTATGCTCGCCGGTATCAGGGAGATTCTGATCATTTCCACACCACAGGACATCCCCCGTTTCGAACGGCTTCTGGGCAGCGGCGAACAAATCGGGCTTCGCTTGACGTATAAGACCCAGCCGGAGCCGGAAGGGTTGCCCCAGGCGTTTGTCCTCGGGCGGGAGTTTATCGGCGACGACTCGGTCTGTCTCGTCCTGGGAGACAATCTGCTTTACGGCGAAGGGCTCTCGCGGATCCTGCAGCGGTGTGCCGCCCTGGAACAAGGGGGGATCGTTTTCGGCTATCCAGTCCGGGATCCGCGGCAGTACGGCGTGGTGGAATTCGACGCCCATGGGCGGGCCACGCGCATCGTCGAAAAACCGGAGAAGCCGCGGTCAAAATATGCGGTCCCCGGGATCTATTTCTATGACAATACTGTGACCGAGATCGCCGCACAGTTGCGTCCCTCCTCACGCGGCGAACTGGAGATCACGGACATCAACACCGCCTATCTCCAGGCTGGCACACTCCACGTCGAAGTCCTGGGCCGCGGGTACGCCTGGCTTGACGCCGGGACCCATGAATCCCTGCACCAGGCCGCGAGCTTCGTCCAGGCTATCCAGGAGCGCCAGGGATTCAAACTCGGCTGTATCGAGGAAATCGCCCTGCGCAAAGGATACATCACGCCGGATCAGGTCCGTGAACTCGCCGCTCCCATGGCCAAAAACGATTACGGCGCCTACTTGCTCCAGCTTGTCGAGGAACTGCACACCTACGGACAACCGGCCTCCTGACGGGGCGCGCCCCAAGGAGTTCCCCCAAGACAAAGCCTGCTTCGCCTTTTCCCCAATTTACACCCGCCCCCTTTTTCCGTGGTTTGGGCACACTTCAGCTCCCTGGCTCAGGCAGGTCACAATTTTTCCACTCCAGGGAGGAATCGAGTAGGAGGGGGCCTTGCGGCCCCCGTCCTCTCACACCACCGGGCATACGGTTCCGTACCACGGCGGTTCACCTGACACTTTGAGCTTTGCGAAGTTGATCTTGCAGTGACACGAGTCCAAGTGAATCAAAGTATTTCTTGGGGAATGCCTGGTTCATATGCGATGCGCCGGAGTTCCACCATGGCCCGCGGCCGTTGATGGCGGATTTCCAGGCGCGCTCTTCAGTCAGTCCCCGGCGAATCAGGTTCCTTGCTCGGGCGTAGGGTCGTTTCCAATGCCGCCACAGGATATTGCGCAATCTGCGGCGAATCCACATGTCCAGTTCTTCAAAAACTCCCTTTACCTCCGCCAGCTTGAAGTAGTTCATCCAGCCTCGCAGTTTCGGCGCAAGGGTGTCTATCGTCTTCTTGAGCGACCGTCCCCGCCCACGTCGAAATTCCTCCCGTACCGCCTGTTTCAGGCGTTTGACCACACTGGGCGCAACCTTGAGCCGCGGCTGCGTATGCCAGGTCATCGAGTACCCAAGGAATTTCCTTTTCCATGGCCGGTCAACCGCGCTCTTATCCGCGTTGACCCTCAACTTCAACCGCTCTGTCAGAAACCGGGTGATCGAGGCCATTGCGCGTTCGCCGGACCGTTTTGTTTGCACGTAGATATTGCAGTCGTCGGCGTATCGGCAGAACGCGTGGCCTCTGCGTTCAAGCTCCTTGTCCAGGTCATCCAGAAGGATGTTGGACAAGAGCGGCGAGAGGGGGCCGCCTTGCGGCGTGCCCTCCTTTCGTTTCGATGCAATTCCCCCCTGCATCAGCCCCGCTTGCAGGTAACGCCGGATGAGGACGAGCACCCGCTTGTCCTTCACCTTGCGGGCCACGCGCGCCATGAGCACGTCGTGGTTCACGCGGTCGAAGAACTTCTCCAGGTCCATGTCCACGACCCACCGTTTGCCGGCGGCAGCATGCTCCCGTGCCTTGAGCACGGCCTGATGCGCACTTCGACCGGGCCGGAAGCCGTAGCTGGATTCGGAGAAGTGAGGGTTGAAAATGGGGGAGAGCACCTGGTGCAGCGCCTGCTGTATCAGGCGGTCCAGCGCCGTCGGGATGCCCAGTTGGCGCACCCCGCCGCCGGGTTTAGGGATTTCCACCCCGAGCACCGGCTGCGGCTCGTACCGTCCGTCCAGCAACTCCTCTTTGATTCGGGCCCAGTTGAGCGTGCAATATCCCCATACGTCGTTGACGCTCATGCCGTCGACTCCGGGGACGCCTTTGTTGGCGCGTACACGCTTGTAGGCCGCAAGCATGTTCTCGCGTCCGACCACCGCTTCCATCAAACTCTGCTGCTCCGGATGGGAGTACTCCTTCGTTGCCGTGACGCTTGACGCACCACTACCGTACTCTCGGGGATTCCGTCCCCTACCCTCGGGTGTGGCGACGGGCGTCCCAGCCCGTCCTTCTGCGGCTCCGTTCGTCATCGAAATTTCGGGCTCCCGTCCCGTGTTAGATGTTCGGGCCTTCAGTCCGGTCGGGGGACCTACTATGCACTCGGCTGACTTCTGCCCGCCCGTCCCGACGCCTCGCGACGCCGGTAGCACATGGCAGGCGGACAGACCTCCCCGGGTAATGCGCACCCACCTTCACGCTTATGCCCGCCGCATATACGTCCATGCTTTCCGTACAAGTACAGGGCTTTGAAGATAATGGACTCCTTACCCGGCATGGCCGCCTCGTATGCGATTCCTGTTCGTCAGGCCAGCGTTTTGCCTGCGGCTTCCTTCAGATCCCACCTCGCGGTGGACACCCTTGCCGTCCGGCTAACAGTTCCCCTTGTCGGGCCTGTAGAGGACTTTCACCTCCAAGTGGGTGCGCCCTGCCGGGCGCACCATAAAAAAAGGCGGGGCCATAGAGCTCCGCCTTGAAAAGTTCTGATGATGACGACCGGTGTCGGCTCAGTGGTGCTCTTCTTCCTGATAGATTTCTTTGATCCGGAACAAGGCGGCGCCCACGATAACCACAAAATACACCAGGATGCCGCCGACGCCGAACATCCCCGGGACCGTGCTCTCACCCATATTCGAAAAAAGCGTGCCTAAAACGTCCATCTTCGTCTCCTCCCGATTTACGAACTGTCCCACAACGATTCTTGGCAGGTACCCCAAGACGACGCCAGCGTCAATTGGCCGCGCCATCCCCCCAAAAGAGCTCCGACTGGCTGTTACGCCGTCGCCACTGGCTGAAAAAAGGTATCCCGCTCCACTGCCGAGAACCCGGCGGCGGCAATGGCCTGCTCGAGTTGCGGCACCGTCATGCCGGCCGGGGCTTCTGCTCCAGCGGCGTGACCGATGCGTTCTTCGACCAGGGTGCCGTCAAAATCGTCCGCCCCCGCCCACAAAGCCAATTGGGCTGGTTTGATGCCGGCCATGACCCAATACGCCTTGAGATGCGACACATTGTCCAAAAAGAGGCGCGACAGGGCGATCATGCGCAAATAGTCCTGTCCATCCGGCCCCACGCCCCCGAGGCGGTTATTCTTTGGCTGATAGGGAAGCGGGATGAAACACAGAAAGCCCCCAGTTTCATCCTGGAGCTCGCGCAGCGCCTCGAGATGGTCCAAACGCTCCTCCCAGCCCTCAATATGCCCAAAGAGCATGGTCGCGTTCGTGGGCAAACCGAGCCCGTGGGCGATGCGGTGGATATCCAGCCACCGTTGTCCAGAGACCTTTTCCGGGCACAATTTCTGCCGCAGTTGCGGATCAAAAACCTCAGCCCCACCCCCGGGCAGGGCGTCCAGACCGGCGGCCATCAATTCTTCCAGGACGGTGGTCTGCGATTTGCCGTACGTATCGGCCAAAAAAGCGATTTCCACCGCGGTAAATGCTTTGACCCGAGCACCGGGCCGGGCCTGCTTCACGGTCCGGATCAGCTCCAGATAATACTCGTAGGGCAGGGCCGGGTTGAGCCCGCCGACGATGTGCACCTCCCGGATCGGGGCGTCCTGGCGTTCTTCAAGCCGGGCACGGGCCTGGGCAGCAGAATAGGTGAAACCGCCCTTTTCACCGCGCCGCTTGCTGTAGGCGCAAAAACGGCACCGATTTTCACAAATATTCGTATAATTCAGATGCTGGTTGTAAACATAATAGGCCTGACGGCCGTGGCGTCGTTCGCGGGCCAGAAGTCCGAGTTCGCCCAGGTCGTGGACCGTCGCTTCTTGGACCAGTTCCACGGCCTCCCTGCGAGACAACCGCCCGCCATGTTCAATTCTCTCACGTAGCGCGTCGAGTATATCACTCATAACGAAATTCCCAATGGGGTTCCCCGGTCATATCGGGCCACTGTATACTGACCGTGCTCAACAGCCATTGCCACAAGGACCGTTCCCGTTCCGGCCCTTCGACCAGCGCATAGTCGGTTCCTACCTGAGCTTTGTGCCGCAGCACGTCCAATGCGTCCTGCATTGAGCCCAGGGCATCGACCAGACCAAGGTCCTTAGCTTGGCGGCCGGTGTAGGCCCGGCCGTCAGCCAACCGGCGAACCACTTCCAGATCCATATCCCGGCCTTTGGCTATCGCCTGGACAAATTGGGCATGCATATCATCCACCATGCCCTGCATGTATTTCCGCTCGGCCTCAGTCATCGGCTTCGCTGCCGAGGTGGCGTCCTTGAGCGGACCGCTGACCACGGTTTCGTCCTCAATGCCGAGTTTATCCAAAAGGCCCTTGAAATTCTTCAGTTGCGCCTTGACGCCGATACTGCCCGTAATGGTCCCGGGGTTAGCGAAAATTGTCGGCGCCCCCACTGCAACATAATACCCTCCAGAAGCGGCCACAGAGCCCATGGACACCACCACCGGCTTGTCTTCGGCCAGAGAACTGACCGCGGAATAGACCTCCTGGGAGGGGGCAACCACACCGCCAGGCGAATTGATGCGCACCAAAACGCCCTTGACCCGGTTTTTCTGCCGCAGGGTCTCGATCCAATGCGTGACCGGCCGGGCGTTGGTCAATACGCCGCGGACATGGACCACCCCTATTTGGGGCTGGCCCCATCCCCCGCCCTGCCCGGACCAATACGAGAAAGCGGCCATGGCCCCCATAAAGAGGGCCACGGCCGCTGCAATCAGCATGAATCCGAAGAGAAACGGATGGCGTTGGCTGAAGTTGGGCGTCTTATTCACTGTCCTCAAGCTTCTGCCGGATCAAATCACCCAGATTGTTGCCACTCGGGGTAGCTGCACCGGGCTGATTCTTCAATTCGCGGTTGCGCTGCTGCTCTTCCTCTTCCTCGAACTGTTTGATGGACAGGCCGAGACGGCGTTCATCGCCACTGACATGGATGACCTTGGCGGACACCTCTTGCCCTTCCTCGAAATGTTCACTGGGGGTCTTGATCTTTTTCCGGCTCAATTCAGAGAGATGGACCAAGCCTTCAATGCCCTCTTCGACCTCGACGAAAAGACCAAAGTCAGTGATATTCGTGACCTTGCCTTCCACATTGGTGCCCACGGGATAGCGGGCCGGGATCTGGCTCCAGGGATCTTCAGAGAGCTGCTTGATGCCCAGAGTGAACTTCTCGTTCTCCTTGTCCACCGTCAGCACCTTGGCCTGCACCACGTCACCGACCTGGTACAATTCATTGGGGTGGCGGATCTTCTTGGTCCAGGAGATGTCGGAAACGTGGATAAGCCCGTCGATCCCATCTTCAATGCCGATAAACATGCCGAAATCGGTGATGTTCTTGATCGGCGCCTCCAGGACGGTCCCTTCAGGATATTTTTCGGAAACCACATCCCAGGGATTCGGCCGGACTTGCTTCATGCCCAGCGAGATCCGCTTGCGATCGGAATCCACGCCGAGGATGACCACGTCGACTTCGTCGCCGACCTGGCAGACCTGGGAGGGATGGCGCAATTTGCGGGTCCAGGACATCTCGGAGATGTGCACCAGACCTTCCACTCCAGGTTCCAGCTCAACAAACGCCCCGTAATCCACAATATTGGTGACCTTGCCGGAGAATTTCTCTCCTTCGGGGAACTTGTTGGCGATGTCCACCCACGGGTCCGGAACGAGCTGCTTCAGGCCCAGGGAAACCTTTTCGGATTCCTGGTCGAAATTGAGCACCTTGAGCTCCAGATCGTCGCCGAGCTGGACCATTTCTTTCGGGTGCCGGATACGCTTCCAGGCCATGTCTGTGATGTGCAGCAGGCCGTCGAGCCCGCCGAGATCGACAAATACGCCGTATTCGGTGATATTTTTGACCTTGCCGTGAACAACCTGATCTTCTTCCAGGGTCTTGAGCAACTCCTGACGCTTGGATTCGCGCTCTTCTTCCAGGAGAACCCGCCGGGAAACGATCACGTTGCTGCGACGGCGGTTGATCTTCAAAATCCGGAATTCGAAGTCCTGGCCGACCAGGGCGTCCATATCCGGGACTGGCCGCAGATCGACATGCGAACCAGGCAGGAACGCTTCCACGCCGTGGACCTCGACCACATAACCACCTTTGATACGGCGGATGATACGGCCGGTGACGTTCTCCTCGTTCTGCATCTTCTCATCCAGATCGTCCAGGACCTTCATGCGCTTGGCCCGCTCATAGGACAACCGGATGGTGCCTTCGAGTTCATCCTTGTGCACGACAAAGACATCGACCTTGTCGCCCACGGAAACCTTCAGATTTCCTTCACTATCCTGAAATTCGGCGATCGGAATCTCACCCTCGGACTTGAAATTCACGTCCACGAGAACGGATTCGTCACCGATACGCACGATTTCGCCGCGCGCAATGCTCCCGTCTTCAACTTCGCCGAAGTCGGGTTGGAGATAATCTTCAAGAGCTGCCTCGAAGCTCATCTCCTCGTTTTCGGTTTCAGCTTCTGCCGGAATGTTGGTTGACATTTGCGTCTCTACCATAAATACACATACCCCCTAACACATGGAATTTAACCCCGTGTAGCAGATACATTGGCGCTTGACAACTCTTGTCGACTAAAAATATAAATTTATGTTTTTAATATCTGTCTAGTTGATTTCATTTATTTTTCTTCCGGGACAAGCGCCACAAGGTCATACGTCTTGCTCTCCTCGATCTCGGCGTGCACCAGTTGGCCGGCCTGAAGACTGTGCCCGCTGACATAGGTCACGCCATCCACCTCCGGCGCCTGGAACCAGACCCGGCCCTGAAACAGGGTCGGCCAGTGCGGATCCGGTCGCTCCACCAGCACATCCATGGTGGTTCCCTGACAGCTCTCGAGAATCGTTTCGCTTATCTGCGCCTGGTCACCCATGATCTGCTCGCGTCGGTCGTTCTTGACCGCCTCGGGAACCTGATCCGGCAGTGTCGCTGCAGGCGTTCCCTCCTCCGCGTAATAGGGGAAGACACCGAGATTGTGGAAGCGCACCTCTTGGACAAACTGACGCAGATACGCGAAATGGGCTTCTTTTTCCCCGGGATAACCAACTATGAGACTCGTTCGCAGCGCCGCCTGTGGCAGAACATCCCGGACCGTTGCAATCACCCGATACGGGTCTCTGGCAAAAGGACGGCCCATCTGGGTCAGGATATCCGGATGGGCGTGCTGCAGCGGGATATCAAAGGAAGGGACGACGAGGGGGGCGCTGTCACGCAAAAAGCGCAGCAACTCCGTGGTAACGCCCACGGGATAGAGATAGAGCAAGCGGATCCAGTCCAGTCCCGGCACCGCCGACAGCGCTTCCACCAGCCGCTGCAGCCCTTGACGCATCCCCAGGTCCTGGCCGTAATTGGACACGTCCTGGGCCACGAGAACGAGTTCACGCGCCCCTTGGTCAACCAGCGAACCCGCTTCACGGACCAGTTCTTCGACCGGTCTGCTCTGGAGCGGGCCGCGCAACTGGGGGATAATGCAAAACCGGCAGGCGTGGTCACACCCTTCACTGATTTTGAGGTAGGCTGATGCCGGGCCGGTAGTCAGGATCCGTTCACGCCCCCCCGGAAACGAACGCCCCAGCGCCTGGGCCAGGCGCTCACCCCACTGGTCCTGCTCGGCAAGGGGAAGCCAGAGATCCACTTCCGGCAACCCGGCTTTCAGATCCTGCCCATAACGGGCCACCAGACAGCCGGTGACCGCCAACAGGGGGCGCGGCACCAGATCACTGATATCATCCGCCACTTCAAGAATTTGTTGCACCGACTCCTCGACCGCCGGCTCGATAAAGGCGCAGGTATTGATCAAAACAACATCCGCGCTGGTGATGTCCTGGGCCGGGGCATAAGCCCCGCCCAGGGCGCCAAGAAGGAATTCCGTGTCCACCCGGTTCTTGGGACAACCGAGACTTATCGTAAACACCCGTAAGGGATCGTGAATCGCCATATCTGCTCCGGTGCCTCACATATTGTCCTGAAACCGGCCATGTGTCCTGCCAACCGGTTCCGGGATGCAGAAGAGGGAACAATCGGACCTACGCCTCTCGCGGCCAATTGACAAGCCGCTTGAATTCACCAATCGCTCACACTATGTTGGCCTATCTGGAATGCTTTGCCCCACGGTCCACTACGCGCACCGTATTCTGAAAAAAGTTCCCTAGGATTGCAAAACAGCAACAATTTCAAATAGCTTTATGCGATGCACCTGACTGCGATCATGATGTTGCCTCACCGTCAGGGGACTTTTTAATCGGCTTGCGAAAGAAGTTTTTCAACAGGCACAGAGAAAAAAGGCGCTATACATATGCCCCAATCCCCTTTTTCTGAAAAACTCCCTTCTGTCGCAACGCTTCTTAGTCTCGTTTTTTTGACTCTGCTTCTGCCTCTTCCTGGGAGGGCCCAGCCTGAGGAGCCGGACACCGAGACCCAGCGCTGGGAAGCGCTTTTGGCCAACAAACAGGAAGAAGTCTCCGACCTTGGCGAACAGCTCGACCAGATCCAATCCACCTATGAGGCCAACACGGCCGAGGCCCAAAAACAGATCGAGGCCCTGACCGACGAACTCAACCGCTTGACCGCCCTGAAAGGGCTCTCAGCACACAACCCCCGGGAGACCCTTGGGCTACGCAACACGATCCAGTCTCTGACAACGCAGCTCAATTCGGACACCATGCCCCTCAGGGAAGCGCAGAGTCGGCTTGAGACCATTGCCCACGAACTCGATGTGCGCCAAAAGGAGTTGCAGGAAACCACACCGCCCACGCCCCAGGGCCAAAAAACGTTGGTCAATTACCAAAAAGACCTGAAAAACCTCCAACGCCGGGCCAATACCCTGGAAACCCGGATCCAAAAGAGCCTCGCCCCAGCTCTAGAACTGGAGAAGGAACTCAACGCGACTGTGACCGCCCTGGACAAAACCTTGAGTTCGGTCTGGCGGCAGTATTTCTTTGAACCCTCTCCAACGTTGCTGGCCTTTCAGGATCCCGGGAGCATGCAACCCCTGACCCGCTGGATGAAATACCTGCCCACCTATACCCGTGTGGTCCTTTTGGGGGATATCGACTGGTTTGCACTGGGCTCCGTGGTGCTGGTCTTTTTCGCCTTGTCCATGCTCCCGATTCATCTCTGGATTTTGCCGGCGCTGGAAAAGAGTTCGCTGCAGCTGACAATGCGCGAGATGGCGCCCCCCTTGTATTGGGTAGCATTGGGCCTGGCCCTGATGGTCTCCACAACGATCCTCCCCAGTGGTCAGGGCTGCCTGGTCCGCAGCTTCACCCAGCTTTTTTTGAGTTGGGGCATCATGCTCGCCCTTTGGCCGTTGCGGCAGTATCAGCTCGGCGAGAACGCCCCGCGGCGCAACCACATCCGCCTTTTGTGGACGCTGTATGCCATCGCCGTCATCCTCCAGGATATCAATCTGCCGCCCCTGTTTTTGGGTCCGCTCTGGGCCGGAGTGCTGGTCATGGGGGCTATCTGGAGCAAGAAGCGGTGCACGCCGGACAAACCGAAACTGGAACGGTCCATTTTTGGGGCCAGTATCCCGTTTTTCATCCTCCTCATTATCGGGTCACTCACCGGATATGTCCATTTCACGCTCTTTCTCACCGCTGCGTGGTTTGTTTTCTGGCTCGCGGTCCAAATCGGTACCGGGATGGCGGCCTTATTGCGGTCCTGGAGTGCCCAGACCTCACCGGCGCTGCTGGAAAACCTGCTCAAAGGCGTAGCGCAAGGAGTGGGATATCCCCTGGTCTGGCTGGGGGCGCTGTCCCTGTTGATCGGCTGGCTCGGCTACAGTCTTGGCGGCTATCCCTTCCTGAACGAACTGCTGCAGCTCAAGGTGGGCTGGGGCAAGGTCTCCTTCAATTTCATGCGCATCCTGGGGGTGGTCATCGGGTTCTATATCGCCCGCTCCGGCCTGATCATCCTGCGGTCCCTGTTCGACAACGTCATCCGCAAACAGGACCACTGGGAAAAAGGCACGGCCGAATCCTTGCAGACGATCATCTCCTATGCGGTTTGGGGGCTTTTTGCCCTGGCGGCCATGTATTTTCTCGGCTTCAATTTCACCAGCCTGGCTGTTATCGCTGGTGGTTTGAGTGTGGGTATTGGTTTCGGACTCCAGAGCATCATCAACAATTTTGTCAGCGGCCTGATTCTGCTTTTCGGACGCTCCATCCAACCCGGTGACATCGTGGACCTTTCCGGAACGTGGGGTCAGATCAAACGGGTCAACATCCGCACAACTGTGGTCCAGACCTTTGACAACTCGACTATCTTCGTGCCCAATGCCGAACTCATCGGCGGGCGGATCACGAATTGGACCCACAAGGACATCAGCCTGCGCCGGCGGATCGATGTTGGGGTGGCCTACGGCTCAGACACGGAAAAGGTCAAACGGCTCTTGCTTGAGCAGGCTCGGAAGCACCCCCAGGTCTTTCGCTACCCGGAGCCCTTTGTCCGGTTTGCCAACTTCGGCAACTCGACCCTCGATTTCATTTTGTATTTCTGGTCCGACATCAATAACGGCTGGCATGCGGAATCCGATCTCCGATTCCAGATCGACCAGGCTTTCCGGGAAAACGGAGTCGAGATCGCCTTTCCGCAACAGGATCTGCACATCCGGTCCGCCGCGGGTTTGGACCCGTATCTCGCCCGGCCTGCCTCTGCTACCGGGAACACCAGCGAGACATGACCAGTTGTGGAGGACAGCCTCCAGCAAAACGCTTGTGGGGCCTGAAACCACGACCTGTTCGGGCCCCGCGCCGGGAATCCCTTTTCAGGAGTAAAAAATGACTGAGATCGTCCTTGCCACCGGCAATGCAGGAAAAATCAAAGAACTGCAGGCCATGTTCGCCGCCAGCGGTCAGAGCCTGACCATCCTGGGGCTTGACGCTTTTCCGGATATCGGTCCCCTTTCGGAAACTGGCACCACTTTTGAGGCCAATGCCCTGGAAAAGGCCCGGGCAGTTGCCGTCGCCACACAGCGCATCGCCATCGCCGACGACTCCGGTTTGGAGGTCGATGCCCTGGATGGTGCGCCCGGCGTCCATTCAGCCCGGTACAGCGGCCCTGGAGCCAACGATTCACGCAATAACGCCAAGCTTCTGGAAGCCTTGGCTGACATCCCGGCGGAAAAACGTACCGCCCGATTCCGCTGCGTCCTGGCCGCGGTAGCCCCTAATGGAGCGGAATTGACCGTGGACGGGAGTTGGGAAGGAGTGATCGCCGAAAAACCGGCCGGCGACAACGGCTTTGGCTACGATCCCCTCTTTTTCGACCCGGAATGCGGCTGCACCAGCGCCCAACTGCCGCCAGCGGAAAAAAACAGCCGCAGTCACCGTGGCAAGGCGTTGCAGGCTTTGGCTGGTCAATGGTCCCGGTTCGCGGCTCGCGCCGCCTCCCCCAAAACCTCCGAGTAAAGAGATCTGATATGTGTGGAATCATTGGTTATGCAGGTCACCGTCCCGCTGTTCCGCTTTTGGTCGAAGGATTGCGCCGCCTGGAATACCGGGGATACGACTCGGCCGGAGTGGCGTATCTCCAAAACAAGGGCCTGCAAGTGGTCCGCGCCGAAGGGAAACTCAAAAATCTTGAGCACTGCCTGACCGAATGCCAACACCTGCAGGCGACTTGCGGCCTGGGGCACACCCGTTGGGCGACACATGGCCTGCCGACGACCCAAAACGCCCACCCCCACCAGGACGAAGGCCAGAACATCGCCCTGGTCCATAACGGCATTATTGAGAATTTTCAGGAACTCAAGCAATCCCTCGAGGCCAAGGGGCACCACTTCGCCTCCCAAACAGACACCGAGGTCATTGTGCACCTTTTGGCCGACAATCTTGGCCATCAAAATACATTGCCCAAAGCCCTGGCCGCGACACTGCACCAGATCGAAGGGTCCTATGCCCTGGCCTGCATCCATCGCGATTATCCTAATGAAATCTGGGCTGCTCGCCATTCCAGCCCCCTCTTGCTGGGCGTGGGGCAGGGGGAAAACTTCATCGCCTCGGATATTCCAGCGTTTTTGAGCTCGACCCGGGATGTCGTGTTTCTCGAAGACGGCGAAGTCGTTCGTTTGACGCCCAATTCCTGGGAGGTCTTCAGCGCTGCGGACATGCAGCCGGTGGGCAAAACGCCGCAACGGATCGAATGGGATCTTCAGGCAGCGCAAAAGGGCGGTTTCAAACACTTCATGCTCAAAGAGATCATGGAACAGCCCCAGGTCATTCAAGACGGAATCGCCGGGCGCATTGACGACGCCACGCAGGAGGTGGTCCTAGACGAGATCGCCGATCTCCCGATTCCCGGGCGGTTGCACATCATCGCCTGCGGCACTTCATTCCACGCCGGTCTGTGGGCCAAATACCTCATTGAAGAATGGGCCCGGATCCCGGTCCAGGTGGAGGTTGCTTCCGAATTCCGCTACCGCCAGCAGGTCTTTCAGGAGGGTGACCTGGCCCTGGCCATCAGCCAGTCTGGAGAGACTGCCGACACCTTGGCGGGGATGCGCATTGCGCGGGAGAACAACCTGCCCATTGTGGGCCTGTGCAATGTGGTCGGATCCTCGGTGGCCCGGGAATCCGACGGAACTATGTACACCCAGGCCGGTCCGGAAATCAGCGTGGCCTCGACCAAGGCCATGTGCTCGCAAATGGTGGCGTTGCTCCTGCTGGCCATCGCCTGGGGGCGCAAAAAAGGAACCCTCTCCGCTGAAGCGGCGCAGCAACTCACAGGCCAATTGCAACGCTTGCCCCACACTCTGAGCACGGAACTCGAACGCATGCGTCATGCGGCCCAGCGGCTGGCCACCCAGTTCAGTAAAGCCAGGAGTTTCTTCTTCCTCGGACGTGGCCTCGGATCACCGCTTGCCCTGGAAGGGGCCCTGAAGCTCAAGGAGATCTCCTATATCCATGCCGAAGGATACGCTGCCGGAGAGATGAAGCACGGCCCGATCGCCCTGATCGATTCGGAATTTCCGACATTCGCCCTCGCTCCTCAAGACAGCCTGCTGCCCAAGGTCGGCTCCAACCTCCAGGAGGTCCAGGCCAGAGGGGGAAAGATCATCGCCCTGACCCATCCCGGCACGGACATCCCGAGCGATGAACGGTGGGAGGTCCCGCAGATGGGCTCCGCTCTGGACAGTTTCCTGTTCTTGCCAGCCCTGCAACTTTTTGCCTATGAAATGGCTGTATATCTTGGCAAAGATGTTGACCAACCGCGAAATCTGGCCAAGAGTGTGACTGTCGAATAAGGAATGCGCTGAACGGGTATCATGCCCCTCCCGGACGAGATTACGGACTCATACGGGAATACACACACGTCTGAGCTTTTCCGGGCTGTGACAATGAGAACTTTGCTGCCGCGTACGTGTATCGCCCTTTTGCTGGGGGCCCTGCTCTTCGGAGGCCTGAGTGGCCTGCCGGACAACCGGGCTGTGGCTGCCACGTCCACGCAATTGTTCCAACACGGCTGGAAATCATTCCACAGTTTACGCAAAAACGCCGAACGGGCGCGCTTCCGTTCGTCCTGGATGCAGGTCAAAAACACGTTCTGGGAGTTGTATCAACGCAATCCCAACGGCGGCTACGCCCCAAAAGCGCTCTACTATCTGGGCCGGGTCTACAGTGAGCTGGGGCAGCGGTCCTATTTGCGCAAAGACTTCCGGCAGGCGACAGACTACTACCAGCGCGTGGTCACCCGCTTTCCCCGCCACAGCTGGTCCGACGACGCCCAATTGCGCAAAGCACGCATCCACCTCGAGCATCTGGGTGAAAAAAACCAAGCGTATCTCGACCTGCTTTCCGTGGTCCACAACTACCCCGACGGCGACATGTACGCCAAGGCCAGATCGCTTCTGGACCAACTGGACCGCAAGAAGGAAGCCGCCCCAGCCTCTGCCCAAAAGGCGCCCCAGCCGAGCCCAAAAAAACAATCCCCCAAGCCCCAGAAGGCCTCTGCCGCAGCCGGTATGGAGAAATTGCTCCGCATCCGGCACTGGAGCAGCGACGACTACACTCGAGTCGTTTTGGATGTCAGCGGGGAAGCCGAATTTTCCAAGAAGCTGCTCAAGCCTGACCCCAAACTCAACACCCCGCACCGTCTCGTCGTGGACCTGCAAAAGACCCGTCTGGCCGACAAATGCGAAGAGGCCCACAAAATCCGGGACGGACTGCTGCGCCGGGTACGGACCGGGCAGTACCGCCACGACACCGCCCGGGTGGTGCTGGATATTGAAAAACTCGACAAATACCGTGTTTTTTCCCTGCAAAACCCCTACCGCGTGGTGCTCGACGTCTATGCCCCAGAAGGCGGCCGCTCCAAAAGCGCGCCCCAGGTCGCCGGATACCAGTTTGACGCCAAAAGCAAAAAATACACCTCCAGCCTGGTCGAACAGCTCGGCCTGACTATCCAGACGGTCATGATCGATCCGGGCCATGGCGGCAAAGACCCGGGCGCGGTCCACGGCGACATCTACGAGAAGGACATCAACCTCTCTGTCGCCAAGACCCTCGGCGCCAAACTCAAAAAGCAGGGATTCGATGTCCTGTACACCAGGACCAAGGATGTCTTTGTGCCTCTGGAGGAGCGCACCGCCTTGGCCAATTCCAAAAAAGCCGACCTCTTTATTTCCCTGCACGTCAACTCGCACCGCAAAGCCAACGTCCAGGGGTTTGAACTGTACAGCCTCAACTTGGCCAAAAGCAAAGACGCCGTGCGGGTCGCAGCCCGGGAAAACGCGGTCTCTGTCAAAAAAATCAGTGACCTGCAGGTCATTCTCACCGACCTCATGCTGAACACGAAAATCAAGGAATCCAAACAACTAGCCAAGAGTCTCCATGCAAAGACCCTTGCCCACTCCCGCCAATTCTATTCGGTCCGTGACCACGGTGTCCGGGAAGCCCCTTTTTACGTCCTGATGGGGGCCAAGATGCCGGCCGTTCTTGTGGAAATGGGCTACCTCTCCAATCCGACTGAACGAAAGCGATTGCTCACCGCTAAGTTCCAGCAGCGCATCGCCCAAGGCCTCGTTCAGGGGATCACCGCCTACAAACAGACCATCGACAATTACGCCCGGCTGGAATAGTTCGCACCGGGGCTGCGCCACTGTGCTCCGAACGAGGCAGGAAGCTTGACGAAATTCCTGCTTGACAGTCTCTTTTCAAGTGTATAGTAATAATTATCAATTCCAATTAAGGGAGGGCGCCATGACCCATATACCCGAACTTCGCATGACCCGACAACGTCAAGTCATCCTTGACGAACTCCGCTCTGTGACCACCCACCCCACGGCCGATGAAGTCTACGACATGGTCCGCAAAATTCTTCCCCGGATCAGCCTGGGGACGGTCTACCGCAACCTCGAACTCATGCATGAGGCCGGCATGGTGATGAAGTTGGAGACCGCCGGGATGCAAAAGCGTTTCGACGGCAATCCAGCGCCCCATTACCATATCCGCTGCATCAATTGCGGCATTGTCCGTGATCTGGAGCTTGAAGACAAAGGACACGACCTTGAGTCCACGCTGAAAACCGATTTCAAGGTCTTGGGCCACCGCCTTGAATTCTACGGCCTGTGCCCGGCCTGCCAAAGCCCGGTCGAGCATTGACTGTAGCGTCCCGTCCCAGGAGCAGCTGAATGCTCGCCGGACGGCCCCCTTTTTGCTTAGGATTCACCGCGCTTTTGTTCTGAAGAGTTTATACTGCAGTCTTTCTCGAACAGCTCACAGCTCGCGGTCACATTTCCCGAAAAAGAGGGTTGCCATTTAAGGCTCTTCTTCTTAGCGTACAAAATACTACCGTTGGTTTTTTGGCACCTCCAGCGGTTCCCTGGAACGAAGTCCAATCCCAAAGGAGAAGACGTATGCCTGAACAATTGCAAGTGTACAAATGCGAACAATGCGGGAATATTGTCGAAGTCCTGCACGGCGGGGCTGGCGATCTGGTCTGTTGCGGTGAAAACATGAAATTGATCGAAGCCGGCACCGTTGACGCGGCCAAAGAGAAACACGTCCCGGTCATCGAGAAGACCGACAAGGGCTATAAGGTCAGCGTTGGCTCCGTTCCGCACCCCATGGAAGAAAAACACTACATCGAGTGGATCGAACTTATTGCCGACGGCAAAGCGTACCGGCAGTTTCTCAAGCCAGGCCAGACGCCTGAAGCGGAATTCTGCATCGAAGCCAAGGCTGTCACCGCACGAGAGTACTGCAATATCCACGGTCTGTGGAAGGCTGAAGCCTAACTGGGCAACCTGCCCTTCACGCGCAGGCCTTGCCCCTGAGCGTCGACAAAAAAACACTTTCGAAAAATGGCCCCGCGCGCCCAAGAGGGCGCGCGGGGAATACTTTGCAGCCGTTAGTTACCTAGTAGCGGCCTACTTGTGCCGCCGTTACAACTGCTATCAAAGCCGTATCAACGAAGGAGATTGAACGTATGCAACGCTGGGTATGTACAGTGTGCGGCTATGTCTATGATCCGCAAGAAGGCGATCCCGACAATGACATAGCCGCAGGGACAGCCTTTGAAGACCTGCCCGAGGATTGGGTCTGTCCCGTATGCGGGGCGGGCAAGGAAGACTTCGAAAAAGAAGACTAAGATACCGCCCCTGGCCGCACGGCCGGGGGCTTTTGTCAGCCACCCGGAAAAAGACGGTCGATTGGACTGTTTTTTTCCGGCTTGCCGACATGCCGTCTGAACCGACGGCTGAAATGGACCGCACGGCAGGAAAGAACGCCGGGTGCTGACACAAAAAGGCCACAGTCGCTGAGCACTATCCAGGCGCCGGGCCTAACGGGGAATCAACAAGACAGGGACGGTGTTCGTCGCCTGACCAGCCTCCATCTTTCAAATCGCATTGGAGAAGTGAACATGTCTGTCACCGAACTGAAAAAAGATATTTACTGGGTCGGCAGTGTCGACTGGAATCTGCACAATTTTCACGGGTATTCCCAGGCCCATCGGGGCACCACCTACAACGCGTATCTGGTTATCGACGAAAAAATCACCCTCTTCGACACCGTTCCCGCGAAATACAGCGGCGAACTCATGCACCAGATCCGGCGCCTGATTGACCCCGAAAAAATCGATTACATCGTGGTCAACCATGTCGAACCAGACCACTCCGGCGCTCTGCCGCATATTGTGGACACCATCAAACCTTCGAAAATCTTTTGCTCTCCCATGGGCAAACAGGCCATTGGCGAATACTTCCACCGCGACGACCTGCCCCTGGAAGTCGTCAAGAACGGGGCCTCCATTTCCTTGGGCAAACGCTCCGTGGAGTTCATGGAAGCCCGGATGCTCCACTGGCCCGACTCCATGTTCTCCTTCATCCCTGAAGACAAGCTGCTCATTCCCAACGACGCCTTCGGCCAGAATTGGGCCGGCAGTGAACGGTTCGACGACGAAGTCGATCTCTCCATGCTCCTGCGGGAGGCGGCCCATTACTACGCCAACATCATCCTCCCCTTTTCGCCGTTGGTCCAAAAGGTCCTGGGAAAAATCCAGAAGGCCGGATGGGACATCGACATGATCGCCCCGGACCACGGCCTGATCTGGCGCAGTCACGCCAAGGAGATCATCGAGGCCTATGACCGCTTCAGCAAACAGGAGCCGCAGCAAAAAGCGGTCATTGTCTACGATACCATGTGGCACAGCACTGAGCAGATGGCCAAAGCCATCGGCGACGCCCTTATCGAGGAGGGAGTTCCCACCCGGCTGATGCACCTCAAGGCCTACCACCACAGCGACGTCATGCTCGAGGCCTGGGACGCTGCGGCCATCATTTACGGCTCCCCCACACACAACAACGGGATCATGCCCCTGGTCTCAGACATGGCTACTTATATGAAAGGTTTGCGCCCTGCCAACAAGATCGGTGCCGCTTTCGGCTCCTACGGCTGGAGCGGGGAATCGGTGAAGCATCTGACCGAACTGTTGGAAGGCATGGGGTTTGAACTCCCTGTCGACGGAGTGCGCTCCAAATTCCGTCCAAACCACGATGAACTCGCCCAGTGCAAAGAAATGGGCCGGCAGTTGGCTGCGGCGATCAAAGAAAAAGTCAACGCTTCCTGAGCAGGCGGCAGACGCAGTCCCCGGCAGGCCACTCAGGCCTGCCGGCTGTCCCTTTTCATGTCCCGCCTCACGGCCACAAAAAGACGCAACACAGCTACTTGTGAGGAACGTTGCTTATGGACACCGAGTTCACCTGTGGACGAAACGCGAAACGAGCTGTCCTCTCGGCCCTTGGACAGGACGATCCGTTTGCCCATTTTTCCAGACTCCTGGAGTCCTTCTCCGCCCAGCAACTCGTGTGCCCGCTCTTTGGGGCTGTGCTCCAGACCGACCCCAACATCCGGTGGCACGGTGTAACCGCTTTCGGTCTGCTCCTGCCACGGCTCTGGGACGACAGTCCCGAACGTGCCCGAGTGCTCTTGCGCCGGTGCATCTGGAATCTCAACGAGGAATCCGGCGGCATCGGCTGGGGCATGCCGGAAGCCATGGCCGAGGCCATGAGCGCAGTCCCGGAATTGGCGGACGAATTCCACAAGGTTTTCCTGTCCTACATCCATGAAAAAGAGGGGCCAGACAACTATATCGACCACCCCCCGTTACGGCGCGGAGCCTTGTGGGGAGTGGCCCGCTTCGCCCAATCCCGCCCCGATCTCGCGAGCCGAGCCTGCGCAGACCTGCACCACCACCTCATGACCGAGCAGGATACCCCGTGTATGGGTCTGACCTGCCTGGCCCTGTCACAATTGCCGGAGTGCGGTCTGCCGGAACATCTGGGAGACCGTTTAGACGCGCTCCAACAGGAGCCGCAGACTATTGAGTTGTATTGGAACCGCACGCTGCGCGCGGTGACCGTGGGCGAACTGGCGCGCCAAGCCGTCACCACCCAATAACTTTTCCGGAGGACACATGGATCCGTTGCTGCTGTCCCGCCTCCAATTCGCCATGGCCACGATGTTCCACTTCCTCTTCGTTCCATTGACGTTGGGGTTGTCGATTCTGGTGGCCATCATGGAGACCCAGTATGTGCGCACCCAGGATGAAAAGTACAAGCGCATGACCAAATTTTGGGGCAAGCTGTTCATCATCAATTTTGTCCTGGGAGTCGTGACCGGGATCACTCTCGAATTCCAGTTCGGAACCAATTGGTCCAGATATTCCGAATATGTTGGGGACATCTTCGGGTCGATCCTGGCCATTGAAGCCACGGCCGCCTTTTTTCTCGAATCGACCTTTCTGGCGGTTTGGATCTTCGGCTGGAAGCGCGTCTCCCAAAAAGTCCACCTCCTGTCTATCTGGCTGGTGGCCTTTGCCGGCAACATGTCCGCATTGTGGATCATCATTGCCAACGGCTTCATGCAAAATCCCGTCGGCTATGTCATGCGCAACGGCCGGGCCGAACTCGCCGATTTCATGGCCGTGGTCACCCAGCCCTTTGCCTGGCAACAATTCATCCACACCTTGGCTGGCTCGTATATCCTGGCTGGTTTTTTTGTCATGGGCATCAGCAGCTACCATTTGCTGCGCAAACAACACATCGATTTCTTCACGACCTCCTTTCGCTTCGGGCTGATCATGGCTCTGCTCTTCTCCATCGTCGAAGTCGGCCAGGGACACTTGCACGGGGCGGAAGTGGCCAAGATCCAGCCGGCCAAACTCGCCGCCATGGAATCGCATTGGGAAACGCAAACCCACGCTCCCCAATACCTGTTTTCCATCCCGGACGAAAAAAACGAACGCAATCTCGTCAATTTCCTGCCCATCCCCTCGGGCCTCAGTCTGCTGGCCTACCACCGCGCTGATGCGGAAGTGAAAGGACTCAAAGATTTTCCCAAGGAGGATCGCCCTCCGGTCGCCCTGACCTATTGGTCCTTCCGGGTCATGATCGCCCTGGGTTTTCTCTTCCCGGTGCTCAGCATCTGGGCTTGGCTGCGGCGCAAAAAACTGACCGAGAGCCCCTGGCTCCTCAAAACGCTCATCTGGGCCATTCCCCTGCCGTACATCGCCCTGGAAGCCGGATGGATGGTAGCTGAAGTGGGGCGGCAACCGTGGATTGTTCATGGGCTCATGCGCACCAGTGACGCCGTCTCCCCGGTGGCCGGTTCCCAGGTGGGGTTTTCTCTGGTGGCCCTGACCCTGCTCTACGCCGTACTCGGGGCGCTGTGTATCTATCTCCTGTTTTATTACGCCCGAAAAGGCCCGAGCGAAGCCTAAACGGCCGGGGCCAGAATCTTCCTTTTCAAGGCGGCACGAATTCCAGCACGCGGGACCTGGGGCAGTCGCCACCCCCGTATCCGCCGTCAGCGGCGAAACACCGTGTGCCGCTTTGCACTTTCAGGAAGATTCCCAACGGGTTGCCAAACCATTTATTGACAACGGGGAGAAGACCATATGCTGGAGACCATCTGGTTTGTTTTGTGGGGTGTCTTATGGGCCGTGTATTTCGTTCTCGACGGGTTTGACCTTGGATTGGGAACGATCATGCCGGCCGTGGCCCGCACAGAGACGGAAAAACGGACACTGCTCAACGCCATGGGCCCGTTTTGGGACGGGAATGAGGTCTGGCTGATTACTGCCGGAGGCGTTACCTTTGCTGCCTTCCCCACCACATACGCTGTCCTGTTCAGCGGTCTGTACACGGCATTGATGCTTTTATTGATCGCCTTGATCATCCGTGGGGTGGCCCTGGAATTCCGAAGCAAGATCGAAAGCCCGCGGTGGCGTAACATTTGGGAAAAAGCCTTTATCGTCTCAAGCTTTCTCCCGGCCCTGCTCCTTGGCGTGGCCTTTGCCAACATCTTTCAGGGGCTGGCCATCAACGCCGAAAATATTGTTCAGGGTGGACTCCTTGGACTGCTCAACCCTTACGGGCTCCTGGGCGGCCTGCTTTTCGTCCTCCTTTTTGCCCTGCACGGCAGCTTGTGGCTCGGCATCAAGGCGCGGGGCGAACTCCAGGAACGCGCCGCACGTCTGGCCCGGGGGTTGTGGCCGGCTGTGGTGACCGTCCTGCTGGCGTTCCTGGCATTTTCCGCGACCACCACCCAGCTTTTCGGCAACTACCTGCAGACCCCCTGGTTGATGGTCGTCCTGATCTTGCCCATTCTGGGGCTGTTCGGCAGCCGGCTCTTCCTGGGGACCCGGCAATGGTGGTTGGCCTGGGGTGCCTCAGCCGCAACCATTGCCGGGACCGCGATGTTCGGTATTATCGGGAATTATCCGGCCCTGCTGCCGTCCAAGCTCAATCCGGCCTACAGCCTGACCATCACGAATTCATCCTCCAGTCCGCTGACCCTGAAGATCATGCTTGGTGTCGTCCTGGTCTTTGTCCCGCTGGTCCTGGGGTACCAAATCTGGGCCTACCACCTCTTCCGCCACCCCATCAGCGAAGACGACCTCAGCTCTGACGAAGCCTATTGACGTTATCGCCGCGCTTCAGCCTCTCCGGCTGAAGCGCGGCGATAACGAACCAGATCTCTTTCGCCGGCTTCCTGATTCTGCCTGCAACACGACCGCTTCGCTGGGACTTGACCTTCCGCACCGCACTGGTCATGCTCCAGGGTATGTCACTTTCATCCTGGCATATTGATTGCCACGTCCACTCCAGCTGTTACTCGCCCTGCTCCCGTCTGCGTCCCGAGCAGGCCTGCCGCCTGGCATCCGAACGTGGCCTGGGGGCGATCGTCTTCACCGAACACCAGATCCAGTGGCCACAGGCTGATCTGCAGATCCTGCGCAGTCGCTCCCCCGGATTGGCCATTTATTCAGGACTGGAACTCTCCCTGGCTGAAGGATTTGATATCGTCTGCCTCTTGCCAGAGATCGATCTCCAGCTGCCTTACGGCCTGAGCTTGGACGCCCTGGAACACGCCTTGGCCCCGTTTGGAGATGAGGTCTTCTGTTTCGTCGCCCATCCCTTTCGCTTTCTCGACCGTTGGGATCCCGATCTCGACCGGATGGCGCCACTTCTGCACGGGGTGGAAATGAACTCGGTGAATATCCTCCGCGGCCAAGCGTGCTGGGAAGGGGACCGGCTTCTGCCGTGCAGGCACGAACTCTATAGACAGCTGGCCGACACCGGGCTTGTCCAGATGTTCAATTCCGACGCCCACCTCGCGGAGGCCATTGGGACCGTGTCCACCAGGATATCCCTGGCACACCAGGATATCCCAGCGGACACCGGAGAACTGGCTGCGCTTTTTCGGCAGCACCCCCGGACCTATGAACACCAGAACACAAACAGTCTCTGGCCTCTGGTTGCCGGAACGGCAGGAATATAGCCGTCTGCAATACCTGAGAACAAAGAAACGGTTTGGATTTTTATCAACCGAGGGGATATACATGCCCCTTGACCCGGTGGAACCGGCTCCGGGATGATGGGCACGGCCTGGAAATCTCCCCCAATTGCTCTAGGTCACTTTTCCAGGCCTGGGACCAATTCCGGAACCAGTCCCTGGCATCCTCGCTGATCGCGGATCAGGACATCCAGATATAAAAGCATACACCCCAATGAGAGCCCCATGACAGCGCCCAGCACCCTTTCTCTGCAATGGCACAAATCCATGGCCTCCATTCCCCGCGAGGAATGGAACCGGCTCTCCACGCCGCTTCAAAACCCCCTTTTATCCTGGGATTGGCTCCACCTTCTGGAAACCTCCGGCGCGGTCCGCACCCGCACGGGGTGGACGCCCTCCCACGTGACGCTCTGGCGCGAACGCCGTCTGGTCGCGGCTGCTCCACTGTATCTGCGCCACAACAGTTGGGGGGATTATATCTTCGACCAGGTCTGGGCCGAGGTCGCCGAACGCATCGGTCTTGGCTATTACCCGAAATTGGTCGGGGCCTGCCCCTTTTCCCCGGTCCCAGGCTACCGGTTCCTTCTCGATCCAGCGGAAAACGAGCAGCACCTGACCACGCGGATCCTGCGCTCGATCCACACCATGGCTGTCAAACGCGGCATTTCCGGCTGCCACTTCCATTTTGTGGACCCGGAATGGAAACCATTACTGGAGCACTGCGATTACCTCGCCTGGGTCCAGCCCGGATTTCTCTGGCACAACGACGCCTTCAAATCCTTTGAGGACTTCCTCAGCCGCTTTCACCGAAACCAGCGGCGCAATATCCGCCGGGAACTCCGCAAGCCAGCTGAACTCGGCATTGAGACCCGCATCGTGCCCGCGGACCAGGCCCCGGAGCAATTCTTCACCCGCATGTACGCCATGTACCGCAAGACGGCCCGCCAATTCGGCCGCTGGGGCTGCCATTTCCTCACCCCGCAATTCTTTCTCGAGCTCTCCCAGAACAAAGAGCTGTGCCGCAATCTCCTATTCACCGCCGGATTCGAGCGCCACGGCTCCGGCAAGCCTATCGCCCTGTCCCTGCTCATCCGCAAAGGCAACACGTTGCTGGGACGATATTGGGGCTGCCTCAAAGACTATGATGCGCTCCATTTCAATCTCTGTTATTACCTGCCCATTCAATGGGCTATTGACCACGGCATCGCCTTTTTCGACCCGGGCATGGGCGGCGAGCACAAATCCCGGCGCGGCTTCTGCGCCGTGGCTAACCACAGCCTGCACCGCTTCTTCCCCCGGCCGCTGATGGCCCTTTTCCGCCAACATATCGAGGCCATCAACCGCCACCAGCGGGAAGGCATTGCGACCTTGAACGCCACCGCCCCCTATGTCTTTGCCAATTCCCAACGGCAATGGCCTGTTGAGGAAAAGAACTAAGTTGAGGTGGAATTCACTATCTGTCCTCCAATGTTGCGCCCTGAGCCCAATTTCAGCACCGGGGACACCGATCACGGAATTGCTCCACACCCGGTGCCGGGATTGGGAACACGGCCTGGAAGGTGGATTCAGCGCCCCAAGAATCGGCGACGTATGTCTACACCCTCTCCTGGGGCTCTCCGGCACCTCGCCAAGAGAACGCCGACGCTCTTTTTCCAGGCCGTGGGACCAATTTCAGCACCGGGGACACCATAACGGTGCTATGAAAAATGCAATCGGACCGCGCACGGTCCCGAACCCCCTGACACACAAGCGTTAAATCAAGGAGACTGCAATGAACAAAGGTGTGCTTTGGACTGTACTCGGACTGCTCGGGCTCGGAATCCTCCTGGCCCCTTTTTTTGATGTCTTCGAAGCCGGCCTTTTTGCCGTCGACTATTTTGCGGCTGGACAATTCGCCTGTGGCGTCTTTGCCGCTGGCACCTTTTCCATCGGCATTTTTTCCGCGGGAATCTTTTCGGTCGGCATTTTCTCAGCCGGCATCTTCTCGGTGGGATTATGGACGGCGGGAATTTTTCTGGTCGGCATGTTCCAACGGCGCCTGGACCGGCGGCGTTAAGGTCCAAGATCGGCCCATATCGGGCCCGTCTGCTTTCCGGAAGCAGGGGACCACCCCTCAACCGCCGAGCCGGAATCAGACACAACGAAAAGGGACCTCGATTGTCCCTTTTCCCCCAGTACGTAAAAAGCCCAGGGCGGTATCAACCACCGCCCTGGGCTTTTTCCAAAATCTCCAGGTTGGATCCAATGCGCTCGTGCAACCGCCACAACTGACGGACCTCCTCGTCACTGAGGCCGGCAAACACCTGGTCCCCGAAATCCTCCACCAGGGGCACCAACTCCTCCTTGATCTCCCGGCCCCGCTGGGTCAGAAAAATATTCGATCGACGGCTATCCAAGGGGTCCGGCTCGCGCCGGATGAGACCGTTTTTTTCCATCAGCCCCAGAATGCGGTGCATATTATGCCGATCCCGGGACGTCTTCTCTGCCAATTCGCTTTGGCACAGCCCCTCTTTTTCCCATAAACGATTGAGAATCGACCACTGTTCCGGTGAGACCCGGAGCCCGGACCCGAACAAGGTCCGGTACAAAGCGGTCTTCATGCGCATCGCCGTGCGCAGGACCAGATAATCCGGCGAGTTCTCCAACGGAACCACTTTAAAACGCGCCATAGCCCCTCCTTTTGTTGCCTTAACAACAAACTAGCTAAGCCAACCAGACCACGTCAACTCCCCTTTTCCCTTACGAACTGAAAAAACAGGTTTTTTTCTCCTGGAAACCCTCTGCCGCACACAAAGACTGTGTTGCTTTAGCAACTGAAAAAATTCACTATCCCCCCTTGACCCAATCTTGAATTCATGTATAAACAAAGCTCCTTTTTCAGCAAGTAGCTTGTATTTTGGCGCCAAAAAAAACTCTATACGTATTGCTACTTTGCAAACCTAAAGTGGATAGACTTCCTAAATTTCCGTTTTGATTACAGGACATCAGCAGCACAGTAGACCAAGCCTAAAGACATTTTGCACTGTATAACTGCTGCAAACGTGCAAAAATAAAATGTATTTTCCAGGAGAAGCGAATGGCTCAAAAAAAATACGATTACATCATCGTTGGCGGGGGTTCTGCCGGAAGTGTGTTGGCCAATCGGCTGAGCGCCAACCCCAAAAACAAGGTCCTCGTCCTCGAAGCGGGGCTTCCCGATTACCGTCTTGATTTCCGCATCCACATGCCCGCGGCGCTGACCTACCCCTTGCAAGGGAAGACCTACAATTGGTGGTACGAATCCGATCCCGAGCCGTACATGCACAACCGGCGCATCTATCAACCCCGCGGCAAGGTCCTGGGAGGGTCGAGCTGTATCAACGGCATGATCTATATCCGCGGCAACGCCATGGATTACGAAAAATGGGCCAGCTTTGAGGGATTGGAAGACTGGGATTACGCCCGCTGCCTGCCCTATTTCAACCGCGCCGAATACCGGCTCAGTGGTGCGGACGCCTACCAGGGCGTCGGCGGCCCCCTGTACCTGACCACGCCGGAATGCGACAATCCCCTGTTCGAAGCCTTTTTCAAGGCCGTCCAGCAAGCCGGGCACCCTGTTGTGGACAATGTCAACGGCTACCGGCAGGAAGGATTTTCCAAATTTGACGCCAATATCTACCGCGGCCGGCGGTGGAACGCGGCCCGGGCCTACGTGCACCCGGTCAAAAACCGCAAGAACCTGGACATCAGGTGCCGGGCGATGAGTACCCGGATCCTGTTCGAAGGCAAGAAGGCGATCGGGGTAGAATACAAGAAGGGCAACACTACCCATAAAGTCTACGGCGGCGAGATCATCAGCTGCGGTGGGGCCATCAATTCGCCCCAGCTCTTGCAGCTCTCCGGCGTCGGCGCCGGGGATCACCTGCGCCAGCTCGGCATCGACGTGGTCCAGGACCTGCCCGGAGTCGGTGAAAACCTGCAGGACCACCTCGAACTCTATGTCCAATGGGCGGCCAAAAAACCGGTCAGCATGTTCCCAGCCCTGAAGTGGTACAACCAGCCCAAGATCGGCATGGAATGGCTCTTTGCCAACAAGGGAGCGGCCGCGACCAACCATTTTGAGGCTGGCGGCTTTATCCGCGGCAACGACCAGGTCGACTATCCGAACCTGCAGTTCCACTTCCTGCCCTTGGCGATCCGCTACGACGGCACCGCACCCAACGAAGGACACGGCTTCCAGCTCCACGTCGGCCCCATGAACTCCGACGTCCGCGGTCGGGTCAAGATTACCTCGGCCGACCCCGGGGACTATCCGAGCATCCTGTTCAACTACCTCTCCACGGAACAGGAACGCCGTGAATGGGTTGAGGCCATACGCGCATCGCGCCACATCGTGGAACAGTCCGCTTTTGACGAATTGCGGGGCAAGGAACTCGCTCCGGGCAGCGACGCCCAGACCGACGAGGAGATCCTGGACTTTGTTGCCCGGGAGGGCGAAAGCGCTTACCATCCGAGTTGCACCTGCAAAATGGGCTACGACGATATGGCCGTGGTCGACAGTGATCTGCGCGTGCACGGCGTCGAAAACCTCCGCGTTGTCGATGCCTCGATCATGCCCACCATCACCAACGGCAATATCTACGCTCCGACAATGATGCTCGCGGAAAAGGCGGCGGACAAAATCCTGGGCAACACCCCCCCGGAACCGGCGCAAGCCCCGTTTTACAAAACCGAAGTCTAGGACAGCGGATGATGCGCACGACGCCGATGTATATCAACTCCACCTGGACTGAGGCCCTCTCCGGCGACAGCCGGGAGATATACAATCCGTTCGACGCCTCGGTCATCGCCCGCGTTCCCGAAGGGGGGCGCGGCGATGCCCATAAGGCGATCCAGGCCGCCCGGCGGGCCTTCGACACCGGGCAGTGGCCGGGGCAACCGGCTGTGGAACGGGCCAGGCTCGTCTTCACACTCGCGGAGGCCATCGACCGCGACCGGGAAGAACTGGCCCGACTCGAGAGCCTTGACTCTGGCAAGACCGTGGAGGAAAGCCGGTGGGACATGGAGGAGATCGCCGGTATTTTCCGGTACTATGCTGGCTTGGCCGATAAGGAGCACGGTGAGGTTATCGCCTCGCCGTTTCCTCAGACGACAAGCAAGGTGGTCCGGGAACCGGTCGGGGTCTGCGGTCTGATCGCTCCCTGGAACTATCCGCTTTTGCAGGCCTCATGGAAAATCGCTCCGGCCTTGGCCGCTGGGTGCACCATCGTGGTCAAGCCAAGCGAAATCACGCCATTGACGACGCTCAAACTCGCAGAACTCTGCCATGAGGCCGGTTTCCCCCCCGGAGTCGTCAATGTCATACTCGGCCCCGGTGCCGAGGTGGGGGCACAGCTCGCAGAAAGCCCGGATGTCGACCTGATTTCCTTTACCGGGGGGATCGCCACCGGGAAGACCATCATGCGTGCTGCCGCCGGGAACGTGAAGAAAGTGGCCCTGGAACTCGGCGGCAAAAATCCGAACATTATTTTCGACGATGCCGATTTTGACCTTGCTGTCGATTATGCCTTAAATGGAGTGTTCTTCCACGCCGGGCAAATCTGTTCCGCCGGAGCGCGCCTGCTCGTGCAGGACGCCATCCACGACCGATTCGTGGCCGCCCTGCGGGACCGGATGTCCCGCATTGTGCTCGGCAACGGTTTTGATGCCCAAACGGAAATGGGGCCGGTGATTTCCCAGGAACACCTGGACAAGGTCGAACACTACGTCGAAAGCGCGTGCCAGGAAGGGGCCAGTCTGCTTCTTGGGGGTCAACGGCCTTCTGCGCCGGAACTCCAAAACGGCTATTTCTTCGAACCGACCCTGTTCAGCGAATGCACCAGTGACATGCGCATTGTCCAGGAAGAGGTCTTCGGCCCGGTGGTCACCGTGGAACGATTTACCACGGAACAAGAGGCCATCGATCTGGCCAACGGGACGATCTACGGCCTCTCGGCCGGCTTCTGGACCCGGGATCCCGACCGGATGGAGCGCGTTGCACAGGGCTTGCGGGCCGGTACAGTCTGGATCAACGATTTCAACGTCTATTTTGTCCAGGCTCCGTGGGGCGGGTTCAAACAGTCCGGAATCGGCCGGGAATTGGGACGTTCGGGTCTTGAGGAATATACCGAGGTCAAACACATCTACCACAATTACGCCACCCGTCCGGTGCACTGGTTTGGAGCCGCTCGATAGACCGGGCCCCTGTTCGCATCAAGCACAAAGGGGAGACGTGCCCCATGACATATACCTAGTGGTGGCTGACAACGCCGCACCCCACCTCGGGGACCGTGCTGTCGGCACCCGAACTACAGACAAGGAGCTCCGCATGTCTGGTTTTTCCAAGAAAGTTCTTGTTGCATTGATCGCTTTTGCCGTTCTCACCATGAGCGCTTCACAGGTCCTGGCGGCCAAAGAAGTGCGCTTCGCCAGCGTCAGCTGGACCGGCGTGACCACCAAGACCGAACTGGCTGTGCGCATCCTGCGCAGCCTGGGCTACGAGGCCTCGAACACCATGGTTTCCGTGCCCATTGCCTTCAAGGCCCTGGACACCGGGGAGGCCGATATTTTTCTCGGCAACTGGATGCCCACCCAGGCCACAATGGCCAACAAATACTTCGACAAGGGCACCATCGAACCGCTCGTGGCCAGTATGCCCGGAGCGAAATACACCCTGGCCGTGCCCACATACGCCTATGAAGGCGGCTTGCAGCACTTCAAAGACATCGCCAAATACGCCGATAAGCTGGGGAATAAAATCTACGGCATCGAGGAAGGCAACGACGGCAACCAGATCATCCAATCCATGATCGACAAGGACATGTTTGGACTGGGCGATTTCCAGCTCATCCCTTCCAGTGAGGCCGGGATGCTCTCCCAGGTGCAGTCCTTCACCAAGGACGAACGCTGGATCGTCTTTCTGGGCTGGGCCCCGCACCACATGAACGAAATGATCGACATGAAGTATTTGGACGGAAGTACATCAGAGACCTTCGGCAAGAACGACGGTACGGCCACGGTCTACACCATCGTGCGCGACGGGTTTGTCGAAGAAAACAAAAATGTCGCCAAGTTTTTGAAAAACCTCATCTTCCCCATCTCCATGATGAACCAGATCATGACCACCCTCCACGAAAAGGACGGGTTGAAACCCGTGGATGCCGGCCTGGATTGGGTCAAGGCCCATCCAGAGGTCTACAAGGGATGGCTGGAAGGCGTGACCACCATTTCCGGGGAACCGGCTCTGCCGGCCTTTGAACAATACCTGGAAACCGTCAACTAAGATGCTTGCCGGAGGCAATGCTACAGCCTCCGGCACCAACAACACAGCCCCCCGTCGGACGATGTCCGTCGGGGGGCTGTGTCGTGAACGACGATCACACCACCGCATCGCTGCCGGGATACGAAAAAAAGGCTCTTCGTCACAGGGCATGGAATTTCAGACGCAAAAGTTTGCCGTCTCTTCTGTGTGCTTCGAGCGAAAGGCCCGCACATTTTCTTGGTCCCGCCAAAAGGGGGAAACCGGACCGCGAACTGAATGCTCCCAGGCGGATTTTGATGCAACAAGGGCCATCTTCGACACTTGGAGTTCTTTTCCACTTGAGAGTCCGGAGGGGGCAAGGATCCCCCTTTGACGGGATTGAGAAAATACCGGGCCGAAAGTGGGCACACAGAAGAGACGGCAAACTCCAAAAATCCACAGGATCCGTCAAAGAACCGAAAAAAATCGCCACAGCGTCAGGGAAGAACCGAGGTAAAAATCCCAAACACCGCCTTGCTCCCCCAGGGCGATTGTCATACGGGCTGTTCGAGTTGCCCCCGCAACCAGGCCCACCCAAGTCCAAGATATTCATAGACAGCGCGTTGGAGGCAATAGGCGTCTTGGGCATTGGGAAACCAGTCCCAGGCCTGTAAGGCTTCTCGGGGCGCCAAATGGCCGGTGGGCGCGGCAATCGGATGGGAGCCCTGTCCCTGAAACAGGGCCATGGCTCGTGGCATATGCGAGGCAGAGGTCACGAGCACGAAGGGGGCCTGGCCGAGGCGCTCGGTGATCATGGCCGCCTCTTGGGCCGTATCCCGCGGTCTTTCCTCCAGAACCAGCGGCCCTTCGTAGCCCAATGCCTTGGCCAGGTCCGCCTTGATCCGGGCATTGGAAACCGCCTCCTTGCCGGCATACCCGGAAAGCAGCAACGTGGCCCCCGGGAGTTGGCGGACGATCCGCACCCCCTCCACCAGCCGATACATGGTTGACGTTCCGACTTTGGCGCTGACCGGAAGCCCCGGGTCCGAGGCGTGCCCACCCCCGAGAACCACGACCCATTGCGCATCAGCGGCTTTGGCCGCAGTCATATCAATGGCGGGAAACCGTCCTTCCAGAGTCCGCATGGCCCATTGCGGCACCGCCGGAGTGGTGCTGACAAGCAACACTGCCGTCCCAGCCAGGACCAGCCAGCGTCCGGTTCGTTGCCAACGGCGGAAGCCAAACAGGATCACGAGCCCAGCGACGAGGAGTTCAAAAGCCAGAGGCAAGGGAAACACGAGCCGGGCCACCATTTTTTTCAGGACAAACACGCCTCCTCCTTGTGTTGGATATTCTCAGGAGGTCTATCGCCTCTGGGCGAGGCTTTTGTCCAGTCTGGCCGGTTGCACCGCGCCCGAGCACTGCTTTGAAAAACAGGGCAACGATGAAACACCCGCCCCCACTATACTCCGGGTGGGGAAAATTTACCGCAAGCGGACCCTGAATCGAAAAGGCACGTTCTATGCATTCCACAAAGAGGGTCTATCTCACACCTGTTTTTTGACCTTTTTGTCAAAAAAACAAAACGGAGAACCCGCCCAGGAGGCACCTATGAAACCACATCGCCCACCCCAAAAGGGTCCATCCTGCCAGGCTCAAGACAGATCAAAAGCCCGGTCCGAGCGCGCCAGCATGCCGGGAAAACCGCAATTTTCGCCGCAATGTGTGGAGACGATGCAGCAAGCGTTGCTTTCAGAAAAATGGAGTCAGCTCGTTTTGCATGGCGACTTTATCGCTTGAGCCGTCGGCCCGGCGGGAAAAACTCTTATATTCAAGAACTTACGCCTAAAAACCACACTTTTGGCAGACAAAAAACCCGGGATGTCCCGGGTTTTTCCATTTCTGCAACCCTATTTGCAATTTTGTCATTACCCCCTCCCTGCCACGGCCGGAGAGGCGCTCTCCGGTCGTAAAAACAGGGGATCAAACAGACGGATAGCCGAAGAAGTCCATTTCCGGACCAATGAGACGCTGAAACACGGCCCGTTGGGGCCCCGGCATTTTCGTTCTGTACCGCCCCACCGAACTCGACCGGACTCCGCTGGACTGGCAGATCTTGTAGTCGCCGCCATTGAGAAGACGAAAACGCTCAAACCGGTCCAGCCGCTCGTAGGGCAGTTCCAGATACTCCAGGATCGAGTTCATGGTCGCCTCTGGGCGGGTCACGAGATCTTCATACCGCACGAGGTGCCACTTTTCCGGGGCTTTCAGATACTGTCGCTGGATGCGCTGCCACCGGTCCACAAGACCGAGGTCGACGCCGGACATCCGTCGGCCCCTGGGCCAGAGCAGATACGCGTATCCAGATTCAATACTCGAGAGATAGGCGTCCCGCGGATCCCGCACCAGCCAGATAAAGCGGTCGAAGAACCGGCTCATAAGCCGCCATTGCTCCAAGAACAGGATATCCATGGGTTTGACACAGACCGCGCCCTGTTTGGGCCCCAGTCCGGTAAGCAGGCGGCTCAGCATGAGCCAGGACGAAAGATCGCTGGTCGAGCGAACGGCCGAATGTTGCCCCAGCATATGTTGCAGCAGGGTGCTGCCGCTACGCATGGAATACCCGATCAATATACGCATGGAGTCCTCCGTGTCGGCGCGATGTGCGGGTGTGTTTGCCGTAAGACCTGAAAGACGGCTGCTGTAGGCCTGCCCCCTTCTTCGCAGACGAGAGGTCTTTGGCCCGGGGGGACGAAAAGCTCCTTCGAGGTCTTCGACAAAAAGGGCCGACCATGTGCATGGTCGGCCCTTTTTGTCGTGAACGACAGTGACAGCTCCATGGCAAATCAGTGCCATCTCTGCAAAAATGTCCTGACCTCCCCGCCGCCTTGCACATGCCGGATCAAACTGCTGCCGAAGACCACCGCATCGACCAGGTCGCGTATCTCACCCAGTTGTTCCTTACGCTCCAATCCGAACCCCAGAGCAATGGGATCGTCAAAAATGTCCTGGGCACGGGAAAGCGCCTGAGGCAATTGCGGCGGGAACCCGGCTTGTGTGCCAGTGATGCCCAGTGCCGCAACCATATACACAAAACCGCTGCCATTTTTGGCATAGGCTCGCATCCGCTCTTCAGAGGTATTCACGCCGATCATGCGGATGAGGTCCATTCCTTGTGCATTGAGTACCTCTTGAAACGGCCCGGCCTCCTCCAGCGGCAGATCCGGGACAATGCACCCGGCCACCCCCGCCTGGGCGGCTCGCTCCGCAAAACGGGCCATGCCGTATTGCCAAAAGGGATTATAATACCCCATACACACGATCGGGGTCGCCAATTGCCCCGCCATACGCTCCAATCCGTCCAATATCCAGTCCAGATCAACGCCGTCGGCCAGGCACTGCAACGAAACGGCCTCAATAAGTGGACCATCGGCCACGGGATCGGAAAACGGGACTCCTATCTCAATAATATCTGCACCTTGCGCGTCCAGCTCCCGCAAAACCTCCCAAAACCGTTCCGGGTCGGGAAATCCGGCCGGAAGAAACGGGATCAGGGCGTGGCGCCCGGCCTTGTGAGCCTTGTCAACGGCCTCGGTCAACACTGATGTATGCATGACACGCTACTCCTTGTGTTCATGTCCTCGTTGGATCTTTTGCCTACGCCTTGGTCTCCGCAGCGCCTTCGCGCTCCCGGACGATGCCCAAATCCTTGTCCCCGCGCCCGGACAGCGTGACGACCACGCGGCTGCCGGATGGGATTTCTCCTTGCAGCGCCATGGCGTAGGCCAGGGCATGGGAACTTTCCAGGGCCGGAATGATCCCCTCGTCCCGGGAAAGGGTATAAAAGGCTTCCAGGGCCACATCGTCGCAGACACAGACATATTCAGCCCGACCTGAGGTCATGAAGGCCACATGTTCCGGGCCGACCCCTGGGTAGTCGAGCCCCGGGGCCACGGAATGCGAGGGCAGGATTTGTCCGGCCTGGGTCTGGAGCAGATAGGTTCGCGCGCCCTGCAACACCCCTTCGGTCCCCTGGCTCAACGTCGCGGAATGGGTGCACCCCTCTTCGCCGCTGCCCGCGGCTTCCACACCAATCAGGCGGACCTCCGGATAATCGGTGAACGGGTGGAACATGCCCATGGCGTTGGAGCCCCCACCAACACAGGCCAGCACCACGTCCGGCAGCCCGCCCATTTTCTTCTGGCACTGCGCAATCGTTTCCGTACCGATCACCGACTGCAGGTCGCGGACCAGGGCCGGGAAAGGATGGGGGCCGACGACGGAGCCGATACAATAGTGCGCCGTGGCCTGGTCCCGGATCCAGTGCCGCAAGGTCGCGCTGATGGCGTCCTTCAATGTCTGGGTCCCGCTGTCCACCGCTTCCACCTTCGCCCCCAGAAGACGCATCCGGTGAACGTTATGGGCTTGGCGCTGCACATCTTTGGCCCCCATATACACGATGCACTCCATACCCAGCATGGCCGCAGCCGTGGCTGTGGCCACCCCGTGCTGCCCCGCTCCGGTTTCGGCCAACAGGCACCGCTTGCCCATATGCTTGGCCAAGAGGGCCTGTCCGATGGTGTTGTTGATCTTATGCGCGCCTGTATGCGCCAGGTCCTCACGTTTGAGCCACAGGTCGAATCCAAGTCGCTTGGAAAGATTACGGCATCGATACAACGGCGTCGGTCGCCCCACGTAATCCTGGAGGACTTCAGCCAACTCCTCTTGAAACGCCTGACTGGGCAGGACAGACTGCATCGCCTCTTCCAATTCGATCAAGGGCGGCATCAGCAATTCAGGGACAAACTGGCCGCCGAATCCGTCGTAATATCCGGCATCCGGGAATTCTGTTTTTGTGTTCATTGTCGGTGTTCCTTTGTTCTTAAGTTTTCCACAGGATGTTCTTTTCTTTTATAACATATTGATATTCATTAACTAAAAACGAACATAGCTTGTTTTTTCCCACCCCACACCGCGTAGCTCGCAAAGGCCAATGCGCTGGCACAGCTCTGAGTGGAAAAGCATTCACCATGAAAAAGGGAGCCTACGTTGCCGTCAAACAGCAGGGCACCAAGCCATGTTCAAAACCCCCGGAACCGGTTCACTCCCCCAACTGGACGCATGACCGGCTCTGGCGCATGGTTTGGACCGCGGCGATGAGCTGCCCCCTGTTCTTTTCGCCGGGGGCGTTTTCAACACCGGAGTTCATATCTACCCCATCTGGCTGGAATTTCGTGATTTTTTTACGAACATTTTCTGCACCAATTCCGCCGGCCAGCAGCCAAGGACGGGGAAAAACGATCTGCTGCAAGGCCACGGCACTCTGCAGTTCCCGCCCGTGCCCGCCACCGGCAACCCCGCTATCGCACAGAAAGTACCGGCACGAATCCGCCCAGGCATCCAGATAGGCCTGTAACGCCGCTTTGGAGGCAAACCGCTCGGGCCAGACCACTCGGATGACCCGCTGCGGCCCGATCGCCGCTGCGTCGTGGTGATCCTGCTCGCCATGGAACTGGACCAGATCCAGTTCGGCCCGGTGCATGATATCAGTGATCGCCGCTGTCCTTTGCCGGACTACGACCCCAACCCGCAGAAATCGTCCCCGCGGCAACTCGGCGACCTGCTCGGGCCGGATGCTGCGCAAAGAGGGCTCATGAAAAATAAACCCCACCATGTCCACGCCCAAGGCGCCGCAGAGTTCAACATCCTGCTGCCGCTTGAGCCCACAGACCTTGATCAGCAACGTGTCTGCCATGATGTTATCCTTGTTCAAAAAACGGGGTGCTTTTGGCCGTAGCCATCCCCGGGCCAACACCGCGTAAATACCGCAGCGCAGCGGCTGGCTCCTTGTGTTGCATCAACCAAGTGCCCACCAAAACAGCATCAAAGCCGCGTTCGCCCAGGGCGACACAATGCTGCGGTGCATTGATGCCGCTGGCGCTGATCCAGACTTCACCGGCCTGCTTGCGCTTGCCCAAGGCGTAGGAGCGATCCAGGTCAACCTGCAGCGTGTCCAGATCGCGATTGTTGACCTGGATGATATCCGCGCCCGCCTGCCGCGCCAGGTCGATTTCAGCTTCGCTGAAAACCTCGACCACTGTCTCCAGACCATAGGCCTGTGCCTGCTCCACAAGCGTTTTAAGGGTCCCCGGAGTCTCCAGAAAATAGCGAACGATCAACAATACGGCGGCTGCCGGCGTCGCGGCCGATTCCGCAATTTGCAGCGGATGGAAGAGAAAATCCTTGCGCAATAGCGGCAAGCCCGCCACCTGGGCCCGTTCCAAAAAGGCCAGCGAGCCATGGAAATGCGCTTTTTCGGTCAAAACGGAAATCGCGGCCGCTCCGCCGGCCGCATAGGCCTCGGCCGCTTCCTTGGCCCCGAGCCTGGGGTTAATAATCCCCTTTGACGGGGAAGCCCGTTTATATTCGGCCACCACAGCCACGGACGGTGCCTCTTGTAACTGGCGCTTGAGCGAGGGGCGGTCAATCTCCAGCGGCGCCGGCAGAGTCCCGTTGGCCTCCTGCAGGCGCAGACGCTCGAGTTCCTCTTTTTTGGCCTCAATGAACCGGTCAAGCACAGGCCACCTCCTTGCTGATGCCCCGGCTGACGGCCTCGCAGGCCCTGGCTACGGCGGCGTCAAGGGACAATTCCGGCTCGAGAAGGAAAAGGGCCACACCCAGATTCAAGGCGAGCATACCCTGCATCGCCTGGGGCCCGCGTCCCTGGAGCAGGGCCCGAACCACTTCCAGGGCCTCTGTCTTGTCCCGGCAGGCCAGGGCCGCCTCGTCGCAGGTGGCAATGCCGAATGCGGCCGGGTCGATATCCCGGCGCACCACTTCGCCATTATCCACAACAAGGCACCGGTTGGGCCCCAATGGGGTCAGCTCGTCATACCCTCCAGCGCCATGCACCACCGCGGCGCGCTGGATGCCAGACAGGGCCAGGGCGTCGGCTACCGGCTGCATGAACTGGCTCCGGGGGACGCCGAGCAATTGGTGGGTCGGGCGAGCCGGATTGAGCAGCGGGCCAAGGAGATTGAACAGCGTCCGCACGCCGAGATCTTTCCGGATGGGCCCGAGCTTGGCGAACGCGGGATGGAAATGGGGAGCGAAAAGAAAGACGAACCGCGACCGGGCGAGCCCGGAATGGACATCGTTTTCCTGCTCGGCAAAGGGCAATCCCAAGGCCTCAACCACATCGGCACTGCCGCAGGACGAAGAGACGGCCCGGTTGCCGTGCTTGACAACATCGTATCCCATATCGGCCAGATACAGGGCCACCACCGTGGAGCAATTGAAGCTGCTCTTATTGTCTCCCCCGGTTCCACAGGTATCGATCCTGGGACGGGTCAGTCCGCTGACGGTCCGAGCCTGTTGCAAAGCCGCTTGCACCGCGGCGGCGAGTTCCAGCCCGGTTTCTCCTTTGGCCCTAAGCGCGAGCAAAAGCCCGCCAGCCTGAGCCGGTGGGCAATGGCCGGAAAACAGATGGTCAAAACAGGCCCGGGCCATCTCCGGCGCAAGATCCTGCCCGTCCGCGACATGGTCCAAAATGGTATTCATGGCAACAGCTGCGTTCATGATCCTTTCCTTTTCAGATTACAAGCTAACTGGATACGGCGAGAAAATTGGCCAACAAACGCTGTCCGTCAGGGGTCAACACGGATTCCGGATGGAATTGGACCCCCATCCAGGGCCGGTCGGTATAGCGCAGGCCCATGAGGTCGCCGTCTTCGCTCTGACAGGTCCTGGTCACGGCCGGACTCTTTTCGAGCCCGGAAACAAGAAGCGAATGGTAACGGCAAGCTTCAAAAGGATTGGAAACCCCGGCGAACAGCGGATCACCATTGTGGTGAATACGCGAGGTTTTGCCGTGCATCACCCGGGGCCCCTTGCCCACAACCAACCCAGCATGGGCCGCCAGGATCTGATGGCCCAGGCAAACGCCCAGCACCGGTGTGGCCGCGGCAAGGGAGCGGAGAAACGGGAGGCACAGGCCGCTGTCCGCCGGTCCCCCGGGGCCGGGAGAAATGACCACCCGTTCCACCTCGCCCGATGCAGCCAATTCCAGAAGCTCCGGTCTGTTGTTACGCAACACCACCGGATCAGCCCCAAGGACCTGAAATGCCTGGACCAGATTGAACGTAAACGAATCAAAATTATCGATGAGCAAAAACATCACTTTCCCCTTCTTCCTGAAGGACTTCCCGCAAAATGCGGGCCTTGTTCTGGCATTCCTGCCATTCCTTTTCCGGATCCGAGTCGGCCACGATGCCGGCCCCGGCCTGCCAGAAGATGGTCCCGGACTGGATCCACAAAGTCCGGATACAGATCCCGGTGTCCAGGGCGACCTGATCCGGATCAAGCCCGATCCAGCCCACCGCCCCCGCGTAGGGCCCCCGGGGCTGGCTTTCATGTTCTGCGATGGTCTCCATAGCCCGAATCTTCGGGGCTCCGGAAACAGTGCCGGCAGGAAACGTGGCCGCAAGGACATCCACGGCGTCCAAGCCAGTCTTGAGCTCGGCCTCGAGATACGAGGTCAGGTGCATGACATGGGAAAACCGTTCGACCTGCATGAGCCTATCGACACGGACACTGCCCGCTGCAGCGATCCGGCCCAGATCATTGCGGCCCAAATCCACAAGCATGACGTGCTCGGCCCGCTCCTTGGGATCGGCCGCCAACTCGTCGGCCAGGGCTGCATCTTCCTCCCGGGTGGTTCCGCGGTGCCTGGTCCCGGCAATGGGGCATTCCTCGACCCGTCCCTCCGAACACCGCACCAGGACCTCCGGTGACGAACCGACGATAGTCGTGCCCGGCAAGCGCAAAAAATACATATAGGGAGAAGGGTTGTACTGACGCAGGCGCCGGTAGACAGCAAAGGCTTCTCCGGAGAAGGAGGCCTGAAACCGGGTCGAAAGGACGACCTGGATAGCCTCTCCATTGTGGATGTCCTCCCGGATGCGACGCACGCTCTGACAGAATTGTTCCTTGTCCGGTCTGGTCTCCACCTGTCCCAGCCGCGGCTTGGCATCGAGGCTGGCGCCAACTTGCCGCCCGCCGCCGTGTTTGGGGAAGGTGTCGTCCAGGCTGAGTTGAACGCACCGGTGGTGCAGATGGTCGAATAAAAGGACATGGGCCGGCAGAACCAGACAGGCTTCAGCCTTTTCAGGAGGGAGCTGGTCGGCCAAGGCGGGCTCAAAACACCCGGCCAGGCCGTAGCCGAGATATCCGTAGACACCGCGGGAAAAAATGGGCAGATCGGCTAGCTCCTCTGGAGGCTGTACCGCCAGATCGGCCAGGAGCGCGCGCAATCCTTGTTCGAAAGGCAACCCCGTATAGCTCCGGAGCGCCTCAAGCCGGGCATCCTTGACCGTCAGCTCGAGATTTCCCTCATGGCAGGAGGCCACAAGGCGAAAATCCCAGGCCACAAGGCTGTAACGCCCCCAACGACCGTCGACTTCAGCACTCTCCAGGAGCAGCCCTGGTTTTTTGCCCACCATCTGCTGGTACAGACTGATCGGTGTCTGTGTGTCCGCCGGAAGAGTCCGGCCTTGTTGCTGTAATACCACCTGCGGCATTGATTCTCTCCTTTTTCTGCACATCCATGTCTGAAGACTGCAGCGTTGACGATTTCCAGGTTTACCGGCCGCGGTGCGAAATTGGTCCCCTGGGAGGAAAACCGCCCTCAGGCGTTTGTCCAGGCCAAAGCCACCTTGTCGAGCCGGGCTGCGGCTGCAGCATTGGCTATAAAAAAAGCCGCGCTCCCTTGAGAGGAGCGCGGCTTGGGCCATCATGATCGCTATTCGAACTGGACTAGATCTCGTAGCACTCCTCTTCATATGACGCACCACGCCACCACCAGGCGGCCTTTTCCACCAGAATGTCCATATCCCCAGCCGCGGCCAGATTGAGGTAGGAACGGAATTGGCGTACGGCGTCCTGGCTGTAGGGATTGGCCTCAAAAAGGGCCGTAAACAGAGGAGAATCTTCCAAAAGCATCTTTTTCGCCGCCTCCAGGCGCCGGGTAAACGAAGGGGTCATGAAGGTCGCCACAGCCTCCTGATCAGCGCTGCAAGCCAGGTAGGCCACCGACGTCACAAAATTGAGCCCCTGCAAAAGGGCCACACTGCGATCGTGGGCTTCAGCCGTGGACTCAAAGCAGACGAGCCCGGCGCGTTCAAAAACATCACGCACCCGCTCCAAGGCGTTCGCCCCGCGGCCGGGAACCAGAACTGTGCGCAGGGGAGTGGCCGCATCCGGAGCCGGGCCGAAAAGAGGATGGGTTCCAACCACATCCCCGGAAAAATAGTGGAGCATGTGCCGCAGGGGGGCGTCCTTTACCGAGCAGATATCCGCGAGGATGGCCCTGGCCGGCACAAACGGGACCACCTTGGCAAGTACTTCTTCGACCGCGGGCACCGGCACAGCCAGAATCACCAGATCCACCCCGCTCGCGGCTGTCCGGAGTTGCTCGCCGTCCAAGGGTTTATCCACGCCACGCACCGCATACCCGGCCTCTTCAAGCCGCGGTTGCAGAAAACGGGCCATGGCGCCGTTGCCGCCGATAAAAAGGATGGTCTGGATAGCACTCATGGCAGACATCAATTTCCAGGCCTTTCGGACGTTCCTTCCGATGCCTGACGGACCTTGTCCCATTGTTCCCAGAAGCGGGGAAAGGATTTGGCCACGCAACCGGGATTGTCTAATTGGAGATGCAACCCGGCCAACTGGAACAGGGAAAGGGCCATGGCCATACGGTGATCATCATAAGTCGACAATCGCAGCGGTTTGGTCCCCAGCGGACAGGGGATGATCGTCAGGGTATCCGCTTCAACGGTGACCTCGGCCCCGGCCTTGCGCAACTCATTGGCCACGCCATTGAGACGGTCGCTCTCCTTGAGCTGCAGATGCGCGATATTCTTGATCACCGTGGGGCCTTCCGCCAGACTGGCCATCACCGCCACCGTCGGGACGAGATCCGGGCAAGGGCCCATGTCCAATTCCTGCCCCTGAAGAGGTCCAGGAGCGACGACCAGCGACTCCCGCCCCCACTCAACGTACGCACCGAATTGTTTGACGATGTCCACAATGACCCGATCGCCCTGGCGAGAATCCTTATACAAACCACGCAACCGCACAGGGCGGGGCCCGATGGCACCAGCGGCCACGAAATAGGACGCGTTGCTCCAGTCGCCCTCGACCCGATAGCGTTGCGGCGAGTAGACCCCGGGATGGCAACGAAACCGCGTTTTACTTGGCTCGATGGAGGGATTGCTCTCAAAGGGCACGGAGTGCCATCTCTCGCCGTGCGCTTGTTCCAGGATCGGCTCCTGTCCAAAAAAACGCATCACTTCAAGAGTCAAGGCCACATAGGGCCAGGAGACGGCCCGCTGTCCGCCGATCCCAATAGTCAGAGGATCACAGGCCAGCGGCGAGGCCAGCAGCAACCCGGAGAGAAATTGGCTGCTTTCATCCAGGGCCACTGTCGTCTGCCCCCCTTTGAGCCCTGAGCTATGCACCCGGCAGGGCAGAAAGCCGTCCGCCTCGAGCCATTCAAAGCGGCATCCGAGTTGGTGAAGAGCCGAAGCCAGCGGCGCGATGGGCCGCTGGTGCATCCGACCTTGCCCGGCAAGGGAAAACACCCCTGAACCGGCTGCGGCCACAGCCGTGAGCAGGCGGCAGGTGGTGCCGGATTCGCCGACATCGAGACTCGCCTGATTGACCTGGCCGATACCGCCGCGCCCTCGGACCACAAGTCCGTCGGCCTCGACCTCGAATTGGGTGCCCAGCGCTTCGAGACAGGCACGGGTCCGGTCCAGGTCCTGACTGTCCAGGACGTTTTCCACCCGACTGACTCCAAGTGCCAGACCAGCGCAAATCAAAGCCCGATGGGAGAGGGACTTGCTTGCCGGGACCGTGACCTCCACATGGTACATGCCTATTCCTCCCGCCCCATATCCAGGGCTTGGCCGTTGGGGTAACTCCCCAGAACGCGAAAACTGTGACAGTTGGCCTCCAGGGCTTGCAAAAGCTGGGTATACTCCTCCCGTCCCAGGTCGCACTCCAGATCAGCGAAAAAGACGTATTTCCACCGTTCACCGCGCATGGGCCGAGATTCCAGCTTGCGCATATTCACACCTTCACGGGCCAAAAGATTGAGGACCCCGGCCAAGGCCCCGGGTTTATCCGGCACCGAAAACAGCAGAGAGGTCTTATCCCTGTTCCCTGCCGGCGGAGCGCCACGGCCGATGACCAAAAAGCGGGTCCAATTCTCCGGCAGATCTTCAATATGGGAGGCCACGACCTGGAGCTGGTACAAACCGGCCAGAGCGCTGTGGCCGATAGCGGCTTCTGAGGCGTTTTTCACTCGGGCCGCAGCCGCGGCCGTGCTTTCCACTGGCACGACCTTGGCCTGAGGGAGATGTTGGCGCAACCAACCGCCGCATTGCTGCAATGCCTGTGGATGCGAATAGACGGTGGTGATGCCGCCCTTGTCACCGTTGCAGCTGAGCAGGCTGTGGCTGATACGACAAAAGACTTCGGCCTGGATAAAGACTTCGTACATCAAAAACAGGTCCAGGCTTTGCCCCACCGTGCCCTGCAGGGAATTTTCCAAGGGAATGATCCCCAGTTCCGCGCGTCCGCAGGACACGGCGTGGAAGACATCCTCGAGTGTCGGCTGGTCATGAAATTCAGCACTGCCGCCCAGGGCATGCACCCCAGCAAAATAGGAAAAAGTGCCTTCCGGTCCGAGATAGACGACCCGTTGCGGTCGTTGCAGGGCGCGCGAAGACGAGAGAATCTCGCGATAAATGGATTCCAGATGGTCCTGGGGCAATGGGCCGGGATTGTGCGCGGACAGCCGCTCTAAAACGGCCTTCTCCCGAAACGGCTTGAAAATGGCGCCCTTGGTCGTGGATTTGGCCTCACCGACCTGCAGACTCAATTGCGCGCGCCGGTTGAGCAGGTGCAGCAGTTCCTGGTCGACACCGTCAATGGCGTCGCGCAAGGTTTCAAGAGAGATAGTGGAAGTATCGGTCATGGTCATTTCGTCCTGGTTGTTCAAACCCATGGCTTAGTGTTCCACAATCTCTTCGTCGATGCGCATCCCGAAATGGCGACCCGCCTTGTCCGTGCGGCACAAGATCTCATCGCCTTCGCGCAGGGAGACCACGCTCACCGGACTGCCGTCGGGGCGCACCAGACGGATCGTCTCCGCATTTTGCAAAAAAACCTGTCCGGAAGAACCGCCAACCTCGGCGGTGATCAGCAGCAACGGGCGGACTTCGGTCTTCACCCGTCCCACCGTAGCCACCTGTGTGGTCCCGTCATGTCCGACAACAAGGACCTCACTTCCAGCACGCAATTCTTCGAGATAGGAGGTCGTGTCCCCCGGCATGCTGACATAGGCGTGGACCCCGCCGGCATTGATCCGAAAAGGCCGCGCCGCAACGTACGGGTTCGACTCCGTCTCGGCATTGACGAGAAAGGTCAGTGCGGCCGAATTGCCGACCAAAAGCCCCTGGCCGGTGCGCATTAAACTGCAGGTATCCACGCAGACCCGATGCCCGAGGCCGACCTGGGCAATGGAGGTGATCCGGCCGATCTCCAGGTCCAGCTGCCCCTGACTGCGCTTCATCCCATCGACAATCGGCTTGATCGCCTCGCAGGCCTCCTGGGGCACGACGATAAAATCGACGCCCCGCTCCAGGATACCGGCGGCCAGCCGCGCCTGCTCCAGGCTGGTCACTTCCAGTCCCAGACGGCCGCCCTGGGCCAGAAGATTTTCAACAGGGATGATCTCCCACCCCTGGCGCAGAACAACATTTTTGCCGGCCCGCAATGCTGTGGCCGCTTCCTCCTCATCACCCTTGTCCGCAAGCGTGATTTCCTCCATCTCCTCGGGCGTGACCACGGCGGTCCGTCCCAGAGAGAGGACCTCCTCCTTATGCTCCTGGGCGACAAAGAGCCCATCAACACCGGATTCCAGGGCCAGGGTCACCACCTGCTTGTCGAAGGGCATCGCCTTTACATACACAGTCATCATACGCTTTCCACCACTTCCCAATACGTAAATACCATTTTTGTAAAGGCTACTCGCCGCTTTCCAGCAGGCTCAAGGCCTGTTCCACGCTGTAATCCTCATGCACAATCTGATGCAGGGCCCGTACCAGACGGTCCGGCGCTTCGGCCTGGAAAATGTTCCGGCCGACCGAGAGCCCGGCCCCGCCAGCTTCAATGGAATCGTGGACCATCTGCACCAGCTGGCGGGTATTTTCCAGCTTGGGGCCACCGGCTATAACCACCGGCACACAGCAGGCATCCACAATCTTTGAAAAACTTTCAATATCCCCGGTATAGACCACTTTGACCACGTCAGCGCCGAGTTCTTCGCCGAGGCGGGCGCAATGGGCGACGACCTGGGGATCGAATTCGTTTTCGATCTTTGGCCCCCGGGCATAGACCATTGCCAGCACTGGAATACCCCATTCAGCGGCCCGGCTCGAGACATTGCCGAGATCGGACAACATTTGCCGTTCCGATTCGTCCCCTATGTTCACATGCACGGAAACCGCATCAGCCCCAAGTTTGATGGCATCCTCGACCGACCCCACCAGAGTCTTGGCGTTCGGATAGGGTGACAGGGCGGTGCTGGCGGAGAGGTGGACGATCAGCCCGACATCGCGGCCGTGCTCCCGGTGGCCGCAACGGACCAGCCCCTTGTGCATCAGTACGGCGTTCGCTCCGCCCTCAGCCACTTTATCCACTGTTTCCCGCAAATCGACAAGCCCATAGATGGGCCCCACGGTCACGCCGTGGTCCAGGGGCACAATGATCGTCCGCCCGGTGTTCCGATTCACAATCCGCTCTAATCGCAGGGCTTTTCCCAAATGCATGGCATCCTCCTTTTGCCCCGGACCGAAACCGGCGCCCCTTGCCTGGATACAAAAAAAGGGCCGCCGGCTGTTGCCTGCGGCCCTAGGGTATCTGGGTATTTGGTTCTTTCTATGAAACCACGCCAGCACCTGGACCACAGGCCCTCATAAAAAACCAATACCAAAAATAGAAACCGGAGCCGGTTTCAGAAATGGAAGTGGCAATCATGGAGGTGTGGTCCTTGTGTGTCGTCATGGCTTAAGTACTAGCGGGCCCCTGGATTTTTTGTCAAGGCCAAATACGCCTCAAAACACGAAAAACAGACATTCCATTTTTGTAACAAAATATTAGAAAATCATCTCAATATCTTAGGTATTTTGCAATCAGAAGGCAACCCTTTTGCTTCCGGCCATCTGTACTGAACAACCATTCAGCGCCCCTTCGTTTTCAATTTTGTCAAAAGCTATCTGCGCCCCTCCGGGGCTTAAAAAACGATAAAAGCTTATATTTCAAGCTATTATAAAAATTGGCCCCATCCTTGCTACCTCCCTTTCGACACACCACACCGCAAAACATCTTCTAGGGAGGTACGACAATGCGGTCACGAAAAACTTCACTTTGCAAATCGAACGTGCTTCGCCCCTTGGCGTTTGCAGCCGTTCTGGGGTTCGTGCCCACGATGGCCCTGGCGGCCGAGGCCCCATTAAGTCAGTTCCACGGCAACATCCTTTGGACCCTGATCGCAGCCATCCTGGTCATGTTCATGCAGGCCGGATTTGCCGCGGTCGAGGCCGGCTTCACTCAGGCCAAGAACGCGGGCAATATTTTGATGAAAAATGTGCTCGACTTTTCCGCCGGCTCGGTCATGTTCTTCTTTTTCGGATTCGCGCTGATGTTCGGCACTGATGTCGGCGGCCTTCTCGGCGGCAGCGGCTTCGCCCTCGGCGGCGTCGACGCCACCTCTCCTGACGGACAGTGGACATTGACCTTCTGGTTTTTCCAGTCTGTTTTTGCCGCCACCGCCGCGACCATCGTCTCCGGGGGCGTCGCTGAGCGCACCAAATTTCCGGCCTATATCCTGATCAGCATCATTGTGACCGGTTTGATCTACCCCATCTCCGGACACTGGGCCTGGGGCAGCCTCTGGCTTGGTGACGCTGGTGCGGGTTGGCTGGAAAGTCTCGGCTTCGCAGATTTCGCCGGGTCCACAGTGGTCCATTCGGTAGGGGCCTGGATCGCCCTGGCCGGGGCCATCGTAGTCGGTCCCCGTTTGGGCAAATACACCAAGGACGGAACCGCCCGGGCCATCCCCGGCCACAACATTCCTCTGGCCGGTCTGGGTGTGTTCATCCTCTGGTTCGGCTGGTTTGGTTTCAATCCCGGCTCCACAACCACGGCTGACGGCACCATCGGCTACATCGCGGTCAATACGAGTCTGTCCGCCGGCACCGGGGCGCTGGGCGCCATGATCATGGCCTGGCTGCGTTTCGGCAAACCGGACGCGACCATGAGCCTGAACGGCATCCTCGCCGGGCTCGTGGGTATCACCGCCGGCTGTTACGAACTCTCCCCCATCGGCGCCATGATCGTTGGGCTCGGATCCGGTATCCTGTGTATCCTGTCCGTGGAATTCATCGACAAAGTCTTGAAGGTCGACGACCCGGTGGGCTGCGTCTCCGTCCACGGCACCTGCGGCGCTTTCGGAACCTTGTGTGTCGGTCTTCTGGCCGCACCTGGATACGGTGGACTGACCGGGCTGTTCTACGGCGGCAGCATCAATCTCCTGGGCATCCAGGCCTTGGGTGTCGCCTCGGTCTTCGTCTGGGCCTTCGGCGTTGGTTTTATGGCCTTCAAAGGAGTTGACGCCCTTATCGGCATCCGCGTCGATGAAGACGAAGAACGCAAGGGCCTGGATATCACGGAACACGGCATGGAATCCTACAACGGCTTCCAGATCTTCAGCACCGAGTAAGGAGACCCACTATGAAACTCATCATAGCCTATATCAGACCAGAGCGCCTCAATCCGGTCAAACAGGCCCTGTATGCCAAACGGGTCTACAATATGTCCGTGACCAACATCCTCGGTAGCGGTCGCCAGAAAGGGTTCACTGAAACCTACCGGGGCGTGGTCATGGAAGTGAATCTGCTCAAGAAAATCCGCCTGGAAATCGGCGTCAACGAGGAGTTCGTGGATGCGGCCCTCGACGCGATACGGGAAGGGGCGCAAACCGGCAGAGAAGGGGATGGGGTTGTTTTTGTCCTGGATATTGCCAAGTCCATGCGCATCCGGACCGAAGAAACGGGACCTGACGCCATCGGTTAATACACCCGTGGCCTCCTCTCATCCAGACGCCCCTGCGGGAAACCTTCCGCATGGGCGTCTGCCTATCGTGAAAGCGGCTCCATCCGGAGCCGCGAAAGGAGCGAACGGCTGTGCAAGCCTCCCATACGGCCTTCCCGGCCCCGTTAGCTCCTCCCGTCCCAAAAGGCGAGCAATTCCCGGACAAAGGCCTCGCTTTGTTCAATATTGCTCAAGTGTAATGCTTCGGTCAGGGTCGCCACCCGGGCTCGGGGCATCATGCGGGCCATGGCCTCAGCCTTGTCCCTGGGCATAAGGCCGTCCTGTTCCCCATGCAGGAGCAGACTCGGCACCGTGACCGACGAGAGCCGCTCGGAAAAATCGAATCCCTTGATGGCCGCGCAGCATCCGGCAAACCCTTCCACCGGAGTGGTCTGGACCATGTCACGGATACGCTGAGTCTCCTCCGGCCGCTCGGCCCGAAAGGCGGGAGACAACCACCGTTCGAGATTGGCCTCGGCCAAGGGCGCCATTCCCTGGCGTCGCGCGATTTCCGCCCGCTTGTCCCATTCCTGGGCGCCGCTGGCCGGAATGGCCTCCGTGGTGTCGCACAGGGCCAGCGACACGAATCGCTCCGGATACATCGCCCCGAGTACTTGGCCGATCATGCCGCCCAGCGAGAGCCCCACGAAATGGACCCGGTCCAGGTCGAGCGCATCCAGAAGGGCGATGGTGTCCTGAGCCAACTCAGACATGGAATAGGGGCCAGGCACCACCTCGGATTCGCCGTGTCCCCGGATATCGTAGCTCACCACCCTGTAGTCCTTTTTCAGGGCGTCCATCTGGGGAGCCCAAAGCGTCCGGTTGCCGGCCAGACAATGGCTGAAGACAACAACCGGAGCGGTTGCCGGCCCCTCCAGGTGGTAGGCTGACCGTATCGTTGCTGTTTGCACCTGCATGCAGACGTACTCCTTGTACAGATTTGTCGTTCAAAGCAGGAGGCTGGCCTTGTTCAAAACAAGGCATTGCACCATGCGGTTTGCGCCTCACTCAAAGAGCTTTTGCAGTTTACCGCCCAAATCTTCGAGCCCTTTTTCCACTTGCTCCTGGGGCGAGGAGGGTTTTTCTGCCTGCTGCTCTTGGGCAGCATCCGCCCCCTCCAGGGCTTGCAGACACGGATTGTCGGACGTATCGCTGGAACCCAGCAGCCCTGCAGCGGCCCCGGCCGGACCAAAGAGCAGTGTCCCGCCGATGCCTTTGCCCAAGGTCTCGATCGTTTTCGTCTTGTCCAACGCCAATGACGGCTTGGCCAAGGTCCCCCCGAGGCGGAAGGCCTGGGCCAGTTCGCTGAAGCTGAGGCTCAACTTGCCCAGAACCCCGGTCTGCAATCCTTCCTTGGGCTGCGGATCCAGCCCGATATCCAGGGCTTCTGTGCGCAGATTGACGGATCCCTGTCCCCGCAGGAGCATGCGCGGCGTATCCACGACCAAGGCCTGCACCCGGGCCAGTCCGGAATCGATCGGCACGACAAGAACAGCGCATTGGATGGGGGTAAATCGTCCGCGCTCTTCCAGCGGATTCAGGAGACGGAACAGACTCGCTCCCAGATCAGCGCCCCACTTCTCAAGCCTCGCATTCGCCAGCCGGCCCTCGCTCATGCTCGCCTGCAACTTGCCGTCCAGACCGGCCATGATCGCTGCCACGGAACGGCCCTGTCCGGTGACCGCCAAGTCGGTACTCACCGTGCCCTGGAGGAAACTGTCGGATTTCGTTTCCCGCAGGACCTGCTCCAGGGCAAAATGCTCGATCCGTGCCGCACATTCCAGCCGCGGCTGCTTGGAACGGGCGTCCACTGTCATTGTGGCGTTCAACGTCCCTTCGGCGCCGGAGCGGGCCGTCAAACGGGAAAGAGTGAGCAGACCATCTTTCAAGCCGAGTTCCAGCTGGGTATCAACAAGCTGCAATTTGGGGATAACCAGCGTCCCAACCTGGAGGGAACATTGGGCATTGATCTGCCTGAGCGCCTCCCACGGCAGTTCTGTGTCCGGAAACACGCGCTGGTCGCCGGCGGCGGACGAAGCCCCCTGTTGCTCCTGAGGAGGTGCGGTATCGCCAGAAGGCTGGGTGGTGATGGCGGTCACATCCAGAAGCGGACTGGTCAAATCCGCGGTCACTGAAAGGGGCGGTCCGAGAGCGAGGGAAACGGTGCCGCTCAAGCGATTTTCCCCTTGCCGCACCTGCAAGGAGTCGAGGCGAAACGTTTTTGCCGCGGTGTCGGTCAGCGTGGCTGTACACTCGATGGGCCCGGCCACCGGAATCTCCTGGCCAACAAGCGGCTTCAGGGCCGCTGGCTCGGGAATCGTCGCCGAAAGGTCCAGATCCAGGCCACGCTGGGCGAAGACGTCCCGAATAGCTCCTTCCAAAGCAACAGAAGCCGAACCGGATTGCACGGCAAGATCAACGGGCCATTGCTGCTGGGCATCGGTCAGTCCCTGCAGGGGACCGACGGTGCCGCTCATCGAAAGCGGCTGACCATTGAACTGGCCGTCAAACGTCATTTGGACGTCTTTATTGGGCAGGGTCTGCAACGCCAGACGCTGCACCGAGAAGGAGGTCACGGTTTCACCAGCAGCGTCGCGCACATCAATGGACCCGTTTTCCACAAGAACATTGTCGAGTTCCAATCCGGGCAGAGGGCCCTTTTGGGAAGCAGCATCGCTTGGCGCTTCGGGGCTGGTTTCCTGCTCGGGTTCAGCTGCGGCCTGCGGTTTGTGCAGCGTCAGATTGGAAACACCCTGTGTATTCGTCTCCACGAGAACCGAGGTGTCCCGGAGGACAACACGCTGGATCTCCACGTTGCGCTGAAAAAGGGGCAGCAAGGCCACCTGGAGTTCAAAGCGGCCCACTTCAAGCATCTGCGGCTTCGATCCCCATTGCGCATTGGCCAGGGAGACATCCTCGACCACCAGGGCCGGGGTCAGTCCGAGGGCCAGGGAGATATCCCCGTCCAAGGTCAATTTGCGGCCCGTGTTTTTCTCAACCGCGGCCTCAATTTGCGGCTTGAGGGCGTTGTAGTCATAGGTGACAAGAAAGACGGCAGCTCCGACCACCACCAGAAGAATCACTCCCAATACAATTGCTGTTATTTTTTTCCAGCCCATAGGTCCCTCCTGTGGTTTTAGCGCAGCCGCCGTCAGGGCTCCGAAAGGAGGCATTTCCTCCTCCAGGGTGCTGGGTGGCGGAGCCTGTCTCGTTTCAGAGCTTCTGCTCAATGAGCGACACATCCTGGTCCGAGTTCGCTTCCCGGATCGTGCCCCAGGGCTGGGATCTCTCCAGGCGCCAAGGAGGCGCCCACGTCCGTTGTCCAGGCCGAAGACACACTTCCGGGAAGCGGCTCACCGATTCGGATTGTATATCAATCGCGAAGCTTTTTCAAAAGCCAGGCCATGTTTTCTCCCAACAACTCCATTGTCTTGACCCCTTCAGCGTCCTTCATGACATCGCCTTCCTGGAGGCCGCAGGCGAGGTTCCAATAACTGGAACCAGGGACAATCATTTGGGAGATCAGGAAAAAATAGTTGATCGAACTGAAAACATGGGTCCCGCCGGCCCGGCGCATGGCCACCACAGGGGCGCCCACCTTGCGCCGCAGGGTGAATCCGCTGACCCTGGAGACACGTCCGGCCCGATCCATTAGCGATTTCATGTTTGTGGTCACGTTCGAGAAATAGGTCGGGGAGCCCAGCAAAATCCCATCTGCGGCGTTCATTTGAGCCAGGATGGTGTTCAAGGGATCGTCATCATAGACACAACGACTGTTTTTTTCTTTCTTGCACACACCGCAGTCCACGCATCCGCGCAATGGCTCGGTACCCAGTTGGATCGTTTCCGTCTCGACTCCTTGCGTATTGAGCTTGGCGCAAACGGTCTGCAATAATTGCGCGGTATTGCCGTTTTTACGAGGACTTCCGTTAATCGCCACAACCTGCATTGCCATTCTCCTTGTCTGTTTGACATCCTTTCAAAGACGAGGCCGATTCCCCGTCCTCCTCCAATTCAGCACAGAGTGCCTCCTTGTAGGCCTCCAGTATCTCCCGGCAATCCGCCAGCGGTCGCTCCCAGCCACATCCCGTGCAGCGCAGGCGGGCAGTGGCTCAGCGACCGCTGATTTCAATCGCAGCCCCACAGAGGTCACAAGAAATTGTTGTCTCGTGTATCATACCGTCCCCTTCCGCCGGCGCCGAAAATGCAAAGCGATATCATCGGTCACCGAATACATGGCCGGAACCACGAGTAAGGTAATGAGTGTAGCCATCATGAGTCCAAAAAAGATGGACACGGCCATCGGCGATAGAAATTGGGCCTGCCCTTTGGCCAAAAAGGCCAGGAAAAAGAGCCCGCCCATCGTTGTCAACGACGTCAGAAGCACCGGGCGAAACCGGATCATCCCGGCCTGAACCAGAGAACTCCGTCGGTCCTGGCCCTGCCTGCGCAAGCGGTTGACGAAATCGACCAGCACCAGTGAATCATTGACCACAATACCAGAAAGCGCCACAAGTCCGATCATGGACAAGATCCCCAATTGTTTGCCGGTCAGGATATGGCCCAGCAAAACACCGTCTATGCCCAAAGGGATGGCGGCCATGACGATAAGCGGCTGAACATAGGACCGGAACTGGGTTCCCAGAATAAAATAGATCAGGAACAGGGCCAATAAAAAGGCGAACTTGAGCGCCGTCATGGAGCGGTTGATATCCTGGACTTCACCACGCTGCGTGGTCAGACGGTATCCGGGGAAGCGTTCCGCGACATCGCCAAAACGGTCCTGCACGGCCTGGGCGACATCCGACGCCGTGGTCTTGGCCTGGTCCAGATCACCAGTGATGGCCACGGAGCGCTGTCCGTTGTCCCGTAAAATAGCGCTCTCGCCCCGCACCGGAGCCACGCGGGCCACCTCGGACAACGGAACCAACTCCCCGCCGGGGAGCCGCAGATGCATGCGGTACAAGGTTTCCACCCGATCTGCCACGGCTTCCGGGAAGCGGACCCGGATATCAATATCTTCAGCCGCGCTCTGCATACTCGTCGTGGAGGCGATGCCTGCGAATCCTGAACGCAACTGCCAGGCCACATCCCGTTCGCTGAGCCCCAGCGTCCGGGCCAAGGGGGTCAGTTCGACCTGAAACTCGGTTTTGCCCGGCTCCAGATTGTCGCTCAAATCGCGCACCCCTGGAATCTGACTCACAAAATTCTGAATCTCAAAGGAAATTTCCTGCAATACGTCAAGACGCGGCCCGGTCACCAGGATATAAATCGGCTTGCCTCCGGGACCGCTCTGGAGTTCCTGGACTTCGATGTGCCGTCCACCGCGCTGGAGATCCGCAAGGGCATCGCGCACATCGGAACTGACAACTTTGATCGGCCTGTCTCGCCCCTTTCCAAACTCCTTGAGTTCAACAATGATCTGGCCCAGATGAGGCCCAGAACGAAAGCTGTCCATGTCATCCATAATCGTGCCGACATTGGTCACCAGTGAAATAAGTTCCGCCTCGGGTATCGTCTCTGCTAAGCGTTCTTCGACTTGCTTGATATACTCTTCGGTATCTTCCAGAGAAAAGGACAGTGGGCATTCGACGTTGACGTAAAATTGGGCTCCCTCGAACTCGCCAAAGAGAATAAACGGCAGATGGACCGCACTGTATACGATTAAAACCGCGCTGAAACTGATCACCGCTGTCAAAAAGACATAGCGGCATTCAAGCACCAGATCCAAGAACCTGCCGTAGACATCAATCGCACTATCCACCCCCGCATTGAGTTTCCGGCGCAGGCGCGACGGCGGCTTCGGCCGCGCCGGCAAAAATTCCGCCAAGTGCGAGGGCAAAATGACCAAGGCCTCCAGCAGCGAAACCAGGAGGGCAAAGGTGACCACTTTGGGGATCACCCCCAAAAAAACGCCCATAGTTCCGGGGATGAGCAACATGGGTAAAAAGGCGGCTATGGTCGTAGCCACGGCGGAAACCACGGGCCAGGACACCTCTGAAGCCCCGCGCACAGCCGCCTCCGCCGGAGAAAGCCCCTGCTCGTAATGCCGGTAAACATTCTCCCCGATCACCACGGCGTCATCCACGACGAGTCCCAGCACAACAATCAGAGCGAACATGGCGATCATGTTCATCGTCATGCCGACATAGTACATCAGGACAATCGCCCCAAGAAAAGACACCGGAATGCCGAGGGTAACCAGTCCCGCCACCCTGGTATTCAGGGCCAATAGCAGCAAAATGAAAACAACGATCAGCCCCTGAAAACCGCTGGTTTTCAGGACATCAAGCCTGTTTTTGATATACACGGAGAGATCGTTGAACAGGCCGATTTGCACCGTCGGGGGCAGTTGGCCCTCGAACCGCTCGGTCACTTCCGTGATCGCCTGAGTGATCTTGATGGCGTCGCCGTCGTCATTTTTAAAAACGCTGAGATTGATGGCCCGCTGCCGATTGAACCGTCCCAGGGTGGATTTGTCAGCGAACCAGTCCCGCAAGGTGGCGATGTCGTCCAGGACCACCTGCCCCCCGTTGGGGCCGGTGGCCACGACAATCTCTCGCAAGTCTTCCAACGTGGCCGCCTTGCCCTTGGTCCGCAGCAGATAGGCTCCCTCGGTGGTGTCCATTGTCCCCCCAGGCAGATCGTAATTCTGTGCGTCGAGAATGCGTGTGACATCCTGGAGGGTGAGCTTATATTGCTTGATGGTTTCCGGCCGGATCTCGACCCAGACCTCCCGCTCCGGCAGGCCGCTGCGATTGACATTGGCCACGCCAGGCACTGCGGCGATGGCGTCCTCTAGATCCTCGACAAGGCGTTCCAGTTCCAGAAGATTGATCCCCCCGTAGAGGGAGACCGTGATGATGGGCAGATCGGAATCGAGTTCCTGGACCACCGGGTCTTCGGCGTCTTCCGGTAGATCGTCGATCTGGTCGATGGCCTGTTGGACATCGTTGAGCAGTTTGGCGGTATTCGAGACCTCTTTCGAGACTTCAAGCCGGACCGTGCTCCGTCCTTCCTGAGAAGTGGAAAAGATGTCCTCAATATCTTCCAGGTCCGCGAACGCATCCTCGATCTTCATGGAGACATTTTTCTCCATCTCCCGGGCCGAGGCCCCTCCGTAGACCGTCGTCACCTGGATAATATCCTGCGAAAAGGCCGGGAAAATCTCCTTCGGCATCCTGGTCACATACAGGACCACGCCCATGATCAGAATCGTGGCCATGATCAGATTGATACACACCGGATTGCGCACGGAGAAGGAGGCGAGGTTCATGACCGCCCCACTTTGACAGCAGTGCCTGAGCTCAAATCCGCCTGCCCTTCAACGACAACTCGGTCCCCGGGCTGGAGGCCGGTGACCAGGACCTCGCCGTCCTGAAACCAGAGCCGTTGAACCGAACGTCGCACCGCCCTCAGGGGATCCCCCTGAACGACAAAGACGTAATCCCCTTCGTCATCCTGGCCGATGGCGCGTAAGGGCACGGCCATATACCGTTTTGGGTCGCGCTCCGCGCACTCGACGGCGACGAATTGCCCGCCGAGCAGAAGCGGGGCAGTTGTGTTCTCCACCGCCACTTCAGCGGGGAAAAGGCGGGTCTCGGCGTCGCCCGACGGTGCCAGATGCACCAGTCGCCCCTCCCATTGGCGGGACGCCTGTGGTAAACGGACCGTGGCCTTCACCCCTTTATGCACCAGAGCGAGCCGACTGGACGGGATCTCCACCGCGACCCGGACTTCACGGAACTGCCCGAGATGAAACACTGGCTGTCCAACCGTCACCCGGTCGCCCGTATCCACCTCCCGGCGCATGACCCTGCCGGAGAACGGGGCCCGGATCGTGGTCCGTTCGAGGTCAGCCCGGGACCGGTCCTGCCGGGCCCTGGCCCCGGCCAACGCGGCTTCGGCCCGCTCCAATTGCGCAGCGGCCGTGCGAACCTGCTCGCGTTGCTGCACAAACCGGCTGACGACATCACTGACACGTTCCTGCTCCCGGTCGAGTTCCGCCTGAGAGATGGTTTCACGCTGGCGCAGGGTCGTAAACCGCTGCAGGCTGGCCCGGGCGGCCTGGACCTGCTGACGCAATTGTTCGAGGATTTTTTCCTGCTTGGCGTTGTCCAGGCGCTGCAGGGCCAGCGCGGCTTGCGCCTCGGCCACTTGCGCCCGGGCTTCTTCAAAAACGGCCCGGAAGGTTCGCTCGTCCAGACGGAGCAGGGCTTGCCCGGCCTCCACCATTTCCCCCGGTTCGCATTGCGGACTGACCCATTGGACGTCGCCGGCGACACCGGCTGCAACAGCTGCCTGGCGCTTGGGGTGGACAGTCCCCCACAACGTAAACTTGCGCTGGAACACGCGGGGTTGTATGGCTTGGACCTGCACTTCCACGCGAGGGTCCATGGCCTCGCCGGGAGTGGGTTGCTTGGGCGGGTGACGCAGGATATACAGGGCAACGGCGATACTGATGACAATCAGGCCGGCAATGAGCACCACACTGCGGACCACTTTACTGGAAAGAGCCATGGCGTGCACCTGTAGCTAGAAGGTGAAGTGGGCGTCTGCGAATCACAGCGACCGGCTGACACCAATGCAGGGGAAGGCCCACCAATCGCGTCGGGAGAACAGGCCGCCAGGGGGATGGATATGGAAGATGACCTGCTCAGTATCAAAGAAATCGCGCGTCAGCTCGAAGTACCGGAGAGCAATGTCCGCTATTGGCGGGATCGTTTTGAAGATTATTTACCGGTGGTTGGCGAAGGACGCAAGCGGCGGTACAAAAAGCAGGCCCTGGATATCTTCCAGGCCATTCGTGATGGCTATCAGGCCAATCAATCCACCGAGGACATCGCCCGAGACTTAGCCAGGAATTACCCGCGCACCATGCGGGTCGCGCCGGACGAGCCCGCCCAGGATCCCGCAGCAGAAATCCAGTCCGTCCACTCGCCTTTCGAATCCGTCCAGACCCTCGTCCAGAGTCAGGCCAAGACGCTGGAACATCTTGCCAGCTCCCTGAATGCTTCGCACAGCCTCGATCCCCGCCTCAAAGAACTCCAACACCGCCAGGAAGTGCTGCACAAGGCCCTTGCTTCACTCTGGAAACACCACAAGATGCAGCGCCGCCAACTCCATGAAGCCAGGATGGAAAGTGCCCAGGCCCGGGCGGAGCAGCAAAAATTGGAACAACGCCTGCAAAGCCTGGAACACGTAGTGGCAGAACACGCGGAGGCCCAGCGTGAGGAGCGGCACAAACTCGAAAAAGAAATTGGCCAATACCGGTATTGGCTCAAAAAACTGGTGGCCCACCTCGACCCGGAACGCCAAGGGAATTCTTGCTCATAATTTCCTGCCTGGCAATCTTTTCCAGATGACAAAGCCAGATCCTCTTTATGCAGGCACGTTCCTTTTTTGTCCGGGGCCGGGAGATCGTGGTCTTCTGCTTTTTGGTGCTTCAAGCCTCGCGGACGCTGCAATACGCCGCGCGCCTCCAGGCCAGATGATAAAAAAGCACCCCGAAAACCTGTTCCGGGGTGCCTCTTTGATCAGGAAACGGGACTCGTGTGTTCAAGCGGGGTGCATGGCCGGGATCCAGGCGCACAAGCCACTCACAAATCCCAAAGAAACGGCAATACCACCTCGCTGACTGGGAAAAATACCGTATCCTGCAGGTCGTTCACATATTCCAAAAGTCAAGATCCCGCGCACCTCTTCGTGCGCACGAATGTGAACGTCTTGCAGTTGTGCTGCCATTGGGAGATTTGCCACTCCCTGCCAGGAACACAGTCGCCACCTGCAAACCGCTTTTCTTTTCTGCAGGAGCGCAGGAATACGCCCCAGGCTGAGCGTCCGGGGCACAGCAGATGTTTTGAACTGCCAGTCAAGCGTCGCTTAAATTCGCGTAAACCAGATTCAATACTCGCCGCAATTCTTGCAGGTCGCTCTCGTCAATACCCTGATAGGCGTCGCGCCCCAGTTCGCTGGCAATGGCCGTAATCTTATCCTGCAAACTTGTGCCCTGCTCGGTCAGATACACGCGGCTCATCCGGCGGTCGTGTTCATCGCGAACGCGCCTGACCATGCCGCGGCGCTCCAGACCGTCCAGGATGCGGGTGATATTGGTGATATCCTTAAAGGTCTGTTCCGCCAACTCACGCTGGAAACACCCCTCCCGGCGCCACAAACTCCACAAAACTGCGCATTGCTCGGCCGTGACATCGAGCTCGGCTGCGGAAATGCGCCGCTGGAAATCCTTTTTGATCCGCAGCGCGGTGCGGTTGAGCAGAAAGCCCGGCGAGTCCTCTAAAAGGAATTCTTTGTCTTCGTACATGCCTGCCTCGTTCCTTGTAGATCCAATTGTGTCCCCATCAAGCATTTATTGACATTTTTGCGTCAATCAATCAAGGAGTGCCAAGCTCGGTCGTTGCGCTTCCGGAAAGGCCATTTTCAGGAACGGCAGGGACCTGGGGAACATTTTCCGACACATCCACAGACCACCAGAACACACAGGCCAATTCACAAGGGGAGGAGGGTTCCATGCGTAAGGTTGTGCTATTCACATTCGCGTTGCTCACACTGAGTTTTTCCACAGCCAACGGCGCCGGCTTCGCCACGTACGAGTGGAGCGCCCGCGGCAACGCTCTCGGCGGCTCCGTAGTCGGTATGGCCGACGATCCGGCCGCGGTGGCGTCCAACCCAGCCGGTATCACCCAACTCGAGGGCGGCCACGGCCTGTTTGGCCTGACAGCCATTTATCCCCAGGCCGAGGTGACCACGAAACCCCAAGGGGGACCTGAACAAACCACCAGCGGCGAAGACAATATCTGGACCCTGCCCCACGCCTATTACACCCGCCAGCTCTCCGACCGCTACTGGCTCGGCCTCGGCGTGTTCACCCGCTTCGCCCTGGGCACAGAATACCACGACGACTGGCCCGGCCGTTACAACACCCGCTACACCGGCATCAAGACCGTCTCCTTCAATCCCAACCTGGCCATGAAACTCACGGACACGGTCTCTCTGGCCGTGGGCGTTGAAGTGATGCATATGGATTTCCAGCAGCGGAAAGTTAAGGACGCCTCAGCTTTGGCAGGACAAAAAACTGATCCTGAAACAACCACATACGACTTTAGCGCTGACCTTAATGGTCAAAGTCAAGGTGTTGGATTTAATATCGGTTTACATTACAAGCCCCTGGATTGGATCCAAGCCGGGATTATCTACCGCAGTCCGGTAGATCAAAAAGTGGAAGGGGAGGTTAACTTCGATCGGTCTAATTTATCTAAGTTAACAGCCATTAATCCAGCATATGGTGGTTCTTTTCAAGACATGGATGCATGGGGAGAGATCACCTTACCCGACAGTTTTCAGGCCGGCATAGCCTTTAATCTTACCCAAAAGCTGACTGTGGAAGTGGGTGGAGCTTACACCTTTTGGAGCAAATACGACGAATTGACTTTCAATTACGAAAAACCTGTGATCTCAGTCAAACCTTCTTCAGATACATCAACTACCCCAAAAAGCTGGGAAGACACTTGGCGATTCAATATCGGCGCGGAATACGCCGTGACCCCGTGGTGCGATCTGCGGGCCGGGTATGTCTACGACCAGTCTCCTGTTCAGGATGAATACGCCGATTATCTCATCCCGGCTGATGACCGCCAGATCTTCTCCTTTGGCACCGGCTTCGCCCTGAACGAGCAATGGACCCTGGATCTTTCCTACAACTACATCATGATCCAAGATCGGACCGTTGATTACGACGAAGTACGCGTCGAAGACGAAGGCGTCTACGCTGCGGAATTCGACAACGCCAACGCCCACATGGTCGGCATGAGCCTCGGCTACGAATTCTAATCCAGCGATCGCCACCCACAACAGACCTGCCCAGCGGGACCGGTACCGGTCCCGCTTTTTTTTGAGGCCCTTCGTCACAGGGCATGAAATTTCAAACGCAAAAGTTTGCCGTCTCTTCTGTGTGCTTCGAGCGAAAGGCCCGCACATTTTCTTGGTCCCGCCAAAAGGGGGAAACCCCGCGAACTGAATGCTCCCAGGCGGATTCCGATGCAACAAGGGCCATCTTCGACACCTGGAGTTCTGTTCCTCTTGAGAGTCCGGAGGGGGCAAGGATCCCCCTTTGGCGGGATTGAGAAAATACCGGGCCGAAAGTGGGCACACAGAAGAGACGGCAAACTCCAAAAATCCACAGGATCCGTCAAAGAACCTTTTTTGAGCTGGATCAAGGCCTTCGGTCCACTTATGGGGCAATTGTCCTTGACACGGCCGCAAAAAACAGCTGCCGTGCCCAAAACGTCAAGCAACACCCCGACAAACCGTCTGCAACACGACCACGAGCCCACGCCAGGAGAGACCATGCCGAACACGCCCAATCTCGTACTCCTCTGGAGCAGCCGCGATCCGGAGGTTTTCCAGCAGCTCGTCGCCATGTACGCTCGCAACAGCCTGCGCAACGGATGGTGGGATCGGGTCCGCTTGATTATCTGGGGCCCTTCAGCCCAGGTCGCGGCAGAGGATGCGCCGGTTCAGGCACTGCTGGACGAGTTGCAAAGCGACGGCGTCGAGCTGTTGGCCTGCCAACGGTGCGCTGAGAACTACGGTGTGAGCGCTACCTTGGCCGATCTGGGGATCGATGTGCAGTACATGGGACAGCCCTTGACCGACATGCTCCAATCCGGCTGGCACTGCCTGACCTTCTGATCATGTCCGGCATCCTCGCTATCCTTACCGCCGCCGCCCTTTGGGGGCTGATCGGACCGTTGGCCAAATACGCCTTTGCTCACGGCTTCACGCCCATGGAGGTCGCCTTCTGGCGGGCGGCCCTGGCCTGGGGCTTTTTCGCCACCCACGCCGGTCTGCGCGGACAACTCCGCATCCAGTGGCGCGACCTCGGCCCGACAATCGTCTTCGGTTTTTTTTCAGTCAGCGTTTTTTTCGGCGCCTACCAGGTCGCTGTCGCCCGCAGTGGCGCCGCCGTGGCCGCAGTGTTGCTCTACACCGCGCCCTCCTGGGTCGCGCTGCTCTCCCGTCTGCTGTTCAGTGAGGCCCTGACCCCTATCAAACTCGCGAGTATCGCCCTGTCCACCCTGGGAGTGGCGGCCGTGGCCTTTGGCCGCGCCGATCTCGGGCCGGTCAACCTGGACTGGATCGGCGTCACCGCAGGACTTACCGCTGGCCTGACCTACGCCATCTATTACATTTTCGGAAAACACTACCTCGGCAGCTACCCCTCAGGCACCTTGTTCTTCTATGCCCTGCCCGTTGGGGCCTTCTTTCTCTGGCCTCTGGCCGATTTCGGATACCATCCCTTTCCGGCCTGGCTGGCCGTCGGGGCCATCGCCTTTTTCTCGACCTACCTCGCCTACGCCATCTACTGCCACGGGCTGAAGCGCCTCCAACCCGCCCGCGCTGCGGTCCTGGCCACCTTTGAACCGGTGGTAGCCGCGATTTTGGCCGTGATCTGGTGGGGCGAACGGTTTACACTGCTGGGCATCATCGGCGGGCTGTGCATTGTCGGCGGCGTCGTCTGGATGAGCTGCGCCAGAGAGCCTGGGCCGAAGAGTCGCCACTGAGAATCCCCCGGCCGCGTCCGCTGCCCCCTGTTCCAATGCACCCCCAGCCCAATCCGGCAACGAATTGACCCTATCGGCACACCGCCGTAGAAACAAAGAAATGATCCGAACCAAGGAGGTCCTATGTGGGAATATACCGACGCGGTCAAAGACCACTTCCTGCACCCCAAAAATGTCGGGGCCATGGAAAATCCCACGGCAGTGGGCGAAGTCGGCAGTCTGGCGTGCGGCGACGCCCTCAAGCTGTATCTGAAGATAAACGACGACGGCATCATTGAAGACGCGACATTCCAAACCTTTGGCTGTGCCAGCGCCATTGCCTCCAGTTCTGTGCTCACTGAACTGATCAAAGGCAAGACCATTGAACAGGCCAAGTCGGTGACCAACAAAGAAATCGCCGACGCCCTCGGCGGCCTGCCCAAAGAAAAGATGCACTGCTCGGTCATGGGCCAGGAAGCCCTGGAAGCGGCCCTGAAGCACTATTGGGGCGAAGTCGTCCCCGAAGTGCCGCTGGAGGGCGAGATCGTCTGCACCTGTTTCGGGGTCACCGACCAGCAGATCCTGCGGGCCATTGAGGAAAACGATCTCAAAACTGTCGAGGACATCACCGCCTACACCAAAGCCGGGGGCGGATGCGGGGAATGCCAGTCCAAGCTCACCGAGTTGCTGGAGAACAAACGTTTGAGCGAGCCCGCGCAAGTCCCCACCGGTCCCGCCGCTTCCACAAAAAAATTGACCAACATCCAGCGCATGCAATTGGTCAATGACGTTATCGAAAAAGAAATCCGGCCCAGCCTGCAAAAAGACGGCGGCGACATTGAACTCATCGACATCGAGGGCCGGGAGGTTCAGGTCGCCCTGCGGGGGATGTGCTCGGGTTGTCCCTCCAGCCAGCTGACCTTGAAAAACGTTGTCGAGCGCCGCCTGCAGGAACGGGTCGAACCTGAGATCACCATCAAGGAGATTGTCGAATGAACCCGGTATATTTAGACAACAACGCCACCACCAGAGTGGCCCCTGAAGTCGAGGAGGCCATGCGGCCCTACCTAGGGGAGTTGTACGGCAATCCCTCGAGCATGCACCGCTTTGGCGGACAGGTGGGCAAGGATTTGCGTATCGCCCGCGAACAGGTCGCAACAGGCCTCGGCGCCGATCCGGAAGAAATCATTTTCACCTCCTGCGGCACGGAAGGGGACAACACGGCCATCCATGCCGCCTTGGAAAGTCAGCCCGACAAGCGCCACATCGTGACCACCAAAGTCGAACATCCGGCCGTGCTCAATTATTGCAAGCACCTGGAAAAAAAGGGGTACGAGGTCACGTATCTCGGCGTCGACACCCACGGCCGCCTCGACCTCAATGCGTTGAAAAACAGTCTGCGCCCGGATACGGCCATTGTCTCCATCATGTACGCCAACAATGAAACCGGGGTCATTTTTCCGCTGGACGAGATCGCCCCGCTGGTCAAGGAACGGGGCATTCTCCTGCATACCGATGCCGTGCAGACCCTGGGCAAGATCCCTTTTTCAGTCGCCGATCTGCCGGTGGATTATCTCGTTGTCTCCGGCCACAAAGTGCACGGGCCCAAGGGCGTCGGCGTCTTGTACGTGCGCCGCTCCGCCCCCTATGCTCCTTTTGTCATTGGCGGGCACCAGGAGCACGGTCGGCGGGCCGGAACGGAAAACACGGCCTCGATCATCGCCATGGGCAAGGCGGTCGAGTTGGCCACCACGGATATCGCCGCGGAACAAAGCCGGATCAGCGCCCTGCGCGACCGGCTCCAGAGCGGTTTGCTGGAGGCGATCCCGGACACCGTGGTCAACGGCGAGGCCGCAGAGCGCCTGCCGAACACCCTGTCCATCGCCTTCAAATATATTGAAGGCGAGGCCATGCTCCTGCTGCTCGACGAGTTCGCCATCTGCGCGAGTTCCGGATCGGCCTGCACCTCAGGCAGCCTGGAGCCCTCCCATGTCCTGCGGGCCATGGGGGTTCCGTTCACATATGCCCACGGCTCACTGCGCTTTTCCCTTTCGCGGTACACCACCGAGGAGGAGATCGACACCGTCCTGCGCGAACTTCCGCCGATCATCGAACGCTTGCGGGCCATGTCCCCCTTTCGGCGCGGAGAAGAGGCTTTCGGAGTCTCCTGTGGTATCGAGCGGGACACGGTGTAGCACACTGCTCTGAAAACTCCCTTCCGCCCGGGCAGGGCACCAATCCCGCTGACGCTGGGGATGTGCTTCGTGACGAGGCTCCTGCCTCGTCACGCCATCTCCCGCGGCTCCTGCCGCATTTCGCCTTTCCCAACGGCAGATGCTGCTTGAGTCGGACGGCACCGCCGCAACAAATGAGACCCAGGGATTCAATCCGTCGCGGCTGTCTGCTCAGCCTCTTTGCGGGCGAGTTCGAGGAAGAGATTCTGGACAAACTTCCCGGAGACCACCGCATTGAGGTCAAACTCGAGTGGCGCCCCGGGCATGAAGTGTTCGGTCAAAGCCATAAACAGATTGTCTGAAATGCGTTGGAGCCCGCGTTGCAGGGGCACGCCCGGACCGGAGTTGACCTGGCGCAGATCAAACACCCGGCACGCGGCCGGGCGATAGGCAAAAAGCTGGCACTTGTTTGCTTCGCCGAGCAAGGGACAGGGAATGTCCAGGGCCTCGTACCGGGCATCCAGAGCGGCCTGCGACAGGCCGGGATTCTCCCTGACCAGGGCCTGACGGGTCTGGAGGGCCTCCAGGGCCGCGGCCATGCTCTGTTTGCGCTTCTCGCTGGTCACCGACTTATTGAACATATGGTGGAGGTAAACCGCCTCAGCCAGACTCATGCGCACTGTTTTGAAACAACATTTGGCGTGCTCCCGGCCACAACGCTCCGTTGCACTCTCCGCCCGATCCTCAATCTGGGCAAACAAGGCCTCGATATCGTCGAAAAACGGACTCAGATCCACAAGACACCGCGATTCAAGACACGGCTCACGAATGGTCAACTGCCCCTGGGCCTTGCCGTATTGGCGCAGAAAATGCCACTGGGTGAGATTGGAGGGCTTTGACCGCAGATCCTTGAGGTGCTTGTTGACCAATTTCTGGCCCAACCCTTTACGCAAGAGGTAGGAAGAGACCACCGTCCCGGTCCTCCCGATACCGTGCCGGCAATGGATCAAGGCCTTCTTGCCGAGATAGACGCACTCGTCCAGCCAATCCAGGGCCGCGTCCGTGGCCTGGACATCCGGGGGTTCCTCATTGGGCACCGGCAGAAAATAGACCTCGAATCCGGCGTCCCGCTCCAAAGTGACCAACGCATCAAGTTCTGCGCAGAGATTGAGGATGGCTGTAATGCCCTGGCGCTTGAGCGAATCAAACTCTTCGTAGGACATGGGCGCGTGCCCGACTGCGACCTGTCCCGTAACCCAGGACAGTTCATAGGTTTCCTCGGAATCGTTGCGCCCGAACATTTTTTGCAAAAAAGACCACATAACACGCTCAATGGTTTTGATTCGCATTCACAGGCCAAGAACCCCACACTCTTTTTCCAGGCCGGGGGCGCAATTCCAGGATCGGGGCCAGACCCCGCACCTGAACCCCCCGGTTCTGCGATTGCGCACATGGCCTGGAAGCTGCCTTGAGCGCCTGAGAGAGCGGGGATCAACGCTCAGGCAGGACGTTTTGGATCTCCTCCACCAGGTCGGCCACATCCTGATCAGAATGCAGACGCATATCCAGTTGGACGGTCTTGCCCAAAATAATCCCCAACTCATGCAGGGCCATCTGGAGACGGTGTTTTTCCTGGCGCGGCAACACACCTTCCAGCAGATCACCAGTGGTTTTCACCGAAAATCCGTGCCCGGTCAAAAGCTGCCGGAGCAGTTCAAGCCGATGCAGGCGCTGCTCGTCCAACCCGCCCCCGCCCTTGAACCTGACGTGGAGATAGTTGTGTTCCGGGACCTCCCCGACCACACAATCCACCACCGCGAAATGGAACCCGAACCGGAACAGGCCGTGCAGATAATCGTCGCCCAGCACGGCATAACTGCTGAACATGGTCGACTTCTCCACGTTGACAAACGAGGCCTGGCTCTTGTTGTAGGCGTCCCAATCGTAATGGACCACATTCGGATTCCAGGCCACCGCCGGGTCGGCAAGTCCGGCCCACAGCCAACGCATGGGGCGGTTGACGATATCCTCGGGGGTGATCTCCTTGCGCTTGCGGGCTTCTTCCTGCAGCCCCCGCTCCACATCCAGGACATGCAGGACCAGCGGGACATCGGAAACCAAACGCTTCACACCGGTCTGATTCAAGCCGCGCCCGCCGATCAGATCAAACATTTCCTTGACCCCGGCTTCGTGGGTAAAGCGGATGATATCGTGCATGCTCCTGCACCGCCGCAGGGAGAATTCCTCGTCATCAGGGTTGGTCAGGTGCAACGGCGAAATGTGTTCCAGGGCCGCAGCCAGTTTGCGCTGTACCGGTGGAAGATTGTCGTCTGCCTCCTCCCGCTCCCGGGGTTCCGGCTCAAAAACCACTGCATCGTTGAGCACGACACCGGCGTGGCTGTCCACGCTCACCGTGCGCCCTCCATCCAGCTGGTTGGCGCAGGCCGCCCCGTAAACAGCCGGCAGGCGCTGCTCGCGCGCCACCGAAGCGAAATGGCAAGTCGCACTGCCTTTGGCGGCGACCACCGCACAGATACGCCCGGCCAGGACGCTGAGATCCGGAGTCATGTGCTCGACGACCAGGACACTCCCCGGAGGCACGGCTTCCGGCTGACCATCATAAAGATGCACCGGCCCAGTAGCCCGGCCGGGGCTCGCCGAACGGGCCTGACAGAGCACCGCTTCCGGGGCATAGGAAAGGGCATCGGTGTCCTGCTCAGTGAACACCGGCTCCGGTGTCCCCCCAGGAAGCGGTCGGGATTGCAGCACCACCACCTCCCCCTCCTGGTCCACGGCCCATTCAACATCCTGGGGACCGGCAAAGACCGCCTCCAAGCCCTGACCGACACGAGCCACTGCGGCCACCGTAGAAGGCGCCAGGACCGGTTCCGCATTGTCGAACCGGACCTCCTCCTGCCTCGACACCGTGGCCTGTTGCCCGGACTCCCGGCCGTCGGCCAGATCAACGCCATACCCCGGGATCATGGACAGCTGGCTCTCGGTGCCCTGCTCGCCAGGCGTATACATGATACCGCTGACCCGGGGATGGACCATACCCATAACCACCACGGCCATGGGGACCATGGTGTCGGCCATACCGCTGCGGATACGGTAGGCGACGGCATTCGGAGCGTATTTGCTGGCCAGAATCGCTTTGTAGGTCTCCGTCCAGGAGGCGGGGTCCACGTTGAGGACACTCATGTATTGCCCGGCAAATGAGACCAGACTGTCCTCACCCACCGCACTGCTGCGCAAGGCGAGGGACATGGTCTGCAGCCCGGCACCGCTCATGGCTTTCTCGACTTCCCGAGCCACGCTGACCGGGACCTCGCCTGCGAGAACAGTCTGCTGCATCCGGTCGCACAATTCCCGCAAGGCTTCCGTGTCCTCCAGATCGACCTGGGCCAACAGGGCGTCGAGCTCGTGGCGCAGGTTGTTGACTTCCAAAAAATAGTGAAAGGCCCGGGTCGTGATGACAAAACCCGGTGGAACCGGGTAATCGGTTTCCCGTTTGATCCGGCTCAGATTGTTGCCTTTGCCGCCCAGCAGGTTTTCTTCGCTCTTGTCACCGATGCGCGCTACATACGGAGGCGAACAGCGGATTTCATCCGAGAGCAGGGCCAGTCGGACATAAAAATCCACCTTGGCCAGATAATCGCGCAGGGCGCTGTAGCGAAGCGGGTGCAGGACCACCAGATCCTCGACCATCCCTTCCACTTCCCGGCTCAAGGCCTTGGCCAGCGACTCGATACGAGCGAAATCCACCGGACGGTGCGACAGGGCGATGTCCTCCAACTCGGCCATGTATTCCAACGCCTTTTGATCGCGTTGCAACAGCTCTTTGAAGGCCTCGTATTTTTGCCGCACCAGCGTGCCGGGAGCAAAAACCTGATAGGTCCAGCGCTTGAAAAGTTGGGTGACAAACACGTTCTCGTTCTCCTGTGCCCTGAATCCGTAAAAATCCTTTGCGAGGGCCGGTTCAGGAATTCTGCCCGCGGTCTGAAAACTGGCTCAGCACAAAAACCGGCGACCTCCCGCCGGAGTGACGCCCGGCGGCGGGACGACTGTGTGCCCCGCGCAACGAGGCCTACAATAGACCGTGGTGCTTCATCTTGGTCCGCAATTGCTTGCGGGAAATCCCGAGTTCCCTGGCTGCGGCCGACTGGTTCTGCTCTGTCTTTTCCAAAGTCTGGACAATGAGCCGCTTCTCCATCTCCATGAGATTGACCCCGTCTGTGCTCGGTGCCGGTGCGCTGCGCTCCTGAAGCTTCGGGGGCAGACAGCTCATGGCGATGCTGTCGCCCATGCACAGCACGACGGCCCGTTCGATCACATTTTCCAATTCACGGACATTGCCCGGCCAGTCATAGGCCATGAAGACCTCCATGACCTCCCCGGTCATCCCCTGGATCGCCTTGCCGTTCTGGGCGTTGTATTTGGCCAGAAAATGGTTCACCAGCGGTGGGATATCGTCTCTGCGCTCCCGTAACGGCGGGATCTCAATGCTGATGACATTGAGGCGGTAAAAAAGATCCTCCCGCCATTGCCCGGCCGCGATTTCAGCTTCAAGATCCCGGTTTGTCGCCGCGATAATCCGTACATCGACCTTGCGCCGCCGCGTCTCGCCCAGGCGGACGATCTCCTTTTCCTGGAGAAAACGGAGAAATTTCTTCTGCAGTGCAAGCGGCAGTTCCCCGATTTCGTCCAGGAAAAGGGTGCCGCCGTGGGCCAGTTCGATCTGGCCTTTTTTCTGCTCCGCCGCTCCGGTGAAGGCACCGCGGCTGTGCCCGAACAACTCTGATTCCAGCAGGGTCTCCGGCACGGCCGCACAATCGATGGGCACGAACGGCAGATTCTCTTCCTGCCCGGCATAATGGATGCCGCGGGCCACCAATTCCTTGCCGGTCCCGGTTTCCCCGGTCACCAGGACATTGGCTTCGTACTGGGCCACCTTTTCGATCAGGTTGAAAAGCTCCTGCATGGCCTTGCTCTTACCGACCATGTTGCCCAGGCTGTAGCGGTCCCTGAGCTGACGGCGCATGGTCTGGTTCTCTTCCAGGAGCTGGCTGCGTTCGAACACATTCTGGACCAGCAACAGGAGTTCGTCGGGGTCGACCGGTTTGGTCAGGTAGTTAAACGCCCCGAGCTTCATGGCCTGGACCGCGTTGGAGATACTGCCGTAGGCCGTGATCATCACCACTGGTAGCTTCGGCCAGGTGGCCTTGACCTGCTCCAGGATGTCCAGCCCGGTGATATCCGGCAGCTTAAGGTCGGTGATCAACATATCCCAACCGCCTTCCTGGAGGTGATTGAGGCCACTGCGGCCGTCTTTTGCCGTGCCGACCTCATACCCCTCCTTCGTCAAAAAGGCCGAAAGGACCTTGAGGGTATTGGGCTCGTCATCGATAAGGAGAATGCGTTTCTTGGTGCTCATCGTGGATCAAAGGGGAGGGTTATAATGAAGGTCGTGCCCTGACCGGGCTGGCTGTCGACGTCGATGGTCCCTTTATGGGCCCGGATATATTGTTCGACTATGGACAACCCCAAACCGTTGCCTCTGTTTTTTGTGGTATAAAACGGCTTGAAAATATTTTCCAATTCCTGGGCGGTGATACCCTGCCCATCGTCCTGAATAACCAGTTGGCCCCGGTCTGGTTGCGCGATCGTGCTCACCTGGACCGTGCCGCCTTCGCGCACGGCGTGGACCGCGTTGAGGACCAGATTCAAAAGGCTCTGCCGCAGCTTGGCGTAGTCAAACCAAAATGGGGGCAATTGCGGGTCCAGAGTGGAATCGAGCCGGACGACGCCGTCCTGGGTGTCGCGGCTGGCCAGTCGCAGAGTATCGCGGACCAGAGCATTGAGATCCTCCCGTTCGAAATGCGGCACTCCTGGTTTCGAAAAATTCAAAAAATCCGTTAAGATATCACTGAGCCGCTCGCTTTCTTCCTCAATGACATGCAGGAATTCGTGCAGGATCCGCCCTTCAAAATTGGCCTTGAGATAGTGCGCCGATCCCTTGATCGAATTCAAGGGATTCTTGATTTCATGGGCGACCTGGGCCGCCATCTGCCCCAACAGGGACAACCGCTCCAGACGGTTCTTCTCCATGTCCGCCTGGTGCAGCTTGTCCAGATTGCGCTTGAGATCCCGGACCATCTGGTTGAAAGCGATGTGCAATTCTCCGATCTCATCGCCGCAGGCTCGCTTATAGACCAGGCATTCAAGGCAGTTTTTCTGGGGTTGCAAAAAGGACTGCCCCTGGGCCCAGCAGGCATCCGAGCCGTACCCGGGACACTCCTTGAGAGGGCAGTCCCAGAGGTCTTTGCATGAGGAGGCCCTGGGCAGGGGCAACTGCACGTTGAGGTCGCCCTGCTGCACCTGGCGCATGCTCTGTTTGAGATCCCCGATCCGCCGGGTCAGTCGCGAGGCGAGATAGGAGGCGGTCAGGGCGGTAAAAGCGAACAGGCTCACGGCTACAATCAAAAGCCGCAGACGCAGTCCATGCAGACTCTGCTGGATAACGGCCGTCTCCTTGTTGCGATCGATGCCGACCACGGCATACCCCAAAAGCTCGCCCCGGACCCGGATCGGCAGGAAATAATCCTGGTACATGACCCCAGCAACCTTGCGGTCCCGGATATATTGTTCCTCAGTGGAGGGGGGGGAATATTTCTGGCCCAGCCTGGACTTGTCGGAATGGGCCACGACACGGCCGTGGTGATCAAGGATATACGCGTACTTGCACAGCAAAGCTTCCTTGGTGCTCTGCACCAGGACGTCGAGTTGGAGATAATCGTGGATAAGCAGCGGATCCACCGACTCCCGGGCCATATTCCGGGCCAGACTGAGGTTGTTCTCCTCCTGGTTCTGGCTGATCCGTTTCTTGAAGTAATCGTCGACCACAAACGAAAACGCGGCCAGGACGACAATGATATTCGCCAGGGTAATGACCAGGAATTTATTCTTGAATTTGAGTTGATTGAAACGGTCAGCCACAAAGGACATCATTCCAGGACCACCTTCTCTTTGAGCTGCTGCAGCCGTTTCATCTGGCTCTGGGTGAAACCGTTGATCCGGGCTTCCTCAAGGAAAGCGGGGTCCTCGATGGCCAGCAGGGCCGAGCGGACCTTGGCCACCAGATCGGCATCGGTTTCGGTATACGCGGCAAAGGGCCAGTTGGGATAGTATTCCGTGGTCGCCAGGACACGCAAATCGCTGGTATCCACAATATCTTTGGCAACCTGCAAGGCGGCTTCGCGGACGAAACCGGCATCCGCCTCACCGCGGTAGACCGAAAGCACGACCTCCTCGTGTTTTTTGCCCTCTTCAAGACGCGCTTCTCGGGCGATGTCGATGCCGTGCTGGCGGAGCAGAATTTTCTGGAACCGGTACCCCCCGGCAGAACGGCGGGAAACGATCATGATATCCTTGCCCTTGAGGTCTTCCAGGCTGGAAATCGCCGAATCCTTACGCACCAGGATGACGCCCCGGAATTCTTCCCGTGAGGTCTCGGGTTCGGGACTGATCGTCGTCACCAGCGACTGGAGTTTGCCGCGCTGGCCGAGCAGGAGATAGACATAGGGATTTTGATAGGCGAAATCGACTTCGCCATTGCTGACAATGGAGACAAATTCCTCGAAATCCCGGGGGATAACCAGCCGGAACTCCCGCCCGGTCTCCTGCGTCAGATATTCGGCCAGGGGAGCGAACATCTTATCCAGGGTGATCGGGGAGTAGAGGGGTAAAAGCGCCAGTTTGACCGCTCCCTCCGGGTAGGCCAGATAGTCTTTGCCGGTGATATTTTTGAGCATGATCCGGACGACGTTGTATTCGCGGTCTTCGGCTTCAGCAAAGGAAACCGTATCGAAGTCCTGGGGCGTGTATTCCAGAAGCGCGGTCTGCAACGCATTACGTTCCTCCACGTCCATCTGCGGGGCGGACGAGATAATAAATTGCGGCAGTTTTTCGGACTTTTTAATAATCCGCAATCCGTAGGGCAGGTATTTCCGGGCGACCTCCTGACTCATGGCCCCGACATCATAATCGCGGACCAGAACCGACAAGGCCACCAGGTCTTCCTTTTGCAGGAAACCGACCTGGGAAAAATCTTCAAGGTCCAGCTTGATTTCCTGGAGCATGGCCAAGGGCATGAGATAGGCCGAGGAGGAGCGTGTATTGCCCAGGGCCAGACTTCTGCCCGGGATCTGCACGATTTTTTCCACCTGCGAATCGTCTCGCACCACCAGGACCGAACGGTATTGCCCCTCACCGTTCTTGACCACTTTGGCCACCGGGTGCAGCTGGTACATGCTCTTGCCCTCGCAATACGCCGAGGGGTCGAGGTAGGCCAGATCGACCTGCCCCTGCCCGAGGCGGTCCAGGGCCGCCTCGGCGTTGTGGGCGATATCAAGTTCCACGCGGCGGTTGAGACGCTTTTCGAGGTAGTGTTTCACCGGCAAAAATTGCCGGAAGACGACATTCTCCTCCTCCACCGGCACCAGGAGCAGGGTCAGCGGATCGTCCGCCGCCACGGCCCGGCTGGCTGGCAGAAAAAGAAAAAGGGCCTGCATCAGCCCCAAGATGCCAATACACATTTTTTTTCTTTGCATAGTATTCAACCTGGATACGGAAACGGCCATCCGGTCCTTAAGCCCGGAAACACGAATGCACTCCCGGCCTGAAATCTGTTCGAGGGACGCGGCGCCTCTGGAATCGTTTATGGGCACCGACTGTTGAAAAATTTCGTCTACCGCAACTCAGTCAAAACGTCCAAATACCAACACAAAAAACAGGCTCTTCGTTACAAGGCATGGAATTTCAGACGCAAAAGTTTGCCGTCTCTTCTGTGTGCTTCGAGCGAAAGGCCCGCACATTTTCTTGGTCCCGCCTAAAGGGGGAAACCGGACCGCGAACTGAATGCTCCCTGGCGGATTCCGATGCAACAAGGGCCATCTTCGACACCTGGAGTTCTGTTCCTCTTGAGAGTCCGGAGGGGGCAAGGATCCCCCTTTTGCGGGATTGAGAAAATACCGGGCCGAAAGTGGGTACACAGAAGAGACGGCAAACTCCAAAAATCCACAGGGTCCGTCAAAGAACCAAAAAACATTCAAGGTCGCTGTGTTCGTATCCTAGGCAAGCGTTTGAACGTCGTGCGACTTTGCTACCGCTGGGCGATGTGCAACGGCCTGTTACGAGAGCATACGCATAAGGGTAGCGACATCGTCCGCATTATCGGCGTCAAAGGCCCCCATATTCCATTGGAGTGGCTCCTGCGGCGCCGGCAATACAGCGCCGTACAATTGCAGGGCCAGTGTATCGAGCAGACCGAGCCGGTCCCGGTAGGCGCGGCGGTCAATAGCCAAGACCCGATTCCCCGCGCCCATCATCTGCTCCATGGTTTGTCGCTCAAGGAGCTTTTCCTGAAATTGATCGTGTTCAATGGCCTGCCGACACCGCTGACCTTCCTCGACCAGCAGGGCCCATAACCCCACGTCCGCATCGCGCTGTTGCCAGAGCTCGAGCAAAAGACGCAGTGCGGCGACAATATCTTCAGACGGCACGCCCTCGATGGCCTTGCGGCAAACCGCGATCTGCTCCGCACTCAGGGCAGCGGACACGGTGCGCAAGAACCGCTGCAGCGCCAGGGCCTCGCGGGGGGCCAAACGGTGTTTTCCCGCCTCGGCCAGGCTGGTGGGGATCTCGCTTTGCAAGCGCAAGCGGCGCACATAGGCCTCCAGGATATCTTCAGGAAGCGTGAGCTGGACCCTCACGGTGCCACCCAGCCCCACCGTGCGCTGTGGACGGGCGCAAAACCAGTGCTGCACGGCAGCACCCTCTGCTGCACTCAGTCCCGCCAACGGCAGGACCTCTTCCACGGCCGTCACCGTCTCCTTTTCGGGGAAGCCCCAGAAAGCGAGCAGGATATCGTGTTCGTCATGGTCTGGATCGGCCAGGACCTGGCGCACGGCCTCCCTGTCGAATCCTCCCCAACTCTGTTCCACATAGGCGCGCAGGGCTGAAGGGAGATCGTCGCCGGAAACAACCCGCTGGGCAAGGATTTGCTGAATACGTTCAACGTGGTTGGTCATACTTTCGCCCGTACTTTTCTTTGCAGACCTGATACATCCGTGGCTGGACACATATATCATCAGCCCTCTGGCATCCTCTTGCGCTTCCGATACGCCATTGCTATAGCTGCCATCCCTGACTCCCTTGGTTCTGGGCCGTCCGCATCCACCCTCCGCTTTGGAGATTCTCCAACCCCCTGGAGGGCCTTGGACAACGACCACAACGGCGCCACCAGACGCCCCGGCAGCTCGCAGCAACCGGTGCTTTTTCGACGATGCCTCCCGAACGATATATGAGGATATCGTTTCTGAGGCAGATCAATCAAGGCTTGAAAGGCGGACACCGGGAAAGGACGCCCCGTCTCCTTTCCAAGTTGGACGTATTTTCCCCCTCCCGGGCCATTGGCTTTCCCTGTGGAGCGAGACGAGTAGAACAACGAGTATGAACACCATCCCCCGTGATTACGACCTGGACGCCTACCAGTTCGAACTTCCTGCTGACCAGATCGCCCAACACCCCCATCCCCAACGTGATGCGTCCCGCCTGCTGATCCTGGACCGCTCTTCGGGGCAGCGGCAGCACGCCACGTTCCGGGATCTGGTTGACACCCTGCCGGATGGCGCCTTGCTTGTGGCCAACACCAGCCGGGTCCTGCCGGCCCGACTCAAGGGGCAAAAACGGGCCACCGGGGGCAAGGTCGAATTCCTCCTGCTCACCCCGCTGCCGCTGGTCACCCCGCAGCCGCTGGCCGACGGCCGCAATGAGGGGTTTGTCAGTGGCCTTCTCCGCTCCTCCAAACCGCTTGCCGTGGGTCAGAAAGCCGATTTCCCCGGAGGTATTGAGCTGACGGTTATCGAACGCGAGGAATTCGGACGTGTCCAGGTCCGATTGTGCTGGTCTGGAGACATGGCCGAGGTCTTTCAAGCCTACGGGCACATGCCTTTGCCGCCGTATATCCAACGCGAAGACGATGCGACGGATCACGGCCGCTACCAGACGGTCTACGCCGATTCGGCCAAAACCGGTTCTGTCGCCGCCCCGACCGCCGGCCTCCACTTTACCGACGATGTTCTGCACGCCCTGCGCGACAAAGGCATCCAATGGGCCGAAGTCACCCTCTATGTTGGCTACGGCACCTTCAGCCCGCTTCGCTGCCGGGATATCCGGGAACACCATATGCATCCCGAATACATCGAACTCGACGCCGCCAACGCCGAGACCATCTCCCGGGCCCAGGCTGAGGGACGGCCTGTGGTGGCCGTGGGTACGACCACCGTTCGCACCTTGGAAAGCATCGCCCACCACTGCGGGCGGATCCAGCCCTTTGCCGGGTGGACCGATATCTTTATCTATCCCGGGTTTTCATTCCGCGTGGTTGACCATTTACTCACAAACTTTCATCTTCCGGGCTCTTCGCTTATACTTATGGTCGCCGCATTCGCGGGGCGCCGCCTCGTGCTTGAGGCCTACGAAGAGGCTGTTGACGAAGGATACCGTTTTTTCTCTTACGGCGACGCCATGTTCATTGTCTGAGCCGCGAAAGGGAACCGGTCCCAAAAGGGGGCTGCCAGCCTCCGCAGGAGTGCGTTGACGCCTCGTCTGTGTATTTCCTGAGTCTGTGAAAATTCCGAACCAATCCGGCTTCGGAACTGGAGTTGGCAACACCATACCGCCGCTAACACCGGGTGGTCCATGAAGCCGCCCCGATTTGCCAAGGAGGCAATATGTCCAGAGTTGTCTTTCGGGACGAGCGGTGCAAAGGGTGCCTGTTGTGCACCGCCGCCTGTCCCAGCGAAATCATCGTCCAATCCCAACGCTTCAATCAGCAAGGGTATAAAGTCGTGGAAGTCGCCGACCAGGACATGGACAAATGCAAAGGGTGCGCCTTTTGCGCCATGGTCTGTCCGGACAACGTGATCACCGTCTTCCGCAGTTCGGCCACAAAGGAGAACGACAATGCCGCATAGTTCAGGCGAGCGAATCTTCATCAAGGGCAACGAAGCCATCGCCCGTGGCGCCCTGGCTGCCGGTTGCCAATGCTTTTTCGGCTATCCCATCACGCCACAGAATGATATCCCGGAATTCCTTTCCACGGCCCTGCCCGAAGCCGGAGGGGAATTCGTTCAGGCCGAGAGCGAGGTCGCGGCCGCGAACATGCTCCTTGGCGCCGCCGCCTGTGGCAAGCGGGCCATGACCTCTTCCTCGAGCCCCGGCATTTCGCTCAAGCAGGAAGCCATCTCCTACTTGGCCGGCAGTGAGCTGCCGGCGGTCATCGTCAATATCAGCCGCGGCGGCCCCGGACTCGGGGATATCGGCCCCTCCCAGGGCGATTATTTCCAATCCACCCGTGGCGGCGGGCACGGCGACTACCGCCTTTTGGTCCTGGCCCCCGGCAGTTGCCAGGAGGCCTACGACATGACCGCCAGGGCCTTCGAGCTTGCCTTCAAATACCGCAATCCGGTCATGGTCCTCGGCGACGCCATCCTGGGCCAGATGAAAGAACCGGTGACCGTCGCCGCCCCGCATACTCCTGATCCCGGGGAAGCCGCTGACTGGGCGCTCTCCGGCGCGCAGGGTCGCCCCAAACGGCTGCTCAAATCCCTTTTCCTCAAGGACGGCGAGTTGGCGGACCACAATCAACGGCTGCAGGACAAATACCTCCGCATGGCCAGCGAGATCGACGCTGAGACCTACGCCCTCGAGGACGCCGAACTCGTTGTCGTCGCCTACGGCTCCATCGGCCGCATCGTCAAAAGCACGGTCCGCCGCCTGCGCGAGCAGGGACGGCGCGTCGGGCTTTTTCGGCCCTTGACGGTCTTCCCCTTTCCGTCCAAGCCGCTGCAGGATCTGGCCCGGAAAGGGAAACACTTTTTGACCATCGAGCACAACCTCGGTCAGATGGTCGAGGATGTCCGCCTGGCGGTGTGCCCCCACGGCAGTTCTGCGCTGCACTGCTGCCTGCCCGGAAATCTGCCGACGCCCGAGGATTTTGAACAGCCCATCGTCAAGGCCCTGGAGGACACCATCCATGTCTAGCCATGAAAAACAAGTCTTCGCTGTCACCGATGCCGTCATCGATGTGCCGACCCACTATTGTCCCGGCTGCCAGCACGGCACCATCCACCGCCTTGTCGGCGAATGTTTGGACGAAGCCGGGTTGACGGAACAGGCCATCTGCATCGGCTCCATCGGGTGTTCTGTATTTATCTACAATTATCTCAATGTGGACGCTGTGGAGGCCCCGCACGGCCGCGCCCCGGCCGTGGCCACCGGCGCCAAGCGGGCCAATCCCGAAAATTTCGTCTTCGCCTACCAGGGCGACGGCGACCTCGCCTCCATTGGCCTCGCGGAAATCATGCACTGCGCCAACCGCGGCGAGCGGGTCTCGGTGGTCTTCGTCAACAACACGGTGTACGGCATGACCGGGGGCCAGATGGCTCCGACGACGATGGTCGGCCAAAAGACGACCACCTGTCCTGGTGGCCGCTGCGCCGAACGCGAGGGCCTGCCCATGAAGATGGCCGAAATCATTGGCGGTCTCGGTGGCACGGCCTATTCGGCCCGTGTCGCGGTGGATACGGTCAAGCACCTCAAGCAGGCCAAAAAAGCGCTCAAAAAGGCCTTTGAGGTCCAGACCCAGGGCAAAGGTTTCGGGTTCGTGGAACTCTTGGCAACATGTCCCACCAACTGGCGCATGTCCCCGCTTGAGGCCAACGCCCGCATCAGCGAGGAAATGATCCCCTATTTTCCGCTGGGCACATACAAAGACATCGAGGACGAGGGGGGACAGCAGTCATGAGCCTGTACAAGGACGTTATCATCGCGGGTTTCGGCGGTCAGGGCGTCATGCTCATCGGCAATCTCCTGGCCTATGCCGCCATGGATGCCGGATTGAACGTGACCTATATCCCGGTCTACGGACCGGAAATGCGCGGCGGCACGGCCAATTGCACCGTGGTTATCTCGGACGAGGACATCGGCTCTCCGATCATCCATGCCCCGCAAAGTCTCATCGCCATGAATCGGCCCTCTCTGGAAAAATTCCAGCCCCGGGTTCAGGACGGCGGGATCCAGATCGTCAATGACTCCCTGGTGGAGGAACAATTGGCGGAAAAAGTCCGCGTCCGGAGTTATTTCGTTCCGGCCAACGACCTGGCCAACGAGGTCGGCACCGCCAAGATGGCCAATATGGTCGCCCTGGGGGCCTATATCCAGGCCACTGGAGTCCTGCCTCTGGAGCGGGTCAAAAACAGCCTGGAAAAGGTCATCGCCGCACACTACGCCCATCTGATCCCCAAAAACCAGGCCGCGCTCCAGGCCGGCGCGGACCACGTCCAGAAACAATTGCAATAAACACCCGACCCGCCCCGTCGGAAGCCACGCGCGCGGCCGACGGGGCGGGTATTCTGGCCTTTGTGCAAGGAATTGCCATGCAGGACCCCCGCCTTTTCGGTATCATCGGCCACCCCCTCGGCCACTCCCTGAGCCCGGTACTGCACAATTGGGCCCTGGAGGCCCAGGGGATCCCGGGCAGCTATCTGCGCTGGGACATCCCGCCGGCGCGTCTGGCGGACTTCGTCACCGCGGCCCGGCTCCTGCCCATCCACGGCGCGAGTGTGACCATCCCGCACAAGGTTGAGGTGATCGACTATCTGGACCGGATCACCGACAGGGCACGCCAAGCCGGGGCAGTCAACACCCTCTACTGGGAGCAGGACCGCCTCTGCGGGACCAACACCGATAGCGAAGGATTCCTGGCTCCCCTGCTGGCCAGTTCCCGCTTCCCCCGCTCGGCCTTGATTCTCGGCAACGGGGGTGCGGCCCGGGCCTGTCTCGCCGCTCTTCTCGAACACGGGACCGAGGTCTGGATCTGCGGGCGCAGACGGGAACAATCCGAGGTCTTGGCCGCTGCCTTTGGGGGGCATGTCCTGGACTGGGAAAGCCGCTCTACCGCCTCGGCCGAACTCCTGGTCAATTCCACGCCCTTGGGCATGGCCGGTCAGCGGGAATCCCTCTCGCCAATGCCGCAAAACGGATCCCTGCAGAACTTTGCGACCGTCTACGAACTGATCTACAACCCCATGGACACGGTCTTGATCCGCCAAGCCCGCGAGGAAGGCTTGCAGACCATCACCGGTCTGGCCATGTTCGTCCACCAGGCCGCGGCCCAATTCCGACTCTGGACCGGCCGGGAGATGGACATCCCCGCCGCCTGGGAGCGCTGCACCTCAGCCCTTGGGGCCTGATCCCCCGCCTGCCGCCTCTTCAGCGCCAAGCGGACAAGACCGCTTGCGCCCCCCCACGATCCAAATCCTTTCTTCTTCCATACCACTAGAACAGTACACCCTCCCCCTCAAACGGACAACGGCCCGGCAGACCGTTTGGTCTGCCGGGCCGTTGTCTCATCGTCAATCACGATCCAGCTATTGAATATAGACCCGAAGATTGTCGCCAGGGTGGATCAATTCGTTCTTGCCCAGGTTGTTCCAGTCCTGCAGGGCGTCGGCACTGACACCAAAACGGCGGGCAATGGTCCACAAATTGTCGCCCTGGCGGACCGTGTACCGGACCAGCCGTTGATGGGCGGCCTTCTCCCGGGCCTTGGCCACTTGCGTCGTCCGGCCGCGGTCCGGGATGTACAGCTTCTGCCCGACCTGCAACGCGCTCGACCTGCCGATACCGTTGGCCTGAACCAGCGTATTGAGGCTGAGGCCGAAACGGCGCGAAAGTTCCCAGAGGGTGTCGCCTTTTTTGACCGTATAGTTGGAGCGGCGCTGGGCGATCTGCCGGGTCTTGGCCTTCTGGGAGCCCCCCGGAATGGTCAGGCGCTGCCCCACGCGAAGGGTCGTATTCTGCAAATTGTTGGCCCGGCGCAATTTGGTGACGGTGGTGTCCATCCGGCGGGCAAGCTCCCAGAGGGAATCACCGCGTTGCACGACATATTCCCCGTCCTGTGCTGCGACGCGGGCCCGGGCCGCCTCCCCGGAAACCGGGATAAGCACCGAGTCCCCGGGATGGAGCATCTTCGACCGGGTATTGTTCAAGCGCATCAGCGCGGTCAGCGGCACGTCAAAACGGCGGGCGATACGCCACCAGGAATCGCCGCTGCGCACCCGGTACCGTTTGCCGCCGGCCATTTTCTGGGCCCGGGGGCCGTCGAGATAGGCCTTGGCCTGCGCCACCTTGGGGGCCGGGATCTGCACCTGATAGCTCGCGTCCGGGGGGCTGACCGTACGCCGGAATTTCGGGTTGGCTTTCCGAAATTCGGACCAGCTCATACCCGTGGCATCGGCCAAGCCCATGAGATCAGTGCCCCCTTTAATGGCCACCTGCGAGGGCTCGGGAGACGCGTCCCAGTCGATGGGCTCGAAGCCGAGTTCCTCGAGATTGCGAACGATCTTGAGGATAGCTTGAAATTTGGGCACATAATTGCGGGTCTCGGATTTGAGGTACCGTCTGCTCGAGGCGAGATCGTAGAAATTGTCGCAGCCGCTGCGCTCCAGGGCCCGACCAACATTGCCTTCACCGGCGTTGTAGGCGGCAAGGGCCAGGTACCAGTCCTGGAATTGACCGTAGAGGCGGGAGAGGTATTCCGCCGCCGCCTGGGTAGAGGCGTAGGGATCCCGGCGCTCATCCATCCACCAGTCAACCCGGAGATCGAAATGGCGTCCGGTGGCGGGCATGAATTGCCACAACCCGGCCGCACCGGCCCGGGAATAGGCCCACGGGTTGAAGCCACTCTCGGCAAAGGGCAGGAAAACCAGGTCCTGCGGCAGCCCCTTTTCCGTGATCACCTTCCGGATGTGCGGCAGATACGGTTCGGCCCGCTTGAGCCAACGCTGAAAGGTCTTGCGGTGTTTATGGGTATAATAGCGGAAAAATTTCTGCATCCGTTCGGTTTCCCGAACGTCGAGGTCGAACTGGATTTCCGCTTCCGACTCCAGGGCCTTTTTTTCGGCCTGGGTCAACGCAGGCTCTTTGTCAGTGGCGTTGCTGGAGACATCCGCCTGGACCTCTTCTTCCAGAGGCTGTTTCAGATCGGCATCGCTTCCGGTAGCCTCAGCCGCAAGATCCTGCTGCTCAGGCTTCGACGCATTTCTTGCCGCTTTCTCAGTCACGGCTGACGGCGCAGCGCTCACAGGGCAACTCGCATTGACCGCTGTGTTCTCCGGAGTGGCATTTTGCATTTTCCCAGTGTGCTGCGACTGCGGGGAGTTGGTCAGCGGTGCGCAGCCAACGGCCAGCAACAACACGAGGACAAAGGCACGGGGGAATACATATGGCATAAATTTTGTCACGATCTTCCGTATTGCTTCATAGCAGGTTCTGGGCCATAGTTTGAGGCCCCATTACGTTAATTGTCGAGTGCTAGCGTAAGGTCGATTCGATTGCAAGTATCTTTACGGGAGCCCAAAGTGACCGAATACAGCCACGTTGTTGCCGGACTCCATCCGGTCAAGGAACTCCTGGAACGGACACCGGACCGGGTGGAAACCGTCTTGCTCCAAAAAGGGGGGAGACAGCAAAAAGAGATCAAAGATTTGTGTCAGGCAACCGGGATCCGGTTCCAGATTTTGCCCCGGGCCCAGCTCGATAAGCTCATATCAGCCCACCACCAGGGCATCGCCGCCCGTGTCTTCAGCCCGGGGTTCGTCGATCCGCAGGTCCTGCTGGAAACCGTTGCGGACGCTCCTTTGCCCTTGCTCATCGCTCTGGACCAAGTCCAAGACCCCGGCAACATCGGCACCCTGGCCCGCACCCTCTACAGTCTGGGGGGCGCCGGCCTGGTTTTGCCCAAAAACAGGAGCGCTCCCCTTGGTGGCGGCGCCTTAAAGGCCTCCTCCGGGGCGCTCAACTATTTGCCGGTGGCCCAGGTCACCAATTTGGGGCGGTTCCTGGAACAGGCCACGCAAGCCGCTCTCCCGGTCATCGGCACCGGCCTGACTCCCGATTCCCTAAGCGTCTACAAGGCGCGACTCTCCACGCCTGCCGTCCTGGTGCTCGGCAACGAACACAAGGGCATGCGCCCCGGGGTGGCCAAAAAATGCGAAACCGTGGTCTCCATCCCCTTGCAGCGCCAATTCGATTCCTTGAACGTGGCTCAGGCCGGGGCCATTTTGATCAGCGAATTCCTGCGCCAGCGGGGCTGATCGCGAACCCTCGCCCCCTTCGCGACGCGGCTCCTGGCAGGGAGCAATTGTCCGTTGTCACGCATCGGTTATCTGGTACCTGTTCCCCCTTTCCGATGCCTGACACCTCATTCCTGATACCTGATACCTGATTTCTGATAACTGATTTCTGATACCTGATACCTGATACCTGCTTTCTGCTACCTGATACCTGCTGCCTGCTCCTCTGGACCAGGCTTCCCCAAAAGCAGACCTTGACCAATCCCTACAGGGCTCTTCGTCACAGGGCATGGAATTTCAGACGCAAAAGTTTGCCGTCTCTTCTGTGTGCTTCGAGCGAAAGGCCCGCACATTTTCTTGGTCCCGCCAAAAGGGGGAAACCGGACCGCGAACTGAATGCTCCCAGGTGGATTCCGATGCAACAAGGGCCATCTTCAACACCTGGAGTTCTGCTTTACTTGAGAGTCCGGAGGGGGCAAGGATCCCCCTTTGGCGGGATTGAGAAAATACCGGGCCGAAAGTGGGCACACAGAAGAGACGGCAAACTCCAAAAATCCACAGGATCCGTCAAAGAACCTCCCTACAGGCTCTTTTGCGGCCGCGGCCCGAAAATCCGGGTCCCGACGCGCACCAGGGTCGCGCCCTCAGCGATGGCCACCTCAAAATCCCCGCTCATGCCCATCGACAAATGCGGCAACTCCCTGCCCAGCTGGTTTTGCGCCTCGTCACGGAGTTCGCGCAGACGGCAAAAGAGAGGACGGACCCGTTCCGGGTCATTAAAATACGGCGGCATGGTCATAAACCCCTGCAGTTGCAGGTGGGGCAGCTGCCCCACCGTGTCAAGGGTCTCCTCCAATGCTTCCGGTGCCAGCCCCGCCTTCTGCTCTTCTCCGGCCAGGCTGACCTGCAGCAATATGGCCTGCACCACACCAGCTTCCGCGGCTTTTTTATCCAGCATCTGCGCCAGGCGCACCGAATCCACGGTGTGCACCAGATCAAAGCGCCCAGGCACGAATTTGGCTTTGTTGCGCTGCAAATGGCCGATGAAATGCCACTGGATGGGGGAGATGTCGCATTGGTCCTGTTTATCCAGGGCCTCCTGAATGTAATTCTCCCCAAAATGGGTCTGCCCCGCGGCATGCACGGCGGCAATGGCCTCTATCGGTTGATATTTGGAAACAGCGACCAGGGTCACTTCGGCCGGATCGCGGTCGGCCGCGCGCGCTGCCGCGGCCATCGTTTCCTTGATCTCTTGCACCCGCTCGGCATAGGGCGTCTGTGTATCCATGGCGTTGTGTCTCTTCGGTTTCGCTGGTTATTCCGTAAGCCCGAGCTCGCCCAAAAAGGACATGTCTTCGTGCCACCGCTTCTTGACCTTGACCCAGAGGTCGAGATGCACCGGTTTTTCGATCATCTCGGCAAGTTCCAGCCGGGACTGCTGACCGATCTCCTTGAGCAACCGTCCGCCTTTGCCGATTACTATGGCTTTCTGGCTTGGGCGGGCGACATAGATGGTCGCGTAGACCGAAATCCCCGTGGGCCGTTCCTCCCATTGTTCGACAATGACCGCCAGATTATAGGGCAATTCCTTTTCCAGGGCCAAAAAGAGCTTCTCCCGGATAATCTCTGCGGTCATGAACCGCATCGGCAACGTCGAGATCTGGTCTTCAGGATACAGCGGCGGCCCTTCGGGCAAAGCCCCCAACAACCCGGACAGCAGAGCATCCGTCTCATTACCGCGCAGGGCGCTGATAGGATGGAGTTCGGCCTCGGGCCACAGCTCGCTCAAGCGCTGCAACAGCGGCAGCAAACGGGATTTATCCTTGATCGTATCGGTCTTGTTCAGGGCCAGGAAAACCGGATTGCCGCTTTGTTGGACCCGTTTGCGCATCAGGCTCGTGTCCCGCTCCAGCAGCTGCGGCCGCGCGAGATAAAGCCCGGCGTCCAAGACCAGCAAGACCGCTTCGGAAGCGGTCAGCGCCCGCCAGGCCGCATCGACCATGTAGCGGTTAAACCGCTGGCCGGACTTGTGCACACCCGGGGTGTCCAGAAAGACCACCTGGGCCTCATCCGTACTCAGGATGCCGCTGATCTGATTGCGGGTGGTCTGGGGTTTGGGGCTGACAATAGCCACCTTCTGGCCCAGAAATTGATTCAAAAGTGTTGATTTTCCAGCGTTCGGCGGACCAATAATGGCCACCAGGCCGCTACGATACGTCCCGCCGTAATCCTCCCCAAAGGAGCTCTCGTCCATAATTCCCCCTTGCGCTCACTCTTTGCTCTCGCTATAGGCTTGAGCCACTATGAGCACAGACCTGATTATCGTTGAATCGCCGGCCAAGGTAAAAACCATCCGCAAGTTCCTGGGGTCCGACTATCTTGTCGAGGCCTCGGTCGGACACGTCCGCGACTTGCCCTCAAGCAATCTTGGGGTGGATGAAGACAACAATTTCCAGCCCCAATACCAGATTATTTCCGGAAAACAGAAGGTCGTCAGCCGCCTGAAAAGCGCGGCCAAAAAAGCCACGACCGTCTATCTGGCTCCCGACCCGGACCGGGAAGGGGAAGCGATTGCTTGGCATGTGGCCGAACTGCTCAAAAAAACAAATACCAATCTCAAACGGATCCAATTCAATGAGATCACGTCCCGGGCGGTCAAAGACGCCCTGGAGCATCCCCGGGATCTAGACGAACGGCTGTTCTATTCCCAGCAGGCCCGGCGCATCCTGGACCGCCTCGTCGGCTATAAAATCTCACCGCTTCTCTGGAAAAAGGTCAAGCGGGGTCTGTCCGCCGGACGGGTCCAGTCGGTGGCCCTGCGGCTTATAGCCGAACGCGAACGTGAACGCCAGCAATTTGATCCTCAGGAATACTGGGTCCTCAAGGCCCATGTCCAGGCCGCGGCCCCGCCGCCGGTGGTCGCCGAATTGTGGAAAATCGGCGGCAAAAAACCCCATGTCGCCAACGAGACCCAGGCCCTGGAAATAGAAAAGAAGGTCTCCGAAGCCGGTTTCCATGTCGAATCCGTGGAAGAAAAGGAACGCAAACGGCACCCCAAGCCGCCGTTTATCACCTCGACCCTCCAGCAGGACGCCAGCAACCGGCTCGGGTTCGCCGCCAAACGGACCATGCGCATCGCCCAGCAGCTCTACGAAGGGCTGGATCTGGGCGACAAGGGCACGACAGCGCTGATCACCTACATGCGCACCGACTCCGTGCGTATCTCCAACGAGGCCCGCAATGCGGCCCAAAAATGGATCGTCTCCACCCTGGGCGAGGCCTACTATCCCGAAAAGCCGCGCTATTTCAAGACCAAGGGGTCAGCTCAGGACGCCCACGAAGCCATCCGCCCCGTCGATCCGACCCTGACCCCCGGATCCATACAGTCCTACCTCTCCCGGGAGCATTTCCGGCTCTACAAACTCATCTGGGAACGGTTCATGGCCTCGCAGATGGCCCCGGCCCGGTTCTGGGATACCCAGCTCACCCTCGCCTCGGCCAACACCTTGTGGCGGGCCAAAGGGGAACGGCTCATCTTTGACGGCTACCTCCGGGTCTATTCGGCCGACAAATCCCAGGAAGAGGTCGAACTGCCCAAGGTCCAGGCGAAGGACGCCCTGACCCTGGAAAAAATCGACAAAGAACAGAAATTTACCCAACCGCCGGCCCGGTTTTCCGAAGCCTCGCTGGTGCGCAAACTCGAAGAGCTCGGTATCGGTCGCCCCTCGACGTATGCCCAGATCATCTCCACGTTGCTCGACCGCAACTACGTCCAGCTGGCCAAAAAGCAATTCGTGCCCACGGAAATGGGCTTTGTGGTCGCCGACCTGCTCACGGCGCATTTCCCGCAGCTCTTGGACGTCGGCTTCACGGCGGAGATGGAAAAGAAACTCGACAGTGTCGCCGAGGGGGACCAGGACTGGACGCAACTCCTGCGCGAATTCACCGAGAGCTTCTATCCCACCCTGGAAAAGGCCGAACAGGAGATGCAGCAGGTCAAGACCGGGGTCGAAACCGGGGTCAGCTGTCCCAAATGCGGGAAGCCGGTGGTCATCAAATTCGGCCGCAACGGCGAATTTCTGGCCTGTACCGCGTATCCGGACTGCGACTTCACCTCGAACTTCACCCGCGACGAGGCCGGCACTATCGTCATCGTTGAGCCCGAACCCCAGGAGCGGCAAAAAGTGGGCACCTGCCCCGAGTGCGGCCAGGACCTCGTGCTCAAAAAGGCCCGCACCGGCAGCCGCTTTATCGCCTGCACCGGCTACCCCAAATGCAAATACACCCAGTCCTACTCCACGGGCGTCAAATGCCCCAAACAAGACTGCCCGGGCGAACTGGTGGAAAAAAGCTCCAAACGGGGCAAGGTCTTCTACGCCTGCAACCAGTATCCGGACTGCAAGACCGCCTATTGGAACTGGCCCATCGCCGAAGAGTGCCCTACCTGCGGCTCACCGATCCTCGTGCGCAAGGAGACCAAGGCCCGTGGCGAGCATGTCGCCTGCCCGGAAAAGGGCTGCGGCTATTGGCGGGAATTGCGCGACGACGAAAAACACTAGCCGGGGAACGAAGCCAACAAGGAGAGGCCTGGTGCCGCTTGGAGGGGCGGGCGGCGCACGCCCCTTTTCAGGCTGGACCCGAGTTCAGGCGTCAAGCACCTGTCGCACGCTCCGGGCCAGTTCCTGACTGGTAAACGGTTTTTGCAAAAAGGCCGTGCCCGCTTCCATGCCCCCGGTATTGGCGATGTGATTGTCAGTGTACCCGGAGATGAACAAAGCGCGCAATCCGGGCCGGTCGGCCTGCAGCTCTTGGTACAATTTCCTGCCGTCCATATACGGCATGACCACATCGGTGACCAGCAAGGCAATCTCCTCCTCGGTCTGGCTGGCCACCCGCATCCCTTCCCGGGGCTCGGCGGCGGAGACGACGCTGTAGCCGAGCGAAAACAGGACCTCGCAGGTCAACTCCCGGACCATCTCATTATCTTCGACCACGAGCACCGTCTCACTGCCGGAGACAAATGTCTGCTCCTGCAGGGTCTGCGGTCCCTCACTGCGACTGGAGTCCTCATCCACCCGCGGCAAAAAGAGTTTGACCACCGTACCCGCGCCCGGCTCGGAATAGATTTCGGCGTGCCCGCCGTGCTGTTTCAAGATGCCGTGCACTGAGGACAATCCCAGACCGGTCCCTTCTTCGCCCTTGGTGGTAAAAAAGGGGTCAAAGGCCTGGCGCTGGGTTTCTCGGTCCATCCCCACGCCGGTGTCAGCCACACTGAGTTGGATGTACCTGCCGGGAGCGATCTCCGGATGGAGCTTTTGATAGCCAGCGTCGAGTTCGATCGGGGCAACCGCGACCTGGATCGAGCCCCCCTCAAGCATGGCGTCCTGGGAATTGAGCACGAGATTCATGAGCACCTGCTCGAGTTGGTGGGCGTCACCCATGACCCGGCACGGCTCTTCACTGAGCGTGAGTTCGAGAAAGATGTCCTCCCGCACGCCCTGGCTCAGGATATCCCAAAACCCCTGGACCATTTCCCGGAGATCCAGGTGGGCTTTGGCCAGGACCTGATTGCGGCTGAAAGCGAGGAGTTGCCGGGCCAATTGCCGAGCCCGCTCGGCCGCAGCATGGATCTGTTCCAGCTTGGCGGCCTCTTTGCCCCCTTCAGGGGCCCCGGCCAACAGGATCTCGGCATACCCCAAAATGGGGGTCAGCATATTGTTGAAATCGTGGGCGGCCCAGCCCGCCAGCCGTCCCACGGACTCCAGGCGCTGCGAGCGGCGCAACTGCTCCTCCAATTGGCGTTGGGCAGTCACATCGGTCACAAACCCTTCAATACTTTCCAGATCGCCCCCCTCGGACCAGACCCCGCGTCCCTGTTCCCAGACCCATTTCACCACGCCATCGGCGTCCTGGATGCGATACGTGACTTGAAACGACTCCTTTGAGGTCAAGGCCTGCTCCACAGATTCCAGGACAAAAGGCTTGTCTTCGTCCAGGATAAGGTCACCGTATTCCGGGTCCATGCGGGTCGTGAGCGTGGCCTCGTCGTAGCCCGTCAAATCCATACACCCGCGGCTGACATATTCCATCTTCCAGCGCGGGTCGTCGGAACATCGGTAGACCATCCCCGGCAGGTTGGCGAGCAGCGTCGAGAGCATGCGCTCGTTTTCCTCCAGCGCCTGTTTGGCCTGGAGATACGCGGTGACGTCCCGTCCTTCAACGACCAGATAGTGCGGTGTCTCTTCCTCGCCGAAAACCGGCTTGACCGAATAATCGATCCAGACCGTTCTGCCGCTCGGCGCAATATTCCGGGTCCGGCCGTGGACCACCTCACCTGTGGCCGCAAGACGGATGGCCGCCGCCATTTCCTCGTTGTCGTCCTCCACCCCCGTCCACCACGGCAGGGCGGTCAGCTCATGGCCCCGCAAAAACGCCCGGTCAGCCCCCATGAACTCCAGAGCCCGGTCGTTGGCCTCAATCAAGGTCCCGTCCACGCTCAACAGCGCCATCAGCTGGTGCGATTGCTCGAAAACGGAACGAAACTTGTCTTCCGAGGTCTGCAACTGCCGCGTCCGCCGGCGGATCTTCTCGCGTTGCAGTCCGTACAGGGGAACAAACACGACCAGGACCACGAGCAGGGTCGCACCCAAAACCTGTTTCCAAAACCAGGAATCGCGCAGCAGTTCGCTGTGGTCCAGCCCGATCCACTTCCGCTCCAGGGCGCGGCGTTGCTCGTTTGCAATACCGGCCAGAGCCGCTTCGAGACGGGTGTAAAGTCCGGGCGCGTCACGCCGGACGGCAAAGGAGAGGGGGTAACTGTAGTCCAGGGTCTCGACAAACCGGAGATTGCTCAGCCCCAGTTTGCTCTGCAGGAAGGTCGCGGCCGGGAGTTCGGTGACCAGGGCCGGAAGGTGGCCGAGGGACAGTTGGCGCAGACCGGTGGCGGTATCGGGTACCAGATGGAGGGTCAATTCCGGGGCAGTGCGGCGCAGATACTCGGCCACCGCATACCCGCGCACGGCTCCAACGGCCTCAAGATCGCCAAGAGAGGTGATTGTCCGGTCCCCCTGGCGAACCACCAGCACAGTGGGCACCTCATAAAACGGCTGGGTAAAGCGGGCGAAGCGTTCCCGTTCTGCGGTCTTGCGGGCCGCCCCCAGCACATCGGCCTCGCCGCTGCGCACGGCGTCGACGGCCTGAGCCCAATTGTCCAGCCGCCGGACCCGCAACGACAGGCCGAGTTCTTTGGCGGCCAGGCGGAGATAATCGGCGGCCAAGCCCTGGTAACGGCCCTGGGCGTCGAAAAATTCAATCGGCGGCCAATGCGGGTCCGGGGCGACAACGAATTGCGCCGTGCCGACTGCCCATTGCTCCCGGGCGGCGAAGCCGTTGTCCGCAGCCGGAACAGAGGGCACCATCCCGAGCAGCACCAGAAGACAGGCCACCAGCGCCCCGAAATGACTCAACCCCGATCCACCGCGCATGCGTCCCACACGTTTGCTGCAAGTTTGTCAATCCCCGCCATGACATGGCGTATTTCCTGTATTCCACAGATACGCCTACCGGGCAAGGCATTGCCGACTTGTCTGCACAACGCCCCCCTCTTCGGCCCTCCTTTGCCGCCGCAACACACGTGCTGGAGACCTCCCAGACAGGGCAACGGGCACGTCCTTGCCTCCGAGCTGCTTGCTGAAAAATCCTTTTTGCAGCTGTGCGGCCCTTGGACGACCTTGAGCGGGCCTCGATGGCGGCTATTCCTCGTTCCAGCGGGGCGCGTTGGCGGCCATACGCTGAATAGTCCGGGCATAGGCCCGGCCCAGTTCGTTCATGTACGCTGGGTCCATCGCTCCTTTCCAGGTGGTGATTTCCTGGAAACGCCGGGGGATGACCACCGTGTCGGGATCAAATCCGGTTGCGCACTTCAGGGCCCACCGCTTGGCCTGCACCGCGGCCGCCCGATCTTCAAGCCCTGCGGCCAACGCAGAGTAACCGAGCACATCAAGACAGGTCTGGAGCTGTTCGGCCGTGTAGACCTTGCGGGCGAAGAGGCAGCCAACCATGCAACTGACCATGATCCGCTGGCGTTCGTCATCCACCAGGGCCGTGACGGCCGTGTCCACGTCCCGCTCGCCCTCGTTCTGGTCATAGGCGTAGCCGCCGCTGTCGAGGTGTGAATGGCGGAACCCATAGGCCTGGCTCACAAAATAGTTTTCCCCGGTGGCGTACCCGGCCATTTCCTGGCCCAGAACACAGGCAAAATCCGTTCCCCCGTACTCTGCGGCCGCCCGGGCCGCTCCCCGGCCGAGGGCGTGGTAGAACTCGTTGCTACGCAAGGCAAGATGGCCCAAAGCGGTCCGGTACGGCTCCAGGGTGTTGAAGGCCAGAGGCGCCAGGGTCTCCTTTTCGGTCACCACCCCTTTTTCCAGGGCTTCCGTGGCCCAAGCCAGAGCCACACCGCAGGAGATCACGTCCAGGCCGTACCGTTCGGCATCCTCCAGTAAGGTTAAGATCTCCGAAGCCCGCTCCATGCCGAGCATGGAGCCCAGGGCGAAAATCGGTTCGTAATCGTAGCTGACCTGGCGGTAGAAAAATTCATGGTCTGAACCGAACCGTTCCCGGAGCAGGCCGACATGGATACACCCCACCGGGCACCCGGCACAGGCCGTCTGGCGCAAAAGGAGATCCCGGGCGAAGGTTTCCCCGGAGATACTGGAGACCGCCGGATCGTTGGTCGCCTGGAGATTGCGCCAGGGCAGGGCTTGCAGGGCGTTGAGCGGCTCGAGATTCTCCGGGGTGCCCAAATCGTGGTATTTGCGCATCACATCCTGGCCAGTGATCGCATGGTGCACCTGGGTATAGGTCTCGTTGTAGGATTTGCGGCGTTCCTTGGGGAGATCGAGACTCGCATCCCCGGCCACAATGATCCCCTTGAGGTGTTTGCCCCCCATGACCGCTCCGGCGCCAAGACGTCCGAAATGGCGGTAGGTATCCACGTTGATCGCCGCGTAGGCTACTCCCTGTTCCCCGGCCGGGCCGATGCGCAAGATGCTGCGATGGCCGGAATGCTGGCTGTGGATCTGGCGCAGGAGCTTGCCGGTGCTAAAGACGTCATGGCCCCAGAGATAATGGACATCCTTGATCTGAAGCTGCCGGCTGCCGACGATGAGGCAGGAGGGGGTCGAGGCCCGCCCGGTCACGACCAGGGCCTCAAATCCGCTGAAACGCAGCGCAAGCCCCAGCCGCCCGCCGGCGTGGCTCTCGGCGTACTGACCGGTGTACGGGGACACGAACCCCGCGACCACCTTGCTTTGCAGCGGGAAATACCCGGTCAGCGGCCCGATGGCGAAGATCAGCGGCTGGGCGGGGGCAGACGGGGGCTGTGCCGGATCGCCGAAGCGTTCAAACAAGCAGGCCGCAAGACCGCAGCCGCCGAGCCACATTTCCCGGCCCGAGATTTCCTGGATATCACTCTCGCCGCTTGAGAGATCGACGTGCAAAATTTTCGCACTAGTACGCATGGGGATCCTCCTTGGACGCACTCGGCACCGTGACCATCTCCAAGCAATCATGGGGGCAGAACTCAACACACCGGCCGCAATGGATGCAGACCACCGGGGCATTGGTCTCCGGGTCCATATAGATGGCGTCCACCGGGCAGGCCCGGGCACAATCGCCGCACTGGATGCACAGCGATTTTGTGTAGACCACCCCGCCGCCCTTGCGCTGGCGCATGGCCCCGGTGGGACAGGCCTCGGCACACGGGGCGGGATCACAGGCCAGGCAGACCTGCGCTTCAAATCCGGTGCTCAAGCCCCCGGCGGAGTGGATCCTGATGCCGGAACGCTTCCAGGACAGGCTGCCGTGGACCAGGCGGGCACAGGCCAACGAGCAGGAATAACATCCGATACACCGTTCCATGCGCAGGGCACGGAGAATCTTCATGGTTGTCTCCTTTTGTGACGCGATTGCGTATCGTGCTTGCAGTATCCTATCCGGCTGTCCCCATCTGCTTTTTCCCAAACGGGACACCGAAGATTGCACTACAGCCGCGGTTCTGCGGGGGTGTTTCCGGCCTCAAAACTGCCAGCGAGCGCGTTTTTTCAGGCCGGGGGAAAGATCCCAGAACCGTGACCCCTGCAACAGATTCTGGTCGAGAGCTGTGGTGCTCTTCTCGCGTATGGACCAGGCTCAGCCCCCCAAACGCCACCGCGTTCTCGCCCCGCCACATCCCGCGTCCCGATTGACGAAAAGGGTAAACCGGGGCTAAGTGGTTCCGACCGGGCTCACAATGCGCCACACAAGGGAATACCGCCCTTGACCACGGCGCTTCACTTCAGACGCACCACGACGACCACGCTGCAGGAGGACACCGATTCATGCGCATCGCCACACGCCTGTCTCAGATCAAACCTTCCCCCACCCTCGGCCTCAACGCCCAAATCCAGGAGATGAAAGCGGAGGGCCGTTCCGTTGTCAGCCTCGCCGTGGGCGAACCGGACTTTCCCACGCCGGCGCACGTTTGCCAGGCTGCCAAGGCCGCTGTGGACGAGGGATTTACAGGCTATACCGCGGTGCCAGGCATGCCCTCGCTGCGCCAGGCAGTGGCTGGATACTACCAGACCCAATACCAGGTGCAGGCCCAGGCGGACAACACCATCGTCAGCAACGGCGGCAAGCAGGTCCTCTACAATCTCCTCCAGGCCTTGGTCGAACCGGGTGACGAAGTCCTGCTCCCGGTCCCCTACTGGGTGAGTTATCCCCCGCTGGTCGCTCTTGCCGGCGGCATCGTCCAGGAGGTCCCCAGTACAGCCGCGGACGATTTCCTGGTCACCGCAGACCAATTGGAGGCCTGCCGCACCCCGCAAAGCCGTTTCCTCATCCTCAACACCCCGTCGAACCCTACCGGCAGCCACTACAGCCAACAGCAGCTCGACGCGCTGATCGAATGGGCGCTCAGTCACGATATCTTCGTCATTTGCGACGAAATCTACGACCAGCTCATCTATCCACCAGCCGGACCGGCTACTGCAAGCCGCTGGTGGCAGCAGGCCCCGGATAAAATCGCTGTGGTCAACGGGTTGTCCAAAAGTTTTGCCATGACCGGGTGGCGGATCGGTTTCGGGTTGGCTCACGCCGATTTGATCAAGGCCATGACCAAACTGCAAGGCCAATCCACATCCAATATCTGCTCCATCGCCCAACGAGCCGCAGAAGCCGCCCTGACTGGCACCTGGGACCAGGTGCGGACCATGCGCGACTCCTTTGCCAAACGGCGCGATCTGGCCCTGGAATATATTGCCGCCTGGCCGGGAACCACGTGCCCCCGCCCGGCCGGGGCCTTTTACCTCTTCCCCCACCTTGGCGACTGCCTGGAAGGGTCCGCTATCCCGGATTCGGCGGCGCTGGCTTCACACATCCTGGAACAGACCGGCATTGCCGTGGTGCCCGGCAGCGCGTTTGGCGACGACGCCTGCCTGCGCCTGTCCTATGCCGTCGACGAAACCACATTGACCGACGCCCTGGAGCGCATCGGAAAGGTCCTGCAGCAACTCTAGCTGACTGTTGAAAAACTCCTGATACTGCAGCTCGTTCAATAATCCCAAGGGATGGCCCACTACACGTTCAAGGTCGCAGCGTATGTATGCGTCCGCAAGCGCTTGAGCGTATTGCGGCTGTGCTGCCATTGGGAAACTTGCAACGCCTTGCTCAAGTTTGCCTGTTCAGCAACGCACAGCGCTTTCGAGGCAGCCTGGTCAGCACGGCTGCCCACTGGTTGCGCCCTGCATGACCACCACCGGCCGCTTCGGCGCTGTATATTCTGGAGGACGACGTGCGAACTCCCCTTCGGCCCAATCCGGCCCACCCTTTTCAGCTCGTGAAATTCCTGTCCTGGAGTTCGCTGTTTATCATCCTGGGCTCGATCTTTTTCCTGGCTCTGACCATCGGCAATTCAGCCAAGCAGGCGGTAATGCAGAAGCACCGCGATTTTGCCCTGTTGCTGGCCGAAAATCTCAACCACCAGATCTACCAACGGTTCACCCTGCCCACGGTCCTCGGATTCGGACGCATCCAACTCAAAAACGAGGCCCAGTACCAGCGCCTGGAAGAAACCATCCAGTCCACCATCCACAGCTTCCATGTCCTGGATGTGCGCATCTACGACTGGGAAGGCATGGTCGTCTATTCCACGGACAAGACCCTGGTCGGCAAGGCCGGCCTGGCTGGACCTGAAGTCAAAAAAGCGGTCGACACCGGGGAGCCCTCGTTCACCGTCCAGGGCGAACTCTCGTTCTGGCGGGCCATGTTCGACTTCGATCTGCCTGCCAAGACCTTTGTTCTGCGCACGACCTACCCCCTGCGTGCGGAGCGGACCCTCCAGCCGTCGCAAAAGGCCGGGCCGATCATGGGCATCCTCGAATTCCGCCAGGACATCAGCAAGGACTACGAGACCATCCTCCGCTTTCAGTGGGTGGTCGTCTTTCTGGCCCTGGGGGCTTCCCTGATACTTTTTCTGCTCTTATATATCATCATTAAACGGGCCGATCGCCTTCTGGCCGAGCGAATTCAGGAAAAGGAACGCCTGGAGCGCGAACTGCTGCAAAACGAAAAACTGGCCAGCATGGGGCGCATGGTGGCCAGTATCGCCCATGAGATTCGCAACCCGCTGGGGATCATCCGCTCCAGTTCGGAAATGCTCTACAAGAAGGCGCTGCGCGATAACAGCCAGAACGCCCGGTTGCTGCACGCCGTCTTCCAGGAATCCAAACGCCTCAGTCAAACCGTGCATGAATTTCTCGACTACGCCCGGCCCAAACAGCCAGCCATGCGCGAGGTGGATTGCAGCCAGATCCTCCAGCGGGCCCTGGCCTTTCTGGAACAGGAATGCGCCGCCCACGAGATCCAGGTGACCACTGCCCTGCCGGAAACTCTGCCGAGCCAGGGTGATGACGACCTGCTCTACCGCGCCTTTTACAACATCATCAGCAACGCCTTGCAGAGCATGGACGGCGGCGGAGAACTGGACATCAGCGGCGGCAGGGAGGAGGATCAGATCTGGATCTGCATCCGGGACACTGGCCCCGGGTTCGACGCCACCATGCTCGACAAGTACCTTGAACCCTTCTATACCACCAAGGATCAAGGGACCGGTCTCGGTCTGGCCATCGTCAAGAATATTGTCGACAGCCACGGCGGTTCCCTGAACATCACCAACACCGAGACCGGAGCCGAGGTCTGCATCCGGCTCCAGGCGGGTTGATACCGCCGCAAGAAGGCACCCACTATGGCGACCCATATACTCATTATCGACGACGAAAAGAACTACCTGCTTTTGCTCGAGACCATGCTGGCCGAAGAGGGTTACGCGGTCACGACCCAGCAGGACCCGCAACTCGCCCTGGATTACCTCGGCGAGTCCGAGGTCGACGTGGTCATCACCGACATGAAGATGCCCCATGTCAGCGGGCAAAAGGTCCTGGAAGAGGTCAAAAAGCACTCCCCCCATATCCCGGTGCTGATCATGACCGCCTTCGGCTCCATTGACGGCGCTGTAGAGGCCATGAAGTGCGGGGCCTTCGACTATATCACCAAGCCGTTTAGTAACGACGAACTGCTGCTCTCCGTGAGCAAGGCCGGCAAACTCGCCCAGGCCGAGCGGGAAAACCGGCTTTTGCGCCAGAGTCTGGAGGACCGTTTCGGCGTGCACCAGATCATCGGCCGCAGCAAAGCCATCCGAGATGTTCTGGACATGATCGGGCGCGTTGCCGCCAGCCGCAGTACGGTCCTCTTGACTGGCGAATCCGGCACCGGCAAGGAATTGGTCGCCCGCGCGGTCCACTTCGCGTCCGACCGCGCCGGTGGGCCGTTCGTACCGGTCAACTGTATGGCGCTGAACCCCGGGGTCCTGGAAAGTGAACTCTTCGGGCACGAGAAGGGGTCCTTTTCCGGGGCGGTCGCCCGCCGCCGGGGACGCTTTGAGATGGCCCACACCGGGACCCTGTTTCTCGACGAGATCGGCGAACTCTCCCAGGAAACCCAGGTCAAACTGCTGCGGGTGCTGCAAGAACGGACCTTTGAACGCGTCGGCGGCACCACGCCCGTCCAGGTCGACATCCGGCTTATTGCCGCCACGAACAAGGATCTTGCCGCTGCTGTAAGTGCCGGCACCTTCCGCGAAGACCTCTACTACCGGCTCAATGTGGTCCAGATCCCGCTGCCCGCTTTGCGTGAACGGCGCGAGGACATTCCCCTGCTCGCCGCCCATTTTCTCAAACGCTACGCCGAAGAAAACAACGCCGAGGTTACCGAATTCGCCTCCGACGCCATCGACTATCTGACCGCCTTTGAATGGCCCGGTAACGTCCGGCAGCTGGAAAATGTCGTCGAACGGTGCGTGGTTCTGGCCCGCTCCTCCCAAATCTCCGTCAACGACCTCCCCCCGGAAGTCAAAGACGAAGAGTCGCAATTCAAAAGCGCTGTGGACCTGCTGCCGTCCAAACTCAATCTCGGTGAGTCGCTGGAAAAGATCGAGGCCGCGTTGATCCGCCGGGCCCTGGCCAAGACCAACTTTATCCAGGTCAAGGCCGCCGAAATGCTCGGCATCTCCAAATCTCTTCTGCAGTACAAGCTTAAAAAATATAATATTTCCGGAAAATAATGTCTTCTTCCGCCCAGGTCGACGCCTACCTGCGGGCCCTGAAGGACTCCGGCCCTTACGGGAGTCTGGTCCGGCACCACGCCACCCTCCCCGCCCGAGCACCGTCCTATAGCACCCCGCGCGAGCCGTGGCCGGCGCCGGTCCAGGAATTATGCCGCCAAGCCGGCATAGACCGCCTCTTCAGCCACCAGGCCGAAGCTGTGGATCACATCCGCGCCGGGCGCCACACGGCCATTGCCACCCCCACGGCCAGCGGCAAGAGCCTGACCTTTGCTCTGCCCATTGCCGAAGCCCTGTGCCAGGACCCGGAGAGCAGGGCGTTGCTGCTCTATCCGCTCAAAGCCCTGGCTCAAGACCAGCTGCGGGCCCTGCAGGCCTTCACCCAGCCGTGGCCGCTGGAACAGCAGCCCCGCGCCGCCATTTACGACGGGGACACGCCACAGGCCGAGCGGGGGAGGATCCGCGCCAACCCGCCCCATTTGCTGTGCACCAACCCGGACATGCTCCATCTCGGTCTGACCCCGCACCACCACAGCTGGGGGGAGTTTTTCAGCCGCCTGCGGTTCGTGATCGTGGACGAGGTCCACACCTACCGCGGGGTCATGGGCTCGCACATGGCCTGGGTTTTCCGGCGCTTGCGCCGCATCTGCCGCTATTGGGGCAGCGACCCCACGTTCATCTTTGCCTCGGCGACCATCGGCAATCCGGCCCAGTTGGCGCAGAACCTGGCCGGCGTGCCGGTCGAGGCCGTAACCGAAAACGGGGCCGCGCAAGGCAAACGGCACATGGTCTTTCTCGACGCCCTGGAAGGTGCCCCGCAGACCGCCCTGGGCCTTCTGCAGGCCGCCCTGGCCCGGGGACTACGGACCATCGTTTACACCCAGTCACGCAAATACACTGAACTCCTCGCCATGTGGCTGTCCCAGCGCAGCCCCCGGTTCGCGGACCGTGTCAGCGCCTACCGCTCCGGTTTTTTGCCCGAAGAACGCCGGGAGATCGAGACCGCCCTGGCCAACGGCTCCCTGCTCGGGGTCATTTCCACCAGTGCCCTGGAACTCGGCATCGATATCGGCAACCTCGATCTCTGCCTTTTGGTCGGCTACCCCGGCTCGGTCATGGCTACCTGGCAGCGGTCCGGACGGGTCGGACGCGGCCGGCAGGACAGCGCCACCATCCTCTTGGGCGGTGAGGACGCCCTCGACCAATATTTCATGCACCATCCACAGGCCTTTTTCGCGCTGCCGCCGGAGGCCGCGGTCATCAATCCCGACAACCCGGTCATCCGCGACCGCCATCTGGTCTGCGCCGCCGCGGATCTCCCCTTGCAGCACACGGAACCGCTTGTAACCGATCCCGTCCACCGCCGGGCCGTGCACCGTCTTGAACAGCGCGGCGAACTGCTGCAAAGCGGCAGCGGCGAGGAGTGGCTGTCGCACCGCAAGACCCCGCACCGTCAGGTCAGCCTCCGCGGCACCGGGCGGACCCTGCCGATCCTGGACAGCGATTCCCGGGAACATATCGGCAGCGTTGACGGCTATCGCGCCCTGCGAGAGACCCATCCCGGAGCGGTCTATCTCCACCGGGGCCAGACCTATGTCGTCGACCGCCTTGACCTCGAAGAAGGCATGGTCCTGGCCCGCAAGCAGACGGTGCAATATTTCACCCGGGTCCGGGCCCACAAAGAAACCACGATTCTGGAGACGACCGAATGGGCCCATGTCTGGGGCAGTCGCATCCACCGCGGCCGCCTGCGGGTCACAGAGACGGTCACCGGCTACGAAAAACGCCATGTCCGCGGCCAACGTCTGTTGCGCATGCATGAACTCGACCTGCCGCCCCACGTCTTTGAAACCGAGGGGATCTGGCTGGAGATCCCGGACACCGTGCGACAGGAGCTGGAAAAACGGTACCTCCATTTCATGGGCGGCATTCACGCCGTGGAACACGCCCTGATCGGGATTATGCCCCTGCTGGTCCTCGCCGACCGCAACGACCTCGGCGGCATCTCCACGGTCGGCCACGAGCAACTCACCACCGCCGCTGTCTTTGTCTACGACGGCACTCCCGGCGGGGCCGGACTGACCCGTCAGGCCTTCCAGCGTGCCGGAGAACTTTTGGAGCACACCCAGCGGACCATCCGCGACTGCCCCTGTGAAACCGGTTGCCCCGGCTGCGTCCATTCGCCAAAATGCGGCTCCGGCAACCGGCCCATCGCCAAGGACGCGGCCTTGGCGGTGCTGCAAACCCTGCACACCAGCCAAACGCCCCGCTCCGAACCAGTTATCGTCCAACCCGCCGAGGAGCCCGACATGACCGTTACAACGGACATCCCCGACAACGCGGGACTACCCCCGCTCCATTACACCGTCTTCGACCTCGAAACCCAGCGTTCGGCCCAGGAGGTCGGCGGCTGGAACCGGGCCAAGGACATGGGCATCAGCTGCGCGGTGGTCTACGACTCGGCCCTGGACACCTATGTTGAATACGAGGAAAAAGATATCCCGCAGCTGGTGGAACACCTGCACAAGTGCGACCTCGTCATCGGCTTCAACATCCTGCGCTTTGATTATCAGGTCCTCTCCGGCTACAGCCGGGCCGATTTCCAGGCCCTGCCTTCGCTGGACCTGCTCCGTGTGGTCCACAAGCAATTGGGCTATCGCCTCTCCCTGGACAAATTGGCTCAGGCGACCCTGCAAGCCCAAAAAACCGCCAATGGCCTCCAGGCCCTGCAATGGTGGAAGGAGGGCCGGATCCGCGACATCATCGACTACTGCCGCCAGGATGTGGCCGTAACCCGGGATCTCTACCGCTTCGGCCGCGACAACGGCTACCTCTTGTTCCACAACAAGGCCAAGCAGCTCGTCCGCGTCCCGGTCCAATGGGAATAGCTCGCGGCAGGCAGACGCCCTGCGTTGCCTGTGAACGAGTTTTTCCAGGCCGTATTGCCCAATCCCGGAACCGCGCCCCCGTCCCAAACGCAAGAGCCCCCTTTCCCGGAATCGGAAAAGGGGGCTCTCCTAAGGAGGGTTCCACACCACCGCCACTGGCTGGTTGGGAAAACAGGCACGAGGAAGTTTGGCTGGGGACGCAAAGGGGACCAGCGTGCCTGCTCGGCGGTTGAGGGAAGCGCGTATCCAGCCGGAAATCCGGCCGGCCGACACTCGTTGGAGAAGCCTGAAAACAGCTGAAAGGCTGGTTCAGGGAAAACGGTTGAACTGCTTGTCGAAAAACCCCCTTATACCGCAGCTCGTTCAAAAGTCCCAAGGGACGGCGACAACAAATTCAAGATCGCAGCGCACATATTCGTTCGCAAGGGTTTGAACGTATTGCAGCTGTAGGCCATTGGGGGATTCTCAACGGCCTGTTAGGCTTTGACGCCGGTTTGCAGGTACTGCAAGAAATCGTCCTTGCCCATGCCGGCCAGCCCGAGATTCTTCAGGGTCCGGCCCTTGGCGAAGAAATCTTCCTCCAAAAGACTGGAACCGAAGCGGGCCACCAATTCCATGCGCGGGGTATCCACCCCCATCAATTTCCCCATTTCGATCATGGGCACCAGACCGGTGGGGATGTCCTCTAAGAGGTACCGGGTCCGCAGTTCTTTCTGCCCCCGGATCTCGGCATAGGCCGGGTTCTTCTTGACCGCTTCGGACAGGGTCTCCGCTTCAACGCCGTAGGCAACACGATACCATTCCCGGATGGTGATCATATCCAGGCCAAAGGCTTGGGCCAAGTTGACCCGTTCTTTGTCCAATTCTTCGACAAAGGCCCCAATGCTTGGGGTGATCCCTTCACGGTAATAATACCAATCGTGCCGGGATTCGATCAAAGAGGTATTCAAAAGCGTCGGCGCGGGGTGCATAATGGCGTTGGCGTTGCCCAGACTGCTTTGCATGACATTGGCGCCGCCAACGATCTGGGGAAAGGCTTCCTGCAGGACGCCCAGAACATGCTCGTTCTTGGCCGCCGGCAGGGTCGACAGCACCAGATCGTCCTTGATGCCGTGGATCACGGCATGCCCGGGTTTTGGCGCCCGGCAGGCATAGATGAGACTGTTGGTCTCGGCCACAGCCAGATCCGGCGTGCAATTGCATTCGTCCAAGGTATGCCGGAACTCCAGGGCGCCGCAGGTGGCTCCCGGATGCAAGATATAGGTCTGGCCGGCAGAGACATACGGCGCGCACTGTTTGGCAATCGTCTTGTGCGCCACGGCCGGAGCCACGATCATGACCGCATCAGCCCCTTTGACAGCCGCCCCGAGATCGGTAGTCACCAGTTCCGGCTTGCCGAATCCTTCAACGACTCCGGAGACCTCAATCCCTCCCTGGGCGTTGATGGCATCAACCGTCTCAGTAAATATATCATAGAGGCGGACAGGATATCCCATGAGTGACAAATGGCCAGCCAGGGATTGACCGCCGTTGCCACCACCCACAATGGCCCAAACTGTTTCTCTGCTCATAGCACATCTCCACTGTATTGCGTTACATATCCCTTCTTACTGCAGAGAATAAAGCAACTGACGTGCCATTGTGAGCAAACTCCCGGCACCAAACGGCTCTCCTGGAACCAAACTTGAATACAGGGAATGAGCGCCCGGGAACGGTCCGCCCACCTGTTTCAACATGAAACAGGTGAGTCTCAATTTGGACCGCTTTCGTGACCAGAGGTCGACCAGCGCCTGTTGTATCAAAATTTTACATGTTCTATTCTGAGAACTGCAGGAGAACCCCATGGAATGCACGGCCATTCTGGATTCCACCATACTTCGCCAAGAGATCCAGGCCTCCCATGCCCGGTCCAAGGAATATGGTGTCAGCCGCACGACGCGCAAAAACCAGGTCAAGCTCACGCCCCTGGAACTCAGCCAGCGTCAGGCCCAGAACAAAATTTTCCTGGAAGCGGTCATCGCCCAGCTCTCCGAACTCTTTGACCTTTTAAGCCCCGACGATTTCATGGTCGCGGTCGTCGACGGTGAGGGGTACATCCTGCACATGTTCGGCAGCGACAATATCAAGGCCAAATTCGCCGAACGCAATTGCGCCCCGGGATATCGGTGGACAGAGCGCGATGTGGGCACCACCGCCATCAGCCTCTGTCTGGAGCGCCGCATCGCCGTCCAACTCAACGACAAGGACCATTATTGTCAGCGGGCGCACGGCTTCACCAGTTCCGCAGCTCCGGTCTTCGGCCACGCCGGCAATTTGCAGGGTATTCTTGTGGTTTCCGGGAATTCGCAACTGGTCCACCCCCACACCCTGTGCATGATTTCCTCTGCAGCGCGCTCCGTAGAGCGGCAACTGCGCATCCTGCGCCGCAATTCCGAACTGGCCATGCACATCGGCCTCTTGGACGCGGTTCTCGAGTCCACGACCTCGGGCCTGATGGTCATCGACAGTCAGGGCGTTATCTGGCGGGTCAATCGCAAGGGGGGGCAGATTCTAAAAAAGACGGATCTGGCCGGACAGGAAGTCTCGGTCTTGCAGGGATTGGACCTTGATATCGAGGACATCCGGGCGAACCCGAATGCCTGGGTCAACCGGGAATGCACCCTGAAAAACGGCCGCCAGAATATCCACATCCTGTTTTCGGCCCAGCCGGTGCTGGCCGGCGATCAATCCATGCTCGGCGTGGTCCTGGAATTCGAACCCATCGATTCGGTGCGCAAACTGGCCAATAATATTGCTGGAACCAAAGCCTTCTTCACCTTCGAGAGCATGATCGGCTCCAGCGAATCCTTTCGTCGGGCCCAGGAGATGGCCAAACGCGCGGCCCATTCCGATTCCACCGTCTTGCTCCGCGGCGAAACCGGAACCGGCAAGGAACTCTTCGCTCAGGCCATTCACAACGCCAGCCGTCGTCGCAGCGCCCCGTTTGTTCCTATCAACTGCGGGGCGATTCCGGGCGAACTCCTGGAAAGCGAACTCTTCGGCTATGTCGACGGCGCCTTCACCGGCGCTCAGAAAGGCGGCCGCCCCGGGAAATTCGAACTCGCCCACCGCGGCACCATTTTGTTGGACGAAATCGGGGATATGCCCCACGATATGCAGGTCAAACTCCTGCGCGTCCTGCAAACCGGCGAGGTCTACCGCATCGGGGCCCGCAAGCCGACCCTGGTCGACACCCGGATCATCGCCTGCACCCATGTTGATCTCGGCAAGGCGGTCGCCGCCGGACGCTTCCGTGAAGATCTCTACTACCGGCTCAACGTCCTGCCCATCGTCATCCCGGCCCTGCGTGAACGGGGACGGGACGATATCCTGGCCTTGACCGAATTCTTCCTCTCCCGCAACCGGGTCACCCCTCCACAGCTCACTGTCGGCGCTGTCAAAGCCCTGGAGAACCATCCCTGGCCGGGCAATGTCCGGGAACTGGAAAACACCATCCAACGCGCCCTGCACCTGTGCGAAGAAAATGAAATCGACGCGGCTTGCCTCGGGGTTCCCGAAACCGCTGCCGCGGCCTCCAGCTCCACGCCCCGCGGGACGCTGGAAGAAATCGAGCGCTTGGCCATCGAGCAGACCCTCGAGGATACCAAGGGCAATATGGCGGAAACCGCCAAGACCCTCGGCATTTCCCGGGCCACGTTGTACCGGAAAGTCAAACGGTATTCGCTGGAAACAGGGTAGACTCCACCCTGCCCCGATCGAAATCGCTCTGCCCGAAACGCATTCCTTTGGAGTCGGACGAGTACAACAACACAGCCCGTAGTGCTGGCTGATGACTGCAGCAGGGATCAGAACGCTCTGTATCGCTGTCTTCCCTTCCCGGACCGCCAGGCGCCGGCCTGGCTCTTTGGTTTTGTCGAAAGAGCGAACGCAACTCTCTGCAATCTGGTAACCGGTTTCCCTGTGCATCTTGACCGATACCTGATTACCGACAACTGATTACCGATAACTGACAACTGATACCTGATAACTGATCCATTCCCATCGCTATCGGGATCGATCTGTCCTTTTCGACCCCGGTTGCGATAGCCATTTCGAACCGCCCACCTGCCCGACTCCCCACTCTCCGCCAAAAACAAAAAAGGGCAGCGGGGAAAACCCCACTGCCCTGTTCCGTAGAAGCTCTACAATAACCCCCAAAGGAGCTTTACGGCTACTCCTTGATGTTATCCAGAACGGATTGGCCCCATTCGGTGCCAACGTCGCTCAGGATTTCAGGCCAGACGTTTTCGCGCACGATTTCGGCGGTCTTCGTCAGGTCTTCAGGAGTAATTTCGATGATTTCAGCACCGTAATCAGCCAGGCGCTGTTCATTTTTCTTCTGGTCTTCGACCACTTGGTCCCAGCGGTTTTCTTCAAAGCGCTGGGCAGCGGCTTTCAAGCCAGCCATTTCGTCCTTGTCCAGCCCTTCCACCATGCGTTCATTGGCGATGAGGTACCAGACTTCAAAGTGGGTGTTCATCGGGACATAGTAGTTGGTCACGTCGCGGAAGGAAGCATAGTACCCTTCAGCACCGGAACCGATCACGCCGTCGACAACACCGGTTTGCACGGCGGTGAAGGCTTCCGAGAACGGCAGCGGTGTCGCCATGTAGCCAATGTTATTGGCCAGCATCTGGAAGGTCTTCATGGGCGGAACGCGGACCTTGAGACCTTTTTTGGCCGTGGGGTCACCGGGGTTCTTGGGTTCTTCTTTCAGGGCGATGCCGCCGAAGTACACCGGCCAGGCAGCCAGAAGTTCGATGCCCTGCTCACCGTAGAGCTTGCCGATTTCTTTGCGCAAGGGGCCGTCAGGGCCAAAATTCTTCTTGGCTTGGTCGTAGTTTTTCACCAAGTATGGGAAGTATTGGATCTGAAACCGCTTGTCCGCACCGGTCGCCGGGGGCTGGCAGGCCATTTCCACAGCGCCGAGGCCGACCCGTTCCTGCACGACGGTGTAGTCACCCAAGGAACTGGCAGCGTAAACTTTGATGTTGATTTTTCCGTTGGTGGCCTCGTCAACGTCCTGCACGAAAGCGTTGAGATCTTTGTCAATGGCAGTGTCCTGGGGGCGAACGTGGGACACTTTCCAGGTCCGGGCCTGAGCCGCAGTACAGAGGCTCAGGGCAAGTCCGACGATAAATACCGTCCAAAGCGCCTTTTTCATACAACCGTCTCCTTACTGTCTTAGGGTTAGTAGCCCAAGAGACTCGGCAGAAAGAGCGAGAGCTCGGGCCAGAAAGAGGTCAAAAAGACTACTGGGACGTAACCGAAAATGATCAAAGTCATCGCCGGTTTAAACACTTCACTGAACTCCACGTTGCCGATACGCATCCCGAGATAGAGGATACTGGCGTAGGGAGGAGTCACCCCGCCCATGGCCGTGTTCACGCCCATAATGGCCGCAAACTGGATGGGCGAGACGCCGATGGCGTTCATCAGGGGCAGCAACAACGGTGCTGTGAGGATGATGGCCGTGACGTCGTTGACGATCATTCCGATGAAAAAGAGCAGGAAATTCACCAGAACGAGCAACAACACCTTGTTGTCAGTGATATTGAAGATCCCTTCGACCAGGGCCTGGGGGACCTGCTCCATGACAAAGATCTGGCTGAGCATGAGGCTGAAGATAATCATGATCATGATCGCGCCGACCGATGTCGCGGAGTCCTTAGCCGCCCGGAGAAATGTGTTGAAGGTCAATCCTTTGTAAACGAGCACCCCAACAGGGATGGCGTAGACAACCGCCACGGCGGCCGCTTCTGTGGGGGTCATGATGCCGCCGTAGATGCCGCCGAGGATGATCGCCGGCATGATCAGCGCCGGCAGTGCCCGCGAGGTCAGTGTCACGCCTTCGCGCGTCTTTTCCGGCCACGTCTTTTTCTCTTCAAGAATGAGCGGGAAATTGCGCGAGAGGTACATGTTGACCAAGGCAAACAAGAAGGTGATCAACAGGCCCGGACCGACTGTGGCCAGGAAACAGGCCAGAATCGAGGTGTCCGTGACCCAGCCGTAAATAATCATGGTCACGCTAGGCGGAATAAGCAGGCCGAGGATCGAGGAGTTGGCAACCAGAGCGGTGGCGTAACCACGGGGATAGCCGCGCTCGGCCATTTCCGGAATAAGCAAGGGGCCGGTGGCCGCAATCCCGGTCAGCCCGCTGCCCGAGATGGCGCCGATAATGGCGCAGCTGACCGAAGCAACCACCCCAAGGCCGCCGCGTATGCGGCCGACAAAAAAGTTGACAAATTTCAGCAGACTCGAAGCGATACCGCTTTCACTCATGATCGCGCCGGCAAAAACGAAGAGGGGGATACACAAAAGCACCGGATTGGCCAGCTGGCTGAAGCCCCACAACATGGTACCGCGCATGGTGGCTCCCCCGAAGAGATGCATGACCATCAAGGCACCGCCGAAACAATACGGTAGGGGAACGCCGAAGCTCAGCAATACGACCAGCGTCCCCAAGGCAAACATTGAAATCTCAATCACGGTCAAACCCTCCCTTGCTCGGGGCGGTGACAAACAGACGAACACTCCGCATCAAATGGTACGCCGCATAGATGGTCATCAACAAGAGTCCTATAAACAATGCGCACTCTGCATAAAACGTCGGTATATACAGTGTCGGACTCTCTTTCCAGACCCGCAGGGCATATTTGAAATACAAAAACGCCCAATAGGTCAGCCAAGTAGAAATGATAACGCCAAAAACATCAGCGAGTATCCTGACAATCATTCGACTTCTAGGCGTTTTCATAAAGACATCCAACACATTAGCCTTGATCTGCGTATCCTCACGGGAGGCATTGACGCTCCCTAATAGATAGAGCCACAAGGTTGGATAGACGAGCACTTCCTCGAGCCCCATCAGCGGGGCTTGCAGGACATAGCGCATCATGACCTGAATAAACATGAGCACTGCCACTGTCGTAATCAACAACGTCAGGGCATATTTGTAAAACCGTTCCATGCACACCCTCCGTTAGGCTCTGCCGTGATGCGGCAACGCGGCCGTAATTTATTGTCTCATTCTGCAATGGCCATACCAAGACCACCGTTTCCGATCGAATTTCCTAGAAAAAGTCGCTTTCATTCGCTGGATCTTTGGGAAGCCCGCGATGGGAGCGGTTTTTTCAGCACCGTGTTTTTCCGATTGCCAAACACCCATTTTTCTGGCGCCTCGGCCCGAGACCACTCCAGCCCGGTGGCCTGAAGGGGGCTTGTCTAATTTTGATACACACTGACGGAGAGCCGGAATCAGAGATGGCGGAAATCGTGGTGGGAGCGCTTTGTGGGCCCAACGACGTCTCAATTCAAGACATGTCTAAAAATGAAACAGACGCGACAAAGCAAGACAACGCAGACGAGCTTGCACTAAAAATCTAATTATTACAAATTCTTAAAAAAAGCCGGAAAGACGGCCACCACCCCAGCGGGAGTCTGATTTTCGGGACCCCAGGCACCAGCCGCAAAGCTCGCCTGGTGGGAACGTCTGGTTCCTGATTACAGCAGCGTCCCCGCCTGTCGCAGACCGTTTCGAAATTCCGGCTCTTCGTCACAGGGCATGAAATTTCAGACGCAAAAGTTCGCCGTCTCTTCTGTGTGCTTCGAGCGAAAGGCCCGCACATTTTCTTGGTCCCGCCAAAAGGGGGAAACCGGACCGCGAACTGAATGCTCCCAGGCGGATTTTGATGCAACAAGGGCCATCTTCGACACCTGGAGTTCTGTTCCACTTGAGAGTCCGGAGGGGGCAAGGATCCCCCTTTGGCGGGATTGAGAAAATACCGGGCCGAAAGTGGGCTCACAGAAGAGGCGGCAAACTCCAAAAATCCACAGGATCCGTCAAAGAACCGAAATTCCGAACAAGGCCGCCCCTGTGCTAAAGACCATAGTCCCGCTCAGGGCTTCCTCACATCGCCAGAGAGGCGCAGAAAAGGGTTAGCCTTCAGCAGGCTTGACCAGTGCAAAATACTCTCGGAGTTTTTCGAGGATATACTCGTGCCCGCCGGGTTCATGGGGCAGCAGACAGGCCGAGCAATCTTTGACCCCGTTGCCCAGAATACGAAACGTCCCCCCGCAATCGGTCCAATAAATAAAGTACAGGGGGCAATAGCAATGCTTGCAATTAAAGGTCTCCGGATCAGCGCCCGGGTGGCAAGGGAAATACTGGCATTGCCGATTCTGGTTGAAGTCGTGGGTGCCTAATGGGCACAACACATCGCGCATGGTCGCCTCTCTTGCTGCGAAGTTCGTATTGACGTTGCCGGGGACAAAGCGTACTCCCGCCCTCCTCCATCGTCATCCCCTTTTCCGGGCGGCCTTCCGGCAGGTCTTAGAAAAACGTGAGCCGAAAGCACGGCATAGAGAAAAGATTTGCTGAGCAGCTACAAATTATCGCCTTTTTTCACGGCATGTTATATCGAGAGCTCTGATTTGACGCGCCTTTCCACTCTCTGGACAACTTCCCAGGATTTTGTGTAACCCTGTTGACCAGATGACGTCTGCCCGGAGCCACTCCGAGGCCTCAGAGATATACACTCCCTGATGGTGCGGTACGGTCTAGATGATCACCACACTCAAAGATGTTCCCGTCATTGCCCGGCCCCATGCATCCAGTACAGCGCATGCCCCTGGCACCGGGCAATCCAGCGGAACTGTCTGCGTTGCCGCATGCATGCCATTTCAGGTGCCTGCGGGGGAGAGGCGGTGGTGCCACCAGAGCAGACTCCCAGTCCATACAAAACCCACAACCGACATCGACTGCCAGTCATGAACGATCCACACACGCCCTGGAACCATATCCGCGGCATGCAGCCGCAAAGCTTCTGCGACTGGCCCGGCCATGTCAGTGCCGTCCTGTTTACCGGTGGTTGCAACCTCCACTGCCCGACCTGTCACAACGCTGGGCTGGCTTGGCATCCAGAAGAGCACCCGCTCGTGGGCCGCGAGACCGTCCTGACCCATCTGCAAAGCCATCGCAACTGGCTCGACGGGGTGGTCATCACCGGCGGCGAACCAACCCTGGTCCCTGGACTGGACCAATTGTGCCGGGACTGCCTCGACTGCGGCCTGCCCTGCAAATTGGACACCAACGGCATGCGCCCCGACGTCGTGGCCGAGTTGCTCGAGCAGGACTTGCTCTCCCTGGTGGCCGTGGACGTCAAAGGGCCGTGGTCCAAATATCCCGAACTCACCGGCAAGGCCTGCACCCCTGAGCAGGCCCAATCCTGCCTGGAACAGATATTCGCGTTGAGCAAGCGCTACCCAGGCCGTTTCGCCTTCCGTTGCACTAAAGTGCCGCCCTTGAGCGAAGACGACCTTGCCGCCACCAAGACCTTGATTCCGACTGGAATGGAACTGACATTCCAAGATTATATTCCACCCCGGCCGCATTGACCACAACGACAACATCTCGATGCTGAACCCATCTTGCTGTGCACTTCGGACACCAGTTCTGTCTGAACCTGCAGCATGTCCTTGCGTCGTCTATTCTTGATCGGCTCGAACCCGGTTGAGCCCAAAGGAGGAAACCATGCTCTTAGAAGACCGCCCTGTTCCCCGTTCGTCCACTACCAACCCTCCAAAATATATCCGCAAACGAGACGGGCGCCTTGAGACCTGGGCCTTGGACCGCATCGGCGAGGCCATCCTCAAGGCCTTGAAGGCCAGCGGAGTCAAGGATCCGCTACTGGCGAACCGGCTCGCTCGCAAGGTCGAGCAGAAACTCGAGGGCATTGAGACACCGGAGCAGGAACAGGTCCAGGACATGGTTGAGTTGGTGCTGATGGAGTCACGGCTGTATCAGGTCGCCCGGCGCTACATCGTGTACCGTGAAAAACGCCGCCAATTGCGCAGCCAACAGGAGGCGTTTCTCGACATCCGGGAAACCATCGACAGCTACGTGAACAAGGAAGACTGGCGGGTGGCGGAAAACGCCAATATGGCCCACTCTTTCCAGGGGCTCATGCTCCACCTCTCCGGTTCGGTCCAGGCCCGGTACTCGTTGGAAAAATACCCCGAAGAAGTCCGCATGGCCCACGAGCACGGCTATTTCCACATCCACGACCTCTCCTTCGGCCTGGCCGGATACTGCGCCGGCTGGAGCCTGCGTGATCTTTTGCTGGAAGGGTTCAACCTCGAAGGACGGTGTTCCTCGGGCCCGGCCAAGCACCTCAATTCGGCCCTGGGACAGATGGTCAATTTCCTCGGCACCCTGCAAAACGAATGGGCTGGGGCGCAGGCCTTCAACAATGTCGACACCTACTTGGCCCCTTTTGTGCGTTTCGACGGTATGGACTACGTCCGGGTCAAACAAGCCATCCAGAAATTCGTTTTCAATCTGAACACGACCTCGCGCTGGGGCGGCCAGAGCCCGTTCACCAATCTGACCTTCGACCTTGTCCCGCCCAAGCACATCGCCTCCGAGGCAGTCATCTACGGCGGCGAACTGCTGGACGTGACCTACGGCGACTTTGCCCCGGAAATGGAAATGATCAACAAGGCCTTTTTAGAGGTCATGCTCGAGGGGGACTACCACGGCCGGATCTTCAGCTTTCCCATCCCGACCTACAATATCACCAAGGATTTTCCCTGGGACGGCGAAGTCGGCCAACTGTTGCTCCGGCTGACCGCCAAATACGGTGTCCCCTACTTCCAGAATTTCATCAATTCCGATCTCAAACCAGAAGACGTCCGTTCCATGTGCTGCCGGCTGCAGATGGACCTGCGCGAACTCAAACGGCGCACCGGGGGGCTGTTCGGAGCCGGGGACCTGACCGGTTCCATAGGCGTGGTCACCCTCAATCTGCCCAAACTCGGCTACCTCGCCCAGGGCGAAGAGGATTTCCTCGACCTTATTGAGGAATACGCTGAAATGGCCAAGAACTCCCTGGAATTCAAACGGAAATGGGTCAGCGACAACATGGACCGGGGCATGTACCCCTTTTCCCAGCGCTACCTTAAAAACGGCTTGAGCGGCCACTTCAGCACCATCGGGCTCATCGGTGGCCACGAGGCCTGCCTCAACCTTCTGGGCAAGGGCATCGATTCCACGGCCGGGGTCCGGCTCATGAATCGGGTCCTGGAGCACCTGCGCGACCTGACCAGCCGCTATCAGGAAGAGACCGGCCACCTTTACAACCTTGAAGCCACACCCGCCGAGGGCACCAGCTACCGTCTGGCCAAGATCGACAAGCAACTCTATCAGGACATCGTTGCCTCTGGCGAGGACGTGCCCTACTACACCAACTCCACAGCCCTGCCCGTGGACGCGACCACAGACGTCTTCGCCGCCCTGGAGCACCAGAACCAGCTCCAGCCCCTGTACACCGGCGGCACGGTCTTTCACACCTTCCTTGGCGAAGCCGTGGCCGACACCGAGGCCCTGAAGTCGTACATGATCAAGGCCATGAGCCAGACCAAACTCCCGTACATCTCCATCACCCCGACCTTTTCCATCTGCAAGGAACACGGCTACATCAACGGCGAGCATTTTGAATGCCCCCACTGCGGACAGGACGCCGAGGTCTACACCCGGGTGGTCGGCTACTACCGGCCGGTCAAGATGTGGAATCGGGGTAAACGTGAAGAATACAAGCAACGCAGCGAATACGCGCCCGTGGATTAACTGACTGTTGAAAATTCCGCATGACGCGGCGGTCAAAAATCCCAGGGACGACAACAAACAGCAGCACTGGCTTTTGCCCCCTCCCCCTTGGCAAGGGGGAGGGGGCAAAAGCCAGCTTACCACACCTCGGGTAGGGTCTTCTACATCAGCGCAGATCAGCGTGATCAGCGGACAGAAATCTTACAGGTTCCGTCAGGAACCAGAAGCTCCGATCGTGAATGGACAATGAACGAGGGCCCCTTGCCCGGCCAGGTATCCTCTCCCTGGACGGGCAAATTCAGCCCCGCTTAGGCTTTCCTTCGTGCAAATTCGCGTCCCTTCGCGGACAAACGCCTTGGCCTTTGCCTCTTCGAATTCCCCAATACCTCAATCCTTCAATTCACAAATCTTCCTAGCCCCTTCGCGCCTTCGCGACTTGAGGGCGTCCCCGCCCGGGCGTGAGGCATCTCTTGTTCTTCGGACCGCCAGGCGCTGGCCTGGCTCTTCATTCCGTAGTCGCCGCCGTCTTCCGTCCTCTGTCCACCGTCCACTGTCATCGGCCGCTTCGAATTCCTCAATGCCTCAATTCTTCAATCCCTCAATTTTCCTGCATACTTCACGCATATTCGCGTCCCTTCGTGGACCCAAATCGATTTCGATCCCGATCCCGATTTCGATAGCGATGAATCAGCGCTCCGTCATCTGCCCTCCGTCCATCGACTTCATCCTCCCCCTTCCCCGCCCCTTGACGGGACACCATTTTGTACCCACTATGCCCAATACTGAGGCGAAGGTGTTGTGCGCCAGCGTCCCTGCAAAAATTCGCATTCCAGACAGGGAACCATCACAACACCTTGATACACTTCTCGTTGATGGACGGCACCTCTCTGGATCCTTCTGGTTCCACAGAGAAATCCTCCCAAAAGAGAAGGCATTTACCCCACACCAGACACGACAGGAGGTCGAACATGGCTGCACAGTCCCGAGAAGAACGTCGCGCAAAGGTGATTGAAGTCCTCAATACCGCCCGTGAAATGGAACTCCACGCCATCTACCAGTACATGAACCAGCATTATGGTCTGGACGACATGGACTACGGAGAACTGGCCAAAAATATCAAACTGGTTGCCATCGACGAAATGCGTCACGCGGAGATGTTCGCCGAGCGGATCAAGGAACTCGGCGGCGAACCTGTGGCCGCCTCCTCGCAAAAAGTCCAGCGGGGCCAGGAAGTGGGAACCATCTTCACCCACGACTCCAAACTCGAAGACGACACCATCGACACCTACAACCAGTTCCTGCAGGTCTGCCGCGACAACGGCGACAGCATCACCGCCAAGCTCTTTGAGCAGATCATCGACGAAGAGCAGGAACACCTGAACTATTTCGATGACGTCGGAGACCATATCAAGGAACTCGGCAGCACTTACCTCGCCCGCATCGCCGGCACACCGGCCAGCACTGGTGGCTATACCCGCGGCTTCACTGCTGAAGGCGGCGGCGAATAGAGCATAAAAGGCCCGGGGCTTTTGGCCCCGGGCCTTTTATGCTCTACTCTAATGGACAATACATTCTTCTGGATTCCGGCTTCCGCCGGAATGACGGAAGACGGCTTTGCGTCTTGAGCGACCACCGGGAGCGGACGTGAGGCATCTCTTCCTCTTCGGACCGCCAGGCGCCTGCCTGGCTCTTCATTCCGTGACATGTCATGACTTCCGTAGTCGCCACCGTCTTCAGCCCTCTGTCCACTCTCGTCTATCGTCCTCCAGGCTCACGCCTTTTGGAACCGCTTCATGAACCGCCTGTCGATGAAATCTTTGAGCCAGAAAGCCGGGCGACCGTGAAAGATGGTCTTCTTGCGCCAGAAGATGCCGGTGCCGTCGCCAAGGTTGAAAATGAGCAGATACCCGTCCCCAGGATCAAAGGGGGTTAGTTCCTTGCCCTCAAGTTGGGCCATGAGATTGGCCTTCAAAATCGGATTTTCCCGCACAGCATAGACACCGACCTTGTCCAGCGGCTCCGGCTCGAAATGGATGCAGTCGCCGCCCCCGAAAATGGATGGCTCTTCGGTGGATTGGAGATATTCGTTGACGGCCAGCCCTCCGTTTGGCCCCACGGCTACGTCCGAGGCCCGGAACAAGGGAGAAGGCCGCACACCCTGAGCCAAAAAAACGAGATCGACATCAGCGCTGGAACCGTCCTCCAGAACAATACGCGAGCCGGTCACTTTGTCCACATAACTGCCCTGAACCAACTCGATTCCGCGTTGTTCCAGGGACATGATGGCAAACTGGCGAACCTTGCCCGGATGGCGGCGCAAAAATTCCTTGCCTCCGAATACGGTCACCTTCGGCGAGGAGGCGTTGACCCGGTGCGCCCAACTCAGGGCATTGCCGGCGACCTCCAACGCTGCCGGGCCACCACCGACAACACCGATGCGGAGTTCACTCTTGGAAGAGGCCAAATCTTTGATCCGCTTTTGCGCCGCTAGGAGATTGGCGATCGGTTTGACAGTATACACATTCGTCGCGTCCGGGGCCGCCAAGCGCTGATCAACGACGCTGCCGGTATTACAGGACAGAACATCGTATTCCAGGTGTTGCCCTGAAGCCAGATGGACCACGCGGGAGGCCGCATCGATCCGCTCGGCCTTGTCCTCGACAAAGCTCGCTCCCTTGCTCTCAACCATGCGCCGGATATCGAAACGGATCTCCTCTGGCGTATAATGGCCGCCGAGCATCCCCGGCCCCATACCGGAATAATAGTGATACGGCTCCGGCCCAACGACACGTACTTCGTGTCCACGGTCCAGAAACTCGTTCAGGCTGGCCATGACTGTCATATGAGCGTGCCCGCCACCTAAAAGGACCAACCGCGCCATACTGCCTCCTTTTGCAATCCCGGTTTCAATACCGCAAATCTGCTGCCCGGGTAGCTGTGTCAGGTATTCAGGTATCGAAAATCAGGTATTGGAAATCGAGTATCAATGCTGAACCCGAGGAACTGATAACCAATAACGACCGCACCTCAACACTCCCCGGCCCTTATTTCCGTGTCATTTCGTGGTCAGTTCTGTTCTTCTGGAACAGACATCTCACAGGTCTGGGTTTGATCGCTGTCCTCAAGCTGGTGTGCCCGCGACTGGGACCCCACCCCTGCCCCTCTCCTTCGCAAGGGCGGGGAGCAAAGGCCAGTGCCGTAGTTCGAGCATGGAGGCCTCAATCAGCGCAAATCAACGGTCAAAAACTCTTACCGGCTCCGCTAGGAACCAGAAGCTCCGATCGTGAACCAGGGCCCCTTGCCCGGCCAAGTTCCTCTCCCTGGACGGGCAAAAGGCATCGGCCTCACTTCGCGCAGCTTGGCGTGACTTCGCGGACAAACGCCTTGGCCTTTGCCTGTTCGAATTCCCCAATTCCCCAATTCCCCAATTCCCCAATACCTCAATCCTTCCATGAGAAGGCATGTCAACGTCCGACGTGGCGGACCACCGTATTGCCCTATAGTCCCAAGCAAGTCGCACTTCCATACGCACTCTTCGAGGATCGTTGCCATTTGATCCGGTGTCTCAGTACTATTCGCTTGGTGGAAGCTGCCACCTCAATTGCGGCCTTGTGTGGTTTTGCCGGCAAGCAAAGAGGCCTAGGAATTTGTCGCAGTCTTCCGAATGAGACTTTATTTGGTGCTAGCGGTGGTTGACCACGAGGCCGTTGCTGGGCCCCCTGGAAAATTTATTTCTACGTGGTGAAGCGTTATGCAGCTTCGACGGTGGAATCCTTGTGGCAATAAAATGGGTGATACTCCTCCCCCGTCACCCACAGTCGGTGGAGCAAAACCGCCAGTTTGCGCGCCACAGCTACCACAGCCCGTTTCTTGGCGATCGTGCCCCCTCTCGCGGCAATGCGCTGCCCGAATCGTCGCAGCTCACTATCAGCCCCAAATGGGCCCAGGACGTAGTGAGCGACATTGACCAGCAAGGTGCGCAACTGGGAGTTACCGCATTTCGTGATGCGTAGCTGCTTGTCGGTATCCCCGGATTGGTCCCTTTTGGGAACCAAGCCTAGAAATGGCCCTACATCTCGGCTCTTGGTGAAACGGTCCTTATCTTCGAGCGTCAAAACGAACGCCAAGGCTGTGATCGGCCCAACGCCGGGGACTTGTCGCAACACTTCTGTCTCAGGGTAGTGGGTGCGGCTGAGGTGTGTCACTTCGTGCTCGTATTTTTTTATCCCTTCAGTGAAATTGGCAATTTGTTCTATCAACGGCAGCAGGGCTGCTTTGAGTTCACTGGGGATATGCTCCGGTGCTTTTTTGTGGAAGCTGGCGGCGCTGCATTTCGGCAGGCGTTCCCCGGCGCATTTTACGGTCCCTCGAACGTGGTTGATAAGAGAGGTCCTGCTTTTTACCAGCGCATCACGGGCTTGCAGGATGGCCAGCCTGGCTTGTGCATCTGCGCTTCGGTGCTCAATGGGGCGCAAGAGTTTGGGATCCATCTTGGCCACCCGGGCCAACATCTCAGCGTCGCGAAAGTCTGTTTTGATCGGCTCCTGCCAAATGCAGCGGAGTTTGCGAGGGTTGCCGACGACAACTGCGCAACCAAGCTCTTTGAGCAGGCGGCTGATCCAGGCAGAGTGTGTCCCCGCCTCAATGGCAACAAAGGCTCCTGAGTAGGCAGCAAACCGTTTACGCATCGCAGTCTTGGTATTGGTCACCTTAAAGGTGGTGGCAATGTCCCCGTTCCAGTCCAACACGCATACGACGTTCTGCTTGTCACCGAGATCGACACCGATGGTATGATTTGCTAAATGGCACTTCATGGCTGGGCCTCCTGGTTTGCAGCATATGACTGCGTTGTTTTGGTGAGCATAGCTCTAAGCTATAGCTCGTCAGGTGGTCCAGCCTTCTCATCCTACCTCAATTCACAAATCTTCCTAGCCCTTCGCGCCTTTGCGACTTGAGGGCGTCCCCGCCCGGGCGTGAGGCATCTCTTGCTCTTCGGACCGCCAGACGCCGGCCTGGCTCTTCATTCCGTGACTTCCGTAGTCGCCGCCGCTCTGTCCACCGTCCACTGTCATCGGCCGCTTCGAATTCCTCAATGCCTCAATTCTTCAATTTCTCAATTTTCCTAAACACTTCGCGTAAATTCGCGTGCCTTCGTGGACATAAATCGATTTCGATACCGATCCCGATTTCGATAGCGATGAATCCGCGTTCCATCATCTGCCTTCTGTCCACCGTTCTCTGAAGTGCCCTCTCTCTTCACGCCCCCAGCATACGGTCCAGCATCTGGCCCAACTGCTGCAGATGGCCTTTCTCCTCCAGGGCCATCTGCTCCAAAAACTCTCTAGCATCTCCGCTCTCACGCTGCGCGGCCCGGGTGTACAGATCCATGGCCTGGGCCTCGATCCCCATAGCCAGTTCCATGACTTCCTCCGGCTTGTTCCAATCCGGGGCAAAACGGTCGATATAGTCTTGCGAGGTCTGGCCGCCCTCCAGGGCCTGGGGCACAATCTGCTCGGAAAACGTGGATTCATCCACCTGGTCGTCGACTTTCTGGAGGTAGGCCTGAAAGACCCTTCGGGTATGCTTTTCCTCAATGCGGGCTAGGGTTTCGAACAGCTCGCGCACGTCGCCATCGTCGACCCGCGAGGCGATGGAAGTGTAAAATTCCCGAAGCCCCGCCTCCATGCCGTAGGCCGTCTTGAGCAGTTCGGCAAAACTCTCCAGTCCGTCAAACAATTCCAAACCCAGCTCTTCAGCACCGATTGCCTGATGGCCGTTCCAGGCCTTAAAGCCCCCTTTCATGTTCATGACCTCGGCAAAGCCCTGTGAAGAGAGCATCTGGGCGGCCACGCGACTGCGTCCGCCCACGGCGCAATAGACATAAACCGGCTTGTCCGCGTCGATCTCCTGCAGTCGGTCCTGCAACTGGGGCAATGGAATCAGCTTGGCGCCGGGGATATGGCCCTGGTCGTACTCCTTGGGCTGCCTGACGTCGATGATCTCCGCGTCGACGCCAGGTGCCTGCAGAGAGCTGCGGGCCGTTTCCGCGTCAACACTATGAATCGGGGTCAAAAATTGCTTCCAGCGCATACACTCTCCTTTCTATCTGGAAACCAACAGCGCTTGTCTCTTATATACATTGCGGCTACGCTTTGGGCGCCACAACACGAACTGACTGCTGAAAAATCTGTATAACGCAAACCTCTCGAAAACCCCAAGGAACGGCACAAGAAAATTCAAGGTCGCAGAACACTTATCCGCAGGTAACAGATTGAACGTATTACAGCTATCTGCCAGTGGGAGATTTTCGACAGCCTGGCAAGGTCCTGGACAATGAGCTGCAAACAGGCGCCACAACCCTGCTTCTATTCGAAACGCAGAGTACTGGCCTGTTCCAGTCTTGTCTAGCGACTGAAAATCGTCCAACCATTTCCTTACAACGAGAAAACCATGCGAATCACATGCTGGGGCGCAAGGGGCTCCTTTCCTGTGTCCGCGCCAGACACGGTGCGGTACGGGGGACAAACCACCTGCTTCGCTCTGCAATCCCATCCAGGGCACGACGAACTGCTCATCGTCGACGCAGGCACAGGAATCTATCCCCTTGGCCGACAGCTGCAGAAAAACGGCCCCCGCCGTATCCATCTGATCCTCAGTCATCTGCACCAGGACCATGTTTGCGGCTTTCCCTTCTTTGCTCCCTTGTTCGACAGGCGTTTCGAGATTCGGGTCTCTGCCCCTTTTGTATCGCCGAAGGAGGTGTCAAACGCGTTACACGCCCTTCTGCATCCTCCACTTTCTCCAGTAACTTGGGCCAACGTTGCAGCCCGTCTCCAAATCTGCCCCGCTCCAGGCCCAGAAGACCGGTTGGCCGGCTTAACGGTCACAGCCATCCCCCTGGCCCATCCCGGGAAGGCGGCCGGTTTGTGCTGCACCTCGGCTCAAGGCCGTCGGGTCGTTGTGGTCCCAGATAATGAACTCGCCGCCATGACTGCGGAACAGCGCCTCGCCCTGCACACGGCCTGTAGCAGCGCCGATCTGCTCATCCACGACGCCCACTTCCTCGACGCAGAGCTTGATGGCGCCCGCGGCTGGGGCCATTCCTCTCCACTTGAGGCCGCCAGACTCGGTCTGGAGACCCGAGTGCAACAGGTGGGGCTAACCCACCACCATCCCGACCGGAACGACGACTCTATTGAAGCCATTGAAAAGCAGACCCGGGACTGGCTCAGCGGATTTCCAGACAGTCCCGAGTGTACCGCCCTTGCCGCGGGCTGGTCCTTGAACCTGCCGGAAGCGGAAAAAAAGTATTGACAGGAGCACCAAGTTTGCCTAAAAAATGGAACTTCAACGGCGGGGCTGTAGCTCAGCTGGGAGAGCGCCTGAATGGCATTCAGGAGGCCAGGGGTTCGAGCCCCCTCAGCTCCACCAGAAGATTTCAAGGGGTTAAGTCAAACGACTTAACCCCTTTTTGCGTTTGCGACGGGGCAGGGAACAAAAATAGCAACATAAAACAGAGCACAAAGCCTGGCGATCCAAGGAAAGAAGACAGCTGAAGAACGTCCTGATCCCTGCTTCACTTATGAGCGGCAATCCGCGGGCAGCGTTCTTACAGGTTCCCTCCGGAACCTGAACCTCCAATCGTGAATGGGCAATGAACGAGGGCCACTTGTTCGGCCAGGTTCTTCTCCCTGGACGGACAATTTGTACCCTTTCTTATGCCTTCCTTCGTGCTCCTTCGCATGACTTCGTGGACAACACATTCTTCTGGATTCCGGCCTCCGCCGGAATGACGGAAGGCGGCTTCGCGCCTTGAGCGACCACCGAGAGCGGAGGTGAGATACCTCTTCCTCTTCGAATTTCTCAATACCTCAATCCTTCAATCCTCAATCTCCCCAGCCCCATAGGTCAGTGCCAAGCGGTAGTTGGTTCCGTGCAGGCCAATACTCGTCCAGAGGAGCTGTTTCGCTACGGCGTGTTCCATATGTCGGTCCTGAAAGCGGTACGTCCCCTCGCCCTCGGCCTGAGAGACCATCTTCCGGGCTATCCGCTTGAGCGATGGGAACGCATCGTAGATTGGGTCAGCAAAAGCGTTCTTGCCGATCTCCTCGGCATTGACATCATAGATAGTCGTCCCATCGCGTTGCAGGACAAAGATCTCCACCGGAAAATTATGGACTTTGCGGGAAATGATGCTCCCGAAAAAATCTGGCTGGGTGAGCACGCTGACCGATCCGATAAACCCGCCGTCCTGATCGAAGACCGGGTGTTCCAGGTCAATCCCCACAAAGCCTTCGACCATTTTGATGGCCTGACTGAGCACCGGCTGGTGCGTCTCGTGCAGCCGGATGATCTGTTCCTGACCGCTGATATCCTCGCCGATCACCGAACTGTATTGCTTGGGCGCCACATTGACGATAGTGCCCGTGGCATCCACTGTTACGCAATTATAGGCATACTGATTCTCGTTGAAGAGTGTTTCCAGAATGGCCGAGGCCCGGTCTCCCCGCAGGCCTGTCGTGGAAAGCTGTTCGGCAGCGGCGGCCACACTTCGGTCCATATCCTTGAAAATCGCGTTGAGTTCCTGGGCCGTTTGCGTCAAGAGCATGGGGAACTGGAACTCGGCTACCCGGAAGCCGGATTCTGTCACTTTTTTGAAAATATACGGATACGAAGCGTCCCCATCATTGGCAAACGTCACTTTTCCCAGGGCGCCGGTGAACGTGTTTCCGGCATACCACTCGAAAAGCGCTTTTGGCGTCTGCCGTCCCTGCTCCAGGGCCCGGCTCAGGGTGGTACACAGATCATAGGCCTCGACCCCAAAAAATCCGGGCTCAAGACCATAGCGATCCGTAAACGCGCTCATAAAGGGATGGTCCTGATTGTATGAAGGGTAGGTATAGACGAGACCGTTCGTGAAGGCTGAGGCCGCCAACACCTCCGCGCGCTGGATGGGGCGTGTGCCGACTAGCTGGGCCTTGATGCCGGCCTGCCGCGCCTGTTTGGCGATGGTGGCCGCTTCCCCGGCACTGATAAGCACCAGGGCCTCAGAGTCCCGGGCCTTGATGGTCGCGAGTTGGGCCGCAATATCCATCTGCTGCGGATTGTACTCCTGCGCGGCCACAACCTGCTTTGGAAAACGGTCCTCAAGCATACGGATCCAGCTGGAGCCAAGATTGTTGTCCATCGCCAGGACCGCGATCCGTTCAAAGTCCGTCAAATAGGCGGCCAATTGTTCCTGTTCCTGCTGGACACCCACAGTCAAGCGGATGGTGTGCCCCGGTTCGGTTCGCTTCAAGGCCGCGCTGCCGATGGCGACATGAAAGATGTCCTTTTCAGCGGCCAACGGATGGATCGCGCTTGAAGCCCAGCTCGAGCAGCTGACAACCGCCGCCAGGTTCTCTTGCGAACGCACCAGATCCTGAAAGGCCTGCACCGCTGTGTCCACGTCAGCCCCGCCGTCCTTGAAGACGATCTCGAACGCCGAGCCGCTCTCGGCCAGGGCCAATTCCACCGCCCGCTGCTGCTCAACAGCAATATCCTCAAACGCCGAGGAAAAGGGGAGAATGACCCCAACGACAGGCTTGTCTTGAGCCTCAGCCGTCTGGGCGCAAAGCGAACCCACCCCGATCATGAGCTGTACTATGGCCACGAAACACACCAATCCCCAATTTTTCATTCCATCCCCCGGTCTTTTCAAGGTTGCCACCTGATGCGTCCCACCTTTTGGGAAGCACCTGTTCTTGCAAAACGCCGTTTTCGGACCGGCCGTTTTTCAAAAAAAATTGTGCGAGCTTTTAGACACGATTTTGCCTGCGAAGCAAAAGTACTGAATTCCTAATCAGTTTTCGTATCGGGCATCGCTTCGTGTGGGCATACCGAGCCAAAGCGCTTGATCCCAGGCGTCAAACAGGACACCTTGCAGATTCGAACAACCGAAAATTCTTGCCCAGCCCATGCCTTTGCTGCCAAAAAGCCGGAAGGGGGGAGGAGGTATTCCCTTGCCACGCCCTTCGGAAATAAACACCAGTGGCGGTTGATCCGATACATTCCTACAAACAGTGCCCAAGCGCGGAGGACCACAATGCGCATTATCGATATCATGACCAAAGGCGTCTGCACAGTGCAGATGGACGACTTTGTCCGCTACGTGAAATCCCTGTTCGAAGAACATGAGTTCCACCATCTGCTGGTCGTTGATGGCGGTATGCTTCAGGGGGTCATCTCCGATCGGGACCTGCTGAAGAACCTGAGTCCGTTTTACGACACGCCCTGCGAACAGAACCGGGACCTGGCCATATTGAACAAACGCGCCCACCAGATCATGTCTCGCAATCCGGTCACTGTCACGGCCGAGACCTCGGTCAAAGACGCCTTTGAATTGTTAATCGAAAAGCGCATTTCCTGCCTGCCGGTAGTCACTGAATCCGGGCGCGTTGCCGGAATCGTCACCTGGAAAGACCTTATCCGGGCGGCGTTTCGAGAAGTCGACGCCTCGTGCTGGTGAGAAAGAAGAAAGGCCGGAAACAGTGGACGGTGGCAGAAGACGGGGGACGAGTAGAAGGGGCCAAGCACAGGCCCTCCAAATCGCTATCGGTTTACAGTTTCCCCCATTGTCTAGACAAAATTTGGGCCCAGTTAAGATGGAAGCCCTCTAGCTCTGGGAGGGTAGAGAGCCTGGCGGTCCGAAGAGTGAAGACGGTGAACTGAAGACGGAAGACAGCGATAGAGAGCGTCCTGCTCCCTGCTTCAGCCATCAGCGGCCATCGGCGGACACAACTCCTGTCGGCTTCGGCTCCCCCGTAGCCGACCTCCATGATCGCCGACAATTCCCCCCTGCCCCCCCCCAGGCGATTTCGACCCCGATACCGATTTGGATGTTGACCGTTGTTGCCCTTTTTTCGTCCTGCCGTCTTCAATCCACCGTCCACCGTCATCTGTTCATCGCCCGCCCTCCCCGCTTGCCGCCTCCGCTGAATTTTCCTAAGCTCTACTCAGCCTTCACCCAACCACCCCAACCGGGAATTTTCCCATGACACAGCTGATCGACGTCCACTCCGAGCTCCTGCCCGTCTTTCTGGAGCAGATCGAAGACGCCATCGCCATCGTCAACACCGAACACATCTATATCTTCGCCAATGCCGCCTACTGCCGACTTCGGAGAACAGACCCGGCGACTATCATCGGCAAGCACGTCCGGGAGATTGTGGGCGAGGATTTCTATCAGCTCCTGGTCCGGGAAAAGCTTGAAGAGGTCTTGCAGGGGGCCCAGGTCCAGTACGAATCCCCCGTCACGTCGGACGCTGGGCACACTTCGCATCTGGCAGTCAGCTACTTTCCCCTTCCCGACGCCACCGCTCCGGCCTACGTCGCCGCGGTCCTGCGCGACATTTCCGCGCCCAAAGAGCAGGAGGAGGTCCTGCGCTTTCTGGTCGAAAACATCAACGAAGTCTTTTGGCTACGCGACCTGAACCAGGACCGGGTCATTTATGTCAGCCCGTCGATCAGCTCAGTCTTCGGCATCACGCCCGAGGATATGTATTCCGACAGTCGCGCCTTCATGCGCATGATCGACGAGCGGGATTTGGCCAGGGTGCAGCGGGCCTTTCAGGCTGTGCGCAACGAGCGTATCGACTTCAACGAGGAATACCGTATCGTCCACCCCGAAAAAGGAGTGCGCTGGATCCACGCCCGGACCTACCGCTTTGAAAGCGATCACAAAAAACTCTTCGTCGGCACGGCAGAAGACATTACCGAGCGCAAGGTCCAGGAAGAACATGTCCTCAAGAGCAAACAGCACGTCGAAGCTCTGTACCGCGGCATCCCGTTGCCGATCTTTACCTGGGAGCGCCGCAACGACGACTTCATGCTCTCGAGTTTCAACACCGCGGCCGTGGAAATGACTCAGGGCAAAGCCAAGCACCTGAAGGGACGCTGGTTGTCCGAGGTCTACCGCGACCAGAACCCCCAGGTCATCGAAGACATCCACCGCTGCTTCGAGTCTCGATCCAACCTGCGCCGCCAGATGTCCTACACCCTCGTATCCACTGGCGAAGAGAAATATATCGAGGCCTCCTACGTCTATGTTCCGGACCGCCACGTCATGGCAATGGTCAACGATATCACCCACCAACAACAGTACCAGGAACATCTTAAACGGCTTTCGCGGACCGACGAGTTGACCGGCCTGTTCAACCGGCGCCATTTCATCACCCTGATGCACAAGGAATTCAGCCGGGCCCGCCGCACGCACGAGAGGCTGACCCTGGCCATGCTGGATATCGACCATTTCAAAGACGTGAACGACAAATACGGCCACGACGTTGGCGACCATGTCCTGCAGCATCTCGGCCGCATTCTGCGCGAGGACGTCCGGCCCTACGATATCGCCGCGCGATACGGCGGCGAGGAATTCGCCATCTGCTTCCCGGACACCGACCTCAGCCAGGCCGATCACATCTGCGAACGCCTGCGCACCTTGTGTGCTGCAAGCGAGGTCTCCCGCAACGGCGGGACCATCGGCTTCACCGTGAGCTTTGGTCTGAGCGAACTCCGGCCGGAACACGAGGACCTTGATGGCTTGCTCAAATCCGCGGACAACGCCCTCTACGCAGCCAAGGCCAACGGCCGCAACCGCATTGAGCACGACGTGGTCTATTGCGACCAGCAAACGGGCTGCTCATAGCTTTTACAAAAGAATTGAACCGCCCCGCTCGCAGACTCGCTCAAGGCGCAAAGCCGTCTTCCGTCATTCCGGCGGAGGCCGGAATCCAGAAGAATGTGCTGTCCGCGAAGGCACACGAAGTATTTAGGAAAATCGAGGGATTGAAGAATTGAGGTAGGATGAGAAGGCTGGACCACCTGACGAGCTATAGCTTAGAGCTATGCTCACCAAAACAACGCAGTCATATGCTGCAAACCAGGAGGCCCAGCCATGAAGTGCCATTTAGCAAATCATACCATCGGTGTCGATCTCGGTGACAAGCAGAACGTCGTATGCGTGTTGGACTGGAACGGGGACATTGCCACCACCTTTAAGGTGACCAATACCAAGACTGCGATGCGTAAACGGTTTGCTGCCTACTCAGGAGCCTTTGTTGCCATTGAGGCGGGGACACACTCTGCCTGGATCAGCCGCCTGCTCAAAGAGCTTGGTTGCGCAGTTGTCGTCGGCAACCCTCGCAAACTCCGCTGCATTTGGCAGGAGCCGATCAAAACAGACTTTCGCGACGCTGAGATGTTGGCCCGGGTGGCCAAGATGGATCCCAAACTCTTGCGCCCCATTGAGCACCGAAGCGCAGATGCACAAGCCAGGCTGGCCATCCTGCAAGCCCGTGATGCGCTGGTAAAAAGCAGGACCTCTCTTATCAACCACGTTCGAGGGACCGTAAAATGCGCCGGGGAACGCCTGCCGAAATGCAGCGCCGCCAGCTTCCACAAAAAAGCACCGGAGCATATCCCCAGTGAACTCAAAGCAGCCCTGCTGCCGTTGATAGAACAAATTGCCAATTTCACTGAAGGGATAAAAAAATACGAGCACGAAGTGACACACCTCAGCCGCACCCACTACCCTGAGACAGAAGTGTTGCGACAAGTCCCCGGCGTTGGGCCGATCACAGCCTTGGCGTTCGTTTTGACGCTCGAAGATAAGGACCGTTTCACCAAGAGCCGAGATGTAGGGCCATTTCTAGGCTTGGTTCCCAAAAGGGACCAATCCGGGGATACCGACAAGCAGCTACGCATCACGAAATGCGGTAACTCCCAGTTGCGCACCTTGCTGGTCAATGTCGCTCACTACGTCCTGGGCCCATTTGGGGCTGATAGTGAGCTGCGACGATTCGGGCAGCGCATTGCCGCGAGAGGGGGCACGATCGCCAAGAAACGGGCTGTGGTAGCTGTGGCGCGCAAACTGGCGGTTTTGCTCCACCGACTGTGGGTGACGGGGGAGGAGTATCACCCATTTTATTGCCACAAGGATTCCACCGTCGAAGCTGCATAACGCTTCACCACGTAGAAATAAATTTTCCAGGGGGCCCAGCAACGGCCTCGTGGTCAACCACCGCTAGCACCAAATAAAGTCTCATTCGGAAGACTGCGACAAATTCCTAGGCCTCTTTGCTTGCCGGCAAAACCACACAAGGCCGCAATTGAGGTGGCAGCTTCCACCAAGCGAATAGTACTGAGACACCGGATCAAATGGCAACGATCCTCGAAGAGTGCGTATGGAAGTGCGACTTGCTTGGGACTATAGGGCAATACGGTGGTCCGCCACGTCGGACGTTGACATGCCTTCTCATGGAAGGCATTGAGGAATTCGAAGCGGCCGATGACAGAGGACGGAAGACGGCGGCGACTACGGAATGAAGAGCCAGGCCGGCGCCTGGCGGTCCGAAGAGCAAGAAATGCCTCACGCCCGGGCGCGGACGCCCTCAAGTCGCGAAGGCCCGAAGAAGAGGAAAGAATTGGGTGCGCGAAGTAAGACAGATGCCTTTGCCCGCCCAGGAAGAAGCACCTGGCCGGACAAGGGGCCCTCGTTTACCCTTGGTTCACGATTGGAGTTCCTGGTTCCGTGGGGAACCGGTCAGAACTTTGGCGCAAATACCACTGTGCACTGATCCAGGGCACCAGATCTGACCGCCAGCACTGGTCTTTGCTCCCCTCCCCTTGCGAAGGCTGCGGCACAGTCGTCGGACGGCAACGATCGGACCCAGCACCCCCTCCCCGACCCTCCCCCTTGGCAAGGGGGAGGGAGCCTGGAATCCCAGTTATCGCTACTTTCGACTGCCTGTTGCCAAAGGCAGCCGCAGGTTTGTGGCCAAACGGCTCTTGGGCCCCGCAACGGTCCGCGGGGCTCAAAAATCCGTCCGCCTTTTACGTCGAGAGAGCGGTAGCGAACGGGCGGCCAATAGATCTTGCAAGAGTTTTTTAGCCGCCCGCTCCCTTCGGTCGCTCGACAGGCGGGACGAAAGCCATTCACCGCGGCGGACCGTTGCCGCGGTAAAGGGGCCCTCGTTCATTACCCATTCACGATCGGAGTTCCTGGTTCCGCAAGGAACCTGGCAAACCAAGGCCCAAGGCCACCGATCCTCGAAATAGCAAAGAACAAAACCCTGGAAATAGCTGCAGCGTCGGTGCCCGAACGGGCAGTGAGGGGGCAGCCGCCGGGCCAGCGGGTCTTCTGCCGCTGGGACGGCATCCACACCTCCGCCTTGTCTTCCTTCGCGGCTTCGCGCCTTGAGCGACCACCGGGAGCGGGCGTGAGATACCTCTTCCTCTTCGGACCCACAGGCGCCGGCGCCTGGCTTCTTCATTCCGTGTCCATCCGTACATTCCGTGGGCAATTCCTGTTTTCCCAAGGGGAAGGAAGCGATGCACGATCTTCAGAGATTCATGGCAAACGGCACGTAGCGCTTATTTCTCCTGATCCGCGCCTCTCTGCGTGATCTGCGTCACCAATCTTCATTTGTGCCGCTGAGACAAAGAATCCGGGAAAAGGCAAAGCAATTTTCACCGCTGATTGTACTGATCTTCGCTGATCAAGAACAAGAGGCCCCTGGCATCGGTGCCATTAGGCCCGTCATTTCTCTCCCCCATTGCCAATCGGCGAACTCAGCTTGTGTCGGCTTCTGCTTCGCCGGAGCCGACCTACGGGATCGCTGGCCGGCCGGTCCCCCTCTGTGCTCTCTGTGTCCTCTGTGGTTACATCTTCGGTACTGGGTACTGGACTCAAACCTCTCCAACGCCCCGCACAAACATCGATTTCGATACCGATCCCGATTTCGATGTGGACGGAGCCGTCCTCAGTCACCTGCCCACAGTCGTCCTCTTCGCGTCCTCCGCCTCCTCGAATTCCCCACTGCCCCAATTCTTCAATTCCTCAATTTTCCTAGCCCTATTGCGCTCGCCGCTGGTTTTGCCTATGCCAAAGGCACTCCATCCCTTCGTAATCATTGTGAGGCGTCGCGTATGTCATTGCCGCTGCGATTCAACCGCATGGAAGTCGCCGGTTCCCTGGGTGACCTGGGCACCCTGTTGCCCATTGCCATGGCCATGATCCTGATCAACGGCCTGCCTGCCCTGGGTGTGTTTTTTTGCATCGGTCTTTTCTACATCCTGGCCGGGCTGTTCTATGGCGTTACCGTGCCGGTCCAGCCGATGAAGGTTATCGGGGCCTACGCCATCGCCACAGCGCTGACGCCGGAGCAGATCGCGGCCTCAGCGCTCTTGCTCGGCATTATTCTCCTCCTCGTCGGCTGGACCGGGATCATCGATCTCATCCGCCGTATCACCCCTAAGTCTGTCATCCGCGGCATCCAACTCTCCACCGGCACCTTGCTGCTGTCCAGCGGCATCCGCTTCATGCTCGGCACCACGCAGTTCCAGAACGTGCAACAGGCCGCCGAACCCGCACTTGCGCTCCAGCACTTCGGTCCACTGCCCATCGGGGTAGTGTTTGGCGTCCTGGGCGGCCTAGTGACCCTGTTCCTCATCAATAACCGTCGCTGGCCCGGAGGTCTGGCCGTTCTTGTTCTGGGTACCGGTTGCGGGCTGCTCTTCGGGGCCGGCAGCGGGCTCGGAGACGTGGATCCCGGGCTTTATCTTCCTTCCCTGTTGCCCTTTGGTCTGCCCGGTGGCGCGGATCTGTCCTTCGCCCTGCTGGCCCTGGTCCTGCCCCAACTTCCCATGACCCTGGGCAACGCCTGCCTCGCGTATACCGATCTCGCCGAACACTATTTCGAAAAACAGGCCCAGCGGGTGACGAACAAAAACGCCTGCTTCAGCATGGGGCTGGCCAACCTGACCGCCTTTATCCTTGGCGGCATGCCCATGTGCCACGGCGCCGGAGGCCTCGCGGCCCACTACCGCTTCGGCGCGCGCACGGCCGGCTCGAATCTCATTATCGGCACCCTCTTCCTGGGGCTGGCCCTGGTCTTTGGCCCCCATAGTGTGGCTCTTTTGCAACTGCTGCCGCTGGCAATCCTCGGAGTGCTACTCGTTTTTGCCGGGGCCCAGCTTGCACTGACCATCCTGGACCTCGAAACCCGCAAAGAACTGTTTGTGGCCGTGCTCATCATGGGGATCACACTGGCGGCGAATCTGGCGGTCGGCTTTGTCGTCGGTGTTGGGGTGGCCTGGGTGCTGAAATCGGAGCGATTCGGCATCTAATGGCTTGAAAGCGATGAATATTGAAGAATTGGGAAATTGGAGGATTGAAAAAGGCGAGAACCACGGCCTTCCAAAAACGGCACCAGCCGCCTTCCGTCATTCCGGCGGAGGCCGGAATCCAGAAGAATGTGCTGTCCGCGAAGGCACACGAAGTATTTAGGAAAATTGAGGGATTGAAGAATTGAGGCATTGAGGAATTCGAAGCGGCCGATGACAGAGGACGGAAGACGGCGGCGACTACGGAATGAAGAGCCAGGCCGGCCTGGCTCATCATGTCTTGAGGCAGCAGCTTGTGTCGGCTTCGGCTTCGCCGGAGCCGACCTACGAGATCGCCGATAACGCATCCTTGAAGGTAAAGATCGATCCCGATCCCGATTTGGACAGATCCGTCCTTAGTCACCTCGAATTCCCCAATGCCTCAATACATCAATTCCTCAATCTTCCTAGTATCTTAATGTCTGCAATCCAGCCCGTCTTTTCCGAATCGCATCAAAGCATAATAAAAGGAAAAAAAGCGCAGGACCTCTTCGAGATAATACGTCCGGGTGGCGCCTTGGCCGCGCAGGAGATGCATCTGTTGCTCAGCGGCAGCGATGGCTCGCTCCAGACGGCGCAGGTCTTCCGGGGGCACGTTGTGCCGCGCTTCGACCACTGCCCCGGCAGCAGCGGCAAGCTCGCGGAGTTCATCCTGCATGATGTCCGGCGGCGCTCCTGGCTCGGCCCGCAAAATCGTATGCATGGATCGCAGATTCTCGGCGCAGCGTGACAGGGTCGACACGTTGCGGTTCAGCCGGGCCGTGTCTTCATTGTACAGCCGCCGCTCGTGACGCATGACCTTGTCCAGCAGTTCCCGCAACTCAGCAGCTTCGCTCTCCAGGGCCTCAATCCGGTTGGTACCAGGGAGTGATCCTCCGCTGACAAACGTGTGCGTCAAAAGCTGCACCTCCCGCGCCGCGACCTCGAACTGGGCGTTCAGCCGCCGGCGCAGATCCTGTCCCGCCCGCCGCGGCCAGACCAACACCGTGACCGCAAAAGCGCAGAAGACCCCGATGCCGATTTCCAAGACCCGATACAGGCTGAACACAACCCGGTTCGGCTCCCCGATACTGGCCAGGACCACGATGCAGACCGTAATTGCAGCCATACGGTAGCGCACGTCGTACCGGGTCATGTAAGCGCAGAAGCCGGTGGTGATGAACACCGCCATCGCGGTCCAAAAGGGCTGGACTGGAAAAACGAGAATAGCACCGATACCGAGCACGGCGCCAAGGGCGGTGCCGAAAAAACGGTAACGGCACATGCGGATGGAGTCGGCCACATTCATCTGCATGACGATGACCGTGGAGAGAACGGCCCAGTAACCGAACTTGAGTCCGAGAACGAGGGTCGCCAGATAGGCCAACGTCGCGGCCAGACCGGTCTTCACCCCGTGACGGAGATGAACCCGGGAGGTATCGGAAAAATCCATAGAAAATGTTACTCGTTGCTGTCGAGGATTGGCGGGCGCACACGGCAAGGCTGTTCAGGATCAAGCCGAAAGAGGCGCACCGCAAAGAGGGGCGGCGCCCGTAGCCGTGGCACACCTGCAGTGAGGGCGATCCGGTAAGGGAAATGAGTATACGCGGGCTGGTAGGACCCGTCCAGTGCCCGACAATGCGGGAAATCGTCGCCTTGGATCAGTCCAGATGAGGATACCGACCTGTGATGTCGGTATAAAAAACCAACGCGGCAGGCCGATCGTTCCACTCAATCTTGACCACCGAGGCCTGGAGCCAACGGACGACCCCATCTTTGCGCACGATACGAAAGGGATAGACCTGCTCCGGATCGGGTTGCTCGGGATCGAGTCGTTGCCGGAAATAGTCCCAGACCCAGTTTTGGTCCCGCGGGTCGACGAAAGTGGTTGTCCTGTGCTTGAGCAGTTCCTGTTCAGAGAACCCACAAATACGGCACAGGCTGGGGTTAACCCAGCGAAAGAAGCCGTCGGGACCGTTGACGCCAATGCCGTCGTTGCAGTTTTCGAGGATGAGACGGTACTTGCTCTGAATGTCGTCGAGTTCCTGCTGGCGCTGGATCTCCTCGGTCACCTCCCGTGCCGCGCCCACGGTGCCGATCATGGCTCCATCTTCGTCGAAAAACGGCGCCTTATGAACATCGAGCACCAAGTATCGGCCGCGGACCTTCCCGTCTTCCAGGAAGCGGCCGCTTTTGCGGTTGGCCTTGACCACTTGGTCCGAGTCGATACAGATCTCACCAAAGGTGTGGTCGTGACCCCAGCGACGCTCGCGCTCAGCGAAATACAGATCCGTTTTGCCAAGGGGCAATTCAGGGTCTGAGCAACGCAGCAATTGCTTACAAATGGCCTTGTTGGCGAACAAATATTGGTCGTCCAGATCCTTGGCCCAGATCAGGTCCGGGACGTTGTCGGCCATGAGCCGCAAGAGCCGGTTCATCCGCCGGTATTTGCGCTCACTGCGTCGATAGGCCCGAGCTGTTTCGTGGGCCTCAGTTGTGTTCCGGGAAATGTGCAGGACCGCCGGACGGCCGTCCTGCCAAGTGATGCGGCGGGCGATGTGCTCGAACCAGCCGCCGGCGGCGAGATTGTAATCTTCCCAGCGCACTGACGGGACCTTTGGGTCATCCAACTGCTCGACCATGCACCCCGGGCAAGGCGAATTCGCGTTGCGAATGACATCCCAGCAATGGCGGCCGACGATGGTCCCCGAATAGGTCGTGTACATCCGGGCATTGGCCATGAGAATGGTGCCCTCGTGACTATCGGTGATATGGATATCCATATCGATGCCGTCCAGGACGTCCTGGAGCATGGCCGGCGGGGCGTCGGATTCCTGCCGCTTTTCCAATGCGGCAAGGCGTTTCTTGGCCGCGGCCAACTCAGCTTCCAATTCCCGGATGCGGTCGTCTGTAGCGTACTCTTCGGACATACACAGACTCCTTGAACAAGAGACAGCGGGCTGGGGGCTGCCCGGGAAACGGACTTCAAACAGTGGTCGAATCGTTGGTTGGGCCTGATCGGAAACGGACCGGCGGACGGCGCGGAACAAAACTGTCTGAACCAGGCTCTCGCGAGGGAAAATACACTTTTCTATGGCATTGTCCCTTTTCATTGCCTGAAAAGCGCATCAGGAGCAAGAGTCCCTCCGGAAGCACTCCGGCTTGACCACCGTTGTGTGTCGTGCTCCACTCTCTTTTCTCATTGAGAAAATGGATTCTTGCTGCCGTGTGACGGCTGACTCTGTGTCCCTGGAGGTCGCGTATGCTTTTTTTCCATCCCCTGCTCCAGTTCGGCGTCATTCTGCTGGCCTTGTTCGTCCTCTGGCTTGGCTGGCACCGGTTCCAGTCTCTGCACCTCCACCGCCGCGGCGTTGTCTTTCGCCGTCGGCGTCATGTCCTGCTGGGTCGCCTCACCCTGCTGCTCATGCTCGCGGGCCTGTTCGGTGGATTGAGCATGGCCTGGTTGACGTGGTCGAGTGTCTTCATCACCGGCTGGCATGCCCGCGTGGCAATGGTCATTGCCGTTTTGGCGGTCACCGGCTACGCCACCGGCAGCCACATGGAGCGGGTCAAAAAACGGCGGACCTGGCTGCCCCTGCTCCACGGGATCACTAATGCGGTGCTCGTGTTGCTGGCCCTTTTTCAGATCTACACCGGCTGGCGCGTGCTGAGTATGTACGGGATTATCTGATTGAAAATAAGGACGGTGGGCGGAAGAGGGTGGACAGTGGACGAAAGACTGAAGACGGTGGACTGAAGACAGAGGGCGGAGGACGAAAAGCGGCGTAATGAATTGCGTTCGGGTCCAAATTGGGATCGGTATCAGGATCGATTCCTGGTTTTCGGTTTTCAGGGAGAAAGAACTGGAGCAACCAGGGCATTAACGAATTGCAGCGGTGAAAAATTTGAAAAAGCAGCACCAACGCCAGCCCCTTCAGTCCTCCGCCTGCCGTCCTCTGTTTTCTGATTGCCGTCTTCAGTCTTCTGCCCTGCGCCTCCCCCCCTCTTCCCGCGGGAGTTGCCTGAGCGGCGGGTTTGGCGTACGAAGGGGCCATGAAAAAAGGGGGCGAAAAACGATATAAAATTGGGCAAGCTGCCAAACTTCTCGAACTGGAATCCTATGTGCTCCGGTTCTGGGAGAGCGAATTTCCGCAGTTGGATCCCATTCGAACGCCCACCGGACAGCGGCTGTATACCGAGCGCCATCTCCAGCTTTTGCGCCGGATCAAGTTTTTGCTCTATGAAGAAGGCATGACTATCGACGGCGCCCGCCGTCGTCTCGAGGACACCGACCGCTACACCAACGTGCTCGAGGAGGTCACCGCCGAACTCCAGGACTTGCGTGATTATCTGGCCAACGGGCCTGCAGGGCGATAACAGGAAAACGAAAAAAGAGTGGGCAAGGGTTTGTCGGCTTCGGCTCCGCCGGAACCGACCTACGGGCATTGCCTTCCTTTCCGTGTCATTCCGTGCATTCCGTGGGCAATTCTTCTTTTCCCAAGGGGAGGGGAGCAAAGGCCAGCGCCGTAGTTCACGCGTGGTGGCCTCTATCAGCGCAGATCAGCGCAATCAGCGGACAGAACTCTTACCGGTTCCCTGCGGAACCAGAATCTCCGATCGTGAATGGCAATGAACGAGTCGCCCCTTGACCAGCCAGGTTCTTCTCCCTGGACGGGCAAATTCAGCTCTTCTCAAGCCGACCTTCGTGTGCCTTCGCGGACCCAAATCGATTTCGATCCCGGTCCCGATTTGGATGGATTCACCCCTCGTCCCGCCCCTTGCCTTACGGCTTCCTATCCCCACAATAACGCCGGGACCAGAACCGGGACCAGCAGACTGAGCACGATGCCGTTGATGACCGCGATCATGGCGTAGTGTTTGCTGGTCGCCTTGTGAATAATAGGCAAGGTCGTGTCCATCGTCGTGGCCCCGCCTGAAGCTATGGGAGCCAGCGAGCCCCACCATCGGACCAAAAACGGCGCCAGAAGGATAGTCAGGACTTCACGCATGATATTTGAGAGCAGGGCCACTGTGCCGAGTTGCTCGCCGTGGATCTGGGAAATAAGGACCGAAGAGAGGCTGTAGTAGCCGAACCCGGCGCCGACAGCCATGCCTTCCCTGAAATTGACCCCAAACAGAACCAGAGCAACCAGCCCCGCTCCAAGAATGGACCCCACGGCTACCGCCACAGGCATGAGCGCTGTCTTGATGTTCAGCCTGACGATAGCGCGCAACGCCCCGGTGTCGCAGCCGATGCCCAGTCCGACGAGGACCAGGAGGCCGTACAGGGTATATAAGGCCATCTTGGGATGCAGGATCCATTGTGGCAACAGGTCGGCCAGCCCCAGGACCACGCCGGCGATAAACACTCCCACCAGAATGCCGCTTTCCTTCATCAGGTCCTCCCACCGGACTCGGGCACTTCGCCCTTGAGGAGCCGCTCCAGTGGGCGCACGGCGAGCAGGCTCCCAAGCACCGCTCCCAGGGTCAGCCACAGCGCCTCCCACCCCAATTGGCCGAGGTTGTCCATAACTGTCTCATTGGCCCCCAATTTGGCCCCGAGAACAAAGAGCAGAAAGCACACAGCCGCATCCGTGAGCCTGCCCACGGGTTTGAGCCGGTGCTGCTGCCGACGCATGGCGAATCCCACGGCCAAGCCACCAAGAAAACATCCGAGAATATACAGCATAGGCACGCCAATCCTTTTCTTGCACTCTGACAGGCGGCAGAAAAAGGGAAAAGGGGCGTGGTGTCAAGGGAAGGGGGGAAGTCCGAAGACAGATGACTGAAGACGGAGCGCGAAGGAGAGGAAGACCGTGGACAGCTGGCAAAGGGCGGAGGTTGAATCCATCCAAATCGGGATCGCTATCGGGATCGAAATCGCTGCGTCGAGTGTAGCAACGCAGACGGTGGTGCTGGATTGCCCGGTGCGCAGCGTCTGTGCAGCACTTCAGGTCAGGGGCCGGGCAATGACGGCGAGACCAGGGCCTGTGCCATTCCCCCTCTACTCACCGCAAGTCTTCAGTCATCAGCCCGCAGGGCTCCCTCCGTCATTCCGGCGGAGGCCGGAATCCAGAACGGCTCTCCACGAGGGGCGCGAAGACGGAGGATTAGGAGATTTGCAACACCCTGTTAGGAAAATCGCACCGGCAACTGGGAAAGCAGATATTCCCCGAGACGGGTGTGGACCTTGTCCACCTCCTTATCCTTCAGGGTCTTCTTGGGATGGCGGTAGGTCAGGCGCAGGGTGAACTTCTGTTCATCGCTGTCCTCGGGCTGATAGATGTCCACCAGGAGCATGTCCTGCAGGAGCTGCTCCTGGGCGCTTCGCACGGTGTCCAGAATGGACTGGAGTTTGACGCCAGGCGGAACGATAACCGTCATGTCCCGGTGGACCGGCGGAAATTTCGGCAGATCCCGGAAAACGACCTCATGATCGGCGGCAAAGGATTCCAGAACCGGGATATCGAGTTCCGCGAGCCAGACATCGCTTTTGGCCCGGTACGCCCTGGCCACCTCATCGTTCACCCGGCCGATGATCCCCACCTCCTGCTCGCCGACGCTCACGCGCACGCACGGTTCAAGATAGCTGTGTCCTTCCTGCAGCGTGAACTCCGGACGTTGCCCGAGCCAGGCCACGAGGTGTTCGACCAGCCCTTTGATATCGGTGTAATCCAGTTCCTCGTCGGGATACGGCCACCCCTGCTCATGGCGGCGGCCGGTAAGCATCAGGGCCAGACGAGGGATCTCCTCGGCCGTGGTCTCGGAATGCGGGTCGGCGTGGAAAGTGTGGGCGATTTCAAAAAGCCGCAAAGTGGTGTTGCCCTGACCAAGGTTGTGGCGCAGGGTCTGCAGAAGTCCCGGGGCCAGGGCCGAACGCATGGTATCCTGTTCAGCTGAAAGGGGGTTGCAGACGAAGAGCCGGTCATTTTCGGGCAGGCCGAGGCAATTGAGGTCGTTGGCGCCGACAAAGCTGTAATTGACTGCTTCGTTGAGGCCCAGTCCCGAGGCCCAGGTCTTGAGCTGCTGTAAAAAATCGAAGTGGGTGTCGCGCAGGGCATCAGACTCCAGGGACTTGCTGACCCGGGGCAGCGAAGCCGGAATCTGGTCCATGCCGTAGACCCGGGCGATCTCCTCGGTCAAGTCGACCTCGCGTTCCAGGTCGAGCCGGTAACTCGGCACATCGACCTGCCACACGCTCGGGTCCGCAGTCTCCACAACACATCCCAGGCCGGTCAGGGTCTGGAAGCAAAAGCTGTCGTCCACGTCCAGGGCCAAAAACCGTTTCGTGCGCTCGGGGCGAAACGGCAACCTGACCGGTTCCCACGGCAACGGCTCACTGCTGGCAACCCCCTTGACGATGCGCCCTGCACCGTATTCGGCCATCAGGGCGGCGGCGCGGTACATGGCCCGACTGGATCCCGGCTGGTCCACACCACGTTCAAACCGGTAGGAGGACTCGCTGGACAAGGCCAGACGTCTGGCGGTCTTGCGGATCGTGCCCGGGTGGAAGACGGCGCACTCGAGCAGGACCCGGCTGCTGCCAGTCTGCATCTCGCTGTTCGCGCCACCCATCACCCCGGCCAGCGCCACGGGCTTTGCCGCGTCCCAGATGAGGAGTTCGCCAGCCTGGAGGGCCCGCTCCTGCCCGTCAAGAGTAGTGATGGTCTGCCCCTCTTCGGCGGGTGCGACCTGGATCCGATCGCCCTCGAGCCGATCGCGGTCAAAGGCGTGCAGAGGCTGACCCTGCTCCAAAAGGACATAATTGGTGATGTCGACGATATTGTTGATCGGACGTTGCCCCACGGCCAGGAGCCGATACCGCATCCAGGCCGGACTTGGCTTGAGGGTGATCTGCTCGATACCCATCGCCTGATACAATGGGCACAGACGGCCATCACTGATCTCAAGATCGATATCCAGGGAACTCTCGCCCTCGTAGGGAGTCGTGTCGCCCTGCGGGATGTGCAGGGGCAGATCATAGGCCGCAGCAACTTCCCGGGCCACCCCGAGTACACTCAGACAGTCGGCGCGGTTGGGGGTAATGCCAATGTCGAAAACTGTAGTCTCCAGGTCCAGGGCTTCGATCAAAGAAGTGCCCGGTTCCAGATCCGCGTCGAGGACCATGATCCCGTCGGCGCCCTCACCGAGTCCGAGTTCCTTCTCCGAACAGATCATGCCCTCAGAACGCTGGCCACGGATCTTGGCCTTCTTGATCTTGAAATCACCGGGCAGGGTCGTACCCACCGGCGCTACTGCGACCTTCTGACCCGCCGCCACATTCGGCGCACCGCAGACTATAGTCGGTTGCACACCACCGCCGAGATCCACACTGCACACGGACAATGTATCCGCATCCGGATGGGGCTCGCAGGTAAGCACATGCCCGACGACCACCGACTCCAGTTCGGCAAACGGATTCTGGATTTCCTCGACCTCAAGGCCAAGCATGGTCAATTTATGGGCCAAGTCCTCGACCGAGACCGTAAACGGCGTCAATTCGTGCAACCACTTCAGACTGAGGAGCATTATTGCGATGTCCTTACAACAGTTATCAGTTATTGGATATCAGATAGGAGCAATGCCATTGGAAGTTGCGACTGCGATCCCGGTACAATCTCTCGGGCAGCATGGGGAGGGAGTGACACTGGTCTTGCCCAACGGGCCCGAAAAATTTTACAAATACGGAATGAATTGATCTTACCCTCTATCAGAAAAGGGTTTTCTTTGAGCATTCCCTTTTTTCGGAACGTTGTAAGACCTTTGTCCGAAAAACAAAAATCAGTTTCTATCCCGGCCCCGATTCCAGCGCATGCGGCCGCTCCTTCGCTCATTTATCTGCCTTTAAGGAGTCCGCTTCCAGGCTTCCTGCCCCTGTCACAATGGTGCAAAGGAGGGATGTTGGGTTCTGCTCTTCGTTCGATGATCTCCCATCTTCGAATTCCTGAATTCTTCAATCCCTTAATCCCTTAATCCCTTAATCTGGAATTCTATCCAAACTGCCGCAGAAAGCGAAGATCGTTCTCGAAAAACAGGCGCAGGTCACCGATACCGTATTTGAGCATGGCCACCCGCTCCACGCCAAGACCAAAGGCGAAGCCGGTGTACTGGTCCGGATCATAGTCCACGGCCTGGAAGACGGCGGGATCGATCATGCCGCAGCCCAGAATCTCCACCCAGCCGGTCTCTTTGCAGACCCGACACGTCGAATTCCCGACGCGGCCGGTGCCGCCGCACATGACGCAACTGATATCCACTTCGGCACTGGGCTCGGTGAAGGGAAAAAAACTGGGGCGAAAACGGACCCGGGTGTCCGGAGAAAAAATCTGGTGGACAAAGGAGGTCAAGGTGCCGCGCAGGTCAGCCATGCTCACCTCGCGGTCGACCAGAAACCCTTCGATCTGATGGAACATCGGGGTGTGGGTCAGGTCGGCGTCGCGGCGATAGACCTTGCCCGGCGCAATGGCCGCCACCGGCGGGGTGCGCTTTTGCATGGTCCGAACCTGAAGGGGCGAGGTGTGCGTGCGCAGGACCACGGAGTCGGAAATGTACAGCGTGTCCTGCATGTCCCGGGCCGGATGGTCGGCGGGGATGTTCAGGGCCTCAAAATTGTAGAAGTCGTTTTCGACTTCGGGACCGCTGACTACCTCAAACCCGAGTCCCTTGAAGATCTCGCAGATCTGACGGGTGACCCGCGTCACCGGATGGAGGCTGCCCTGCCACGGAGTGCGTCCGGGTAATGTAGGATCGAACTGCGCCAGCCGGTTGCTGCGCTCGGCCTGTTCCAGGGCGTGTTTAGCGCCCTCAAGCAGGTCGTTGAGTTCTTCCTTGGCCTTGTTGGCTGCCTTTCCGGCAGCTGGGCGCTCGCTGGAATCCAAATCGCGCATGCTGGTCATCGCCTGGGCGAGTTTGCCCTTGCGGCCCAGATACTCTACGCGCAGGGTTTCCAGATCCTCAAAAACAGAAACCTGGTCCAAAGAGTTGCGGAACTCTTGAACCAGGTTTTCTATGCGTTGCACGACATCTTGTGCGGAAAGAGACACCTTAGTGTACCTTTTCTTTGGCCAATTCTGCGACTTTAGAAAACCCGTGCTTGTCTTTGACCGCGAGGTCAGCCAGGACCTTCCGGTTCAGTTCCACACCAGACTTCTTCAGACCGCTCATGAAACGACTGTACGACATGCCGTTTTCCCGGGCGGCGGCATTGATCCGCTGGATCCAAAGCTTACGAAAATCACGCTTTTTCTGGCGGCGATCACGATAGGCATAGCACAGCGATTTTTCCACAGCTTCGCGGGCGGTACGATACAAACGGCTCCGCGAACCACGAAAACCTTTGGCCATCTTGAGATATTTCTTGTGACGCCGTCTGGCGGTCACACCGCGTTTGACACGCATGCGTTCCTCCTTGTCAACTCACTGCTTGGCAGTTCGGCAATTAGCCGTAGGGCATCAACCGCTTCACGGCCTTGGTGTTGGCCGAATCCACTACCGGCCCGGTGCGCAACTGACGTTTCCGCTTCGGTGATTTTTTGGTCAAAATGTGGCGGCGGAACGCCCGATTGCGGCGAATCTTTCCGGTTCCCGTAGTGCGAAAGCGCTTGGCGGCGCCCTTATTGGTCTTCATCTTCGGCATAGTTTCCTCCAGCTCGTCTCTCCCCGGACGCAAATACGACAGAGGGCAAACCGGAATCCTTACCCGTTGCCCTCGTATTCGTCAAGACCGCAATGCGGTGAAATTCAGCTACCGTTTCGCAACCGGCGCCAGGGTCATACTCATCGTCCGACCCTCGACCCGGGCCTGTTGTTCCACCTTGGCTTCCTCGGCCAGATCCCGTTGGACCCGATCCAGGATTTCCTGACCGCGATCCTTGTGCACGATCTCCCGGCCACGGAAGAAAATCGTCACCTTGCAACGGTCGCCTTTTTCCAGAAACCGCTGGATGTGGCGGACCTTGGTCTGGTAATCGTGCTCATCGGTCTTGGGGCGGAACTTGACTTCCTTGAGTTGGACCTGGGTCTGCTTTTTCTTGGCTTCCTGAGTACGTTTCTTTTGCTCGTACTGGTACTTGCCATAGTCCATGACTTTGCAGACAGGCGGACGTGCCTTGGGGGACACTTCCACCAGATCAAGCCCCTGCTCCTCGGCCATCTGCCGGGCTTCATTTGTAGGCATCACGCCAACTTGTTCTCCATCCGAGTTGACCACCCGAACTTCGGGTACCCGGATTTGATGGTTACGGCGTGCTTTCGTAGGCGAAGCTATAGCGCATTCCTCCGCGTTTGAATGGTTCCAGACAATCATGCCGGATACGATCAATGATGTCGTCGACCGGCAAGACCCCGATATTTTTCCCGCCGCGCAAACGGAGGTTGGCGCCGGAAGTAGCCACTTCCTGTTCACCGACCACCAGCACGTAGGGGATCTTTTCCATTTGGGCCTCGCGCACCTTGTACCCCAGCTTCTCGTTGCGCAAGTCGGCTTCGGCGCGAATACCGGCGGCACGGAGCTGGTCCACGCACTGCTGGGCGTATTCAGCGTGATCATCAGTAATATTGAGGACGCGAGCCTGTTCCGGCATCAGCCACGTCGGCAACGCCCCGGCGTAGTGCTCCAGGAGTACGCCCAAAAACCGCTCGATGGCCCCGAGCATGGCCCGGTGAAGCATGACCGGCCTGTGGCGCTGTCCGTCTTGCCCCACGTATACCAAATCAAAGCGCTCTGGCAAGGTAAAATCACATTGAATGGTCGTGCATTGCCACTTCCGCCCCAGGGCGTCCTTGAGCTTCATATCGATTTTCGGCCCGTAAAAGGCCCCGTCGCCAGCACAGATCCCGTACTCGACGCCAAGCTCGTCCAGGGCCTTGGTCAGGGCGTCCGTGGCCCGGTCCCAGGCGTCGTCCGAGCCGATGGACTTTTCCGGCCGCGTGGAGATTTCGACCTCATAGTCGAAGCCGAACAGACCCAGCACATCCTGAACGAAACGAACGATCTTGGAGATCTCGTCCTGGAGTTGGTCCGGGCGGCAGAGGATATGGGCGTCGTCCTGGGTGAACTGGCGCACACGGAGCAAGCCGTGCAGGACCCCAGATTTCTCATGCCGGTGGACTGTGCCGAGTTCGAAATACCGGATCGGCAGGTCCCGGTAGCTCCGGATCTTGGTGTTGTAGATGAGCATATGGGCCAGGCAGTTCATGGGCTTGATGCCGTAGGCCTGGTCGTCAATCTCCGTGAAGTACATGTTCTCACGGTAATTGTCGTAGTGCCCGGAACGCTGCCACAACTCCTGCCGCAAAAGGGTCGGTCCCTGAACGAGCTGATAGCCGCGGCGCAGGTGCTCCTTGCGCGAAAAGTCTTCAAGGATGGTCCGGATCAAGGCGCCCTTGGGGTGCCACAGCGGCATGCCGGGTCCAGCCTCCTCGGAGAAGCTGAACAGATCGAGTTGTGCCCCGAGTTTGCGGTGGTCGCGCTTCTTGGCCTCTTCGAGCTGCTGGAGATAATTCTTGAGGTCCTTTGGACGCGCCCAGGCCGTGCCATAAATACGCTGGAGCATAGTCCGGTTCTCATCACCGCGCCAATAGGCTCCGGCCACTTTCATCAGCTTGAAGGCCGAGAGATAGCCGGTGGAAGGAACATGGGGACCGCGGCACAAGTCGGTGAACCCGTTGTGGGTGTAAAGCGTGACCCGGTCAGCGTCCATCTCCTCCAGGAGCTCGATCTTGTAGGACTCGTTTTGGTGCAGGAAAAACTTCTTGGCCTCGTCCACGGAGACCTCCCGGCGCTCGAAAGGCATATCCGCACCAACGGATTTCTCCATTTCCTTTTCAATGGCCTCGAGATCTTCCGGGGTAAAAGAACGTTCAAAATCGAAATCGTAGTAGAAACCGTCCTCGATATCCGGGCCGATGGTCACCTTGGCCGTGGGAAACAACGACTTGACCGCTTCGGCCATGACGTGGGCCGTGCTGTGGCGAATGACGGCCAATCCTTCCGGGCTCTCGGCAAAGACCGGCTCCAACTCACTGCACCCTTCCGGCACCGGATCGCGCAGGTCCAGCACCGTTTCGCCGCACTTTCCGGCCACCACCTGCTTCATCTTTTTCTTGCTCACGGCCTGGGCCAGGGCTTCAGCGCAGCTCTGTCCGGACGGGACTTCGACCTCGTTGTCGGCAATTCGTACCTGCACGGTCATCCTCCGATTCGATCCTGCCAGCGAACACCACCGGTGCCGTTTCCTCAAGCCGGTACAACGGCCCTCCTTGCCCGGGACACTCAAACAGGACAACAAAGGACGGGATGTTCGGAAGGGCGTCTGACGCGGCGAGGTGCTGCGGCCCGCTGGCACAAGTTTAGAACAGCTCAACCCTCCAAGCGTACCACCCCACCAGGACGCGGCGCTGGTCGTTGCACCGCCGTCCTTATCGGAGGCACCGCCAAGAGGGGTTCTGAAATGAAATAGGGAGGCGCGGGGCCTCCCTATAGTGTAAGCTTCGTGGTAGGCGCGAGGAGATTCGAACTCCTGACCCCTTGCGCGTCAAGCAAGTGCTCTCACCCCTGAGCTACGCGCCTACGTGAAAACGAAGTTGGGATATATACCTGCGCCTGCTGGCTGTCAAGGGAAAATCGGGGAGAGGGTGTCGAGTATCAAATATCGGTTCGCGGAGAACGAGTGTATCGGGATCGGGATCGCTATAGCTATCGAAATCGATTCTTGGCTTCAGGTTTTGATGTAAATCCATAGAAAAATTGAGGGATTGAAGAATTGAGGGATTCGAAAAAGCGGAGGGCGAGATCCTGAAATTTGTATCAACGAAGTACGCGAAGGCACACGAAGACAAGAGGAGACGGATGCCAGATGGCCGAGCACGCCTGCATCCAAATCGAAATCGGGATCGCTATCGGGATCGAATCCGCTGCGTCGAGTGCAGCAACGCAGACTTCATCCAATTTCTCAATTGGACCACAAGCAACTACTTCAGCAGCCGATTGATAATATCCTGATACTTCTGCTCAATGACGTGCCGTTTTTTCTTCAGCGTGTTGGTCAATTCCTCGCCAAGCTTGAATTCCCTGTTCAAAAAATGGATCGAATGGAGCTTTTCATAAGGCTTAAAGCCCCGCTTCGGCTTCAACAGCTTGTTCATTTCCCGCTTGAGACTTTCCACGATCTGCTTGTCCTGGAGAACATCCCCGGCCTCGTTCACCACATGGTTGTACTGCTCAGCCACATACTGCCGGAGCTTTTCCAAATCCGGAACAATCAAGGCGCCGAGGCCTTTTTTGTCTTGTCCCACGAGAACGGCGTCCTGGACAAAGGGAAAGGTCGAAATGGTGGCCTCAATATTCGTGGGATCGATATTTTCGCCGCTGGCCAGGACAATGATCTCCTTGGCCCGGCCGGTGATGACCAGTTCCCCATTGAGGGTCTTTTTGCCCAGGTCACCGGTGCGGAAAAACCCGTCCGGGGTGAAGGATTCGGCATTGGCCTCATTGTTGTGGTAATAGCCGTGGAAAACCTGGGGGCCGCGGACCTGGATCTCCCCTTCCGTTCCGGTCGGGACCTCAATGTCGTCCTGCCCCGCGATGCGGACTTCGGTGTAGGGAAAGGGCGGCCCCAGGGTGCCGAATGTCCGGCAGTCCAGACCGCGACCGGCAATGCCCGGCGAGCATTCGGTCATCCCGTAGGCGTTGGTGATCCGTATCCCGATGGCATCAATCCATTCGTCAAGAAACGGCGGCAGGCTTCCCCCGCCACTGATAGCCAAGCGCAACCGGCCACCGAACTTCTTTTTCACCGGGGCCAACTTGGCCCGGGCCACGGCATACAGGGGCGCCAAAGCGACAACGCAAGCCAGGGCGCGGGCCTTGCGTGGGAGCACCCGCCACCACGGCTCATGCTCAAAGCGCGGCAACCGTCCCGAAATACGCCGGCTATTGAGCCGAAAGGAGGACGAAACACTCACCAAAAACTGAAAGAGCCGGGCTTTTCTGGGGCTTTCCTTTTTCAGTGCGGCATTGACCTTGCCGTAGAGCGACTCCCAGATACGCGGCACTGTGGCCACCAGGGTCGGCTTGAACCGCTCCAGGTCTGCGGCAAAGGTCCGGATGGAGGAGTAAACGATGCACGACCCCCGCGACAGGGCCACATACTCCACGGTCCGCTCGAAAATATGCCAGGTGGGCAAGATGGACAGCCAGCGATCCTCGCTGGTGAGCCGGATGAGGTCGGGCAGATTCTGCACATTGTGCATGATATTGGCGTGGGTCAGCTTGACCCCCTTGGGAGTCCCGGTGGTGCCCGAGGTGTAGATGATGGTCACCAGATCGTCGCCCCCGACCTGACGCTTGACCTGCATGAGCTGTCGCAAATCCTCAAGGCTCAAACTCCGGTTGGCCAGGAGCTGGGAATAGGTCAGCATCCCTGGTTCCGCAGGGTGTTCAGAGGCGATGACGAAAACCCCTTGCAAGGCGCGCTGCTCGATGAGTTCCCGGTGCTGGTTGAAAAGCCCCTCGGTTTCCAGGATCAGATAGGCGCATTCCGAATGGTCCAGGATATAGGCGAGTTCTGACGACGGGGTGTCGCTGCCGCGCGGCACACTGACCGCGCCGAGGGCCATCAGGGCCAGGTCGGTGACGATCCAGGCGTACCGGTTGTCCGAGAGCAGAAAGACCTTGTCCCCTTTGACGATTCCCTGTCCCCGGAAGGCCTTGGCCAAGAGCAGCGCGTCCTCGAAGAGTTTTGCATACGAAACCTCGAATTGCTCGTCGCCCACCCGGTAGATAAACGCCGTCTGGTGCTTATAATTCTTGTAGCTTTCCAAAAAAGCATCAAAAAGGGTGGGCCGGGGCGCCGGATTGGTCATGGCTGCTTCCAATGTTTGGCCGAGGTGTCGCGGGTGTACAGCAATTCGGAACATGGTTGAGGACGGAGACTGTTTGTAGAAGGACGGAACGTTTGTATCGCCTTGTGAAGCCTGAAACCAGGAATTGGAACAAACCAGGGCGGTTTTAGAAAAGCGCTCCGAACTTGGCAATAGGAAATTTGGGACAGGACGAAGGCCAATGTCGCAGTTCGAGCATGGTGGTCTGTATCAGTGCAGATCAGCGGCATCGACGTCAGTTCCCCACTTCGAATTCAGGTCCCTAGTCCTTTGAGGCTCCATGGCCTAAGTAATTTAATTTCTTATCTTTTCAGTACGACATGCCACCCCATACACCGACGGATCGAAATCGATCCCGATACCGAAAAGACTGCCCTGGTCCTCCGTCTTCAGTCCGCCGTCTTCCGTCCTCCGCCTTCCCCCTACCGGCCGCTGGCAGCCGTCACTTCAGCCAGCCAGGCAGCCACGTCTTCGTGCAGTGCTTCTGAGGAAGTCCGCCAGATCCAATTGCCCTCGGGGGCCGCGGGTACGTTCATCCGGGCCTCGCTGCCGAGCCCCAGCACATCCTGTAGCGGGAGGATCGCCGTCCGCGCCCGGCTCTCCAGGGCCAGGCGGACGAGATCCTGGGCCACGTGCGAAGCAGCGGGGGCATGACCGAGATGACGGCGGAGCTGAGACCGCTGCTCCGCAGTGATTTCTTCTTCGTACCATCCCCGAACGGTGTTCGTATCGTGCGTGCCGGTATAAACGACCAGATTGGGGTCGTGATGCTCCGGCAAAAAAGCGTTCTGGGGATCCCCATCAAAGGCAAAGACCAGCAGCGCCATGCCGGGCAAATCGAAGCGTTGCTTGAGATGCCGGACCTCGTCGGTAATATATCCCAGATCCTCGGCCACAAGTGGCAGTCGGCCCCAATGCTCCTGCAACAAGGCGAACAACGCCTCGCCCGGGACGTGGACCCAAGAGCCGTTCTCAGCGGTCTCATGTTCGACCGGCACCTCCCAGCAGGCGGAAAAGCCCCGGAAATGGTCCAAGCGCAGGACGTCGCACAGCTGCAGTTCGCCCTCCAGGCGATCCACCCACCAATGGAAGCCGTCCTGACACAACTTCCGCCAATCATAGACCGGATTGCCCCACCGCTGGCCGGTAGCGCTGAAATAGTCGGGCGGCACGCCGGCGACCACAGGCGGACGGAGCGTTGCATCGAGCTTGAAATATTCCGGATGACTCCAGACATCAGCGCTTTCATAGTCGACATAGATGGGAACATCGCCCATCAAGGCCACCTCCTTGGCGCGGCAACGGGCCTGCAGGCGGCGCCATTGGCGGAAAAACAGACATTGACCGAGCTTTTCACGTTCAATGGCCAAGGCGAGTTCCTGGCGCATCCACTGCAACGCTCGTGGCTGCCTGAGGCGGATCTCCTCAGGCCAATACCGCCAGGACCGCCGGGGACCAAAATGGTTTTTCGCAGCGCTGAACAACGCAAAGTCGTCCAGCCAGCCGCGCTGGGTGCGGCAGAAGTCCTGGAATTCGGCCTCAAAGGCGGGAAGCAGGCGACGATGGAGGCGATCCTGGACCACAGCACAGCATTCGCGTTTGGCGGCCTGAGCCCAGTCATAATGCGCCTGAGATTCCCCGGCCTGGCGCCGCCAAGGCCGGATGTGGCTTTCCCCGAGCAGCCCCTCCGCGACCAGATCCTCGGGGCTGATGAGCAGTTCGTTGCCGGCATGGGCGGAGGTGCTGCTGTACGGGGAGTGACCGGCCCCGTCCTGGGTCGGGTGCACGGGGAGAACCTGCCAATAGCGCTGGCCGGCGGCGGCGAGAAAATCCACAAACCGCCTGGCCTGCGGTCCGACATCGCCCACGCCATAGGTGCCGGGCAGGGAGGTGATATGGAGCAGGATACCGCTGGCGCGATCGGTGAGCATAGGGGCTCCATTGCAATATTTATGGATTGAGGGGATTCAAAAATTGAGGAAGTGAAAGGCCGGAGAAGGAAGAAGGGAAACAGATAACAGTGGGGGAGGGCAATACAGGCCCCGGTTACGCCGTCATTGCCCGGCCAGGGACTTTGAGTGCTGAAAAGACGCTGCGCACCGGGCAATCCAGCGCCACCGTCTGCGTTGCTGCACTCAACGCAACGGATTCGATCCCGATAGCGATCCCGATTTGGATGCAGCTGTACCTGGCCATCTGGCATCCGTCTTCTCTTGTCTTCGTGTCCCTTTGCGTCCTTCGTGGATGCAAATTCCCAGGATTTCGCCCTCCGCCTTCTTCGAATCCCTTAATGCCTCAATTCTTCAATTCCCTAATTTTTCCGAAGACTTTTACCCAAACCAAGAATCGATTTCGATACCTCTCGCCGGCCTTCTTCGAACTTCTTTTCCCTTACTTCTTAGAAACTTAAAACGTAACACTTAACACTTTAAAACGTGACACTTTAAACCGGACACTGCCCCCCTTCACGTTCGGTGACCCAGAGCGCCAGGGGCAGTTCCTGGAACACCTGCTGCACCGGAAGCCGCTGTCCGGTGGTGTGGCGGGCCCCGGTCAATTGGCAATGCCACTCCCCGCAGGTCACCCGAGGCAGAACGATCGAGGTTTCCCCCCACCGCTCTCCCACCGGCCAGGCTTGTGCCCCGGCGACACCCCTCGGCAAGCGCGGTACAGCCGCCAAAACCCAGGTGTGACCGTAATGGCGCAAAAATGCCAACACATGGTCCTGAAATTCGCCCTCCACCGACAGGGACACGAATTCGCCCTGGACAAAGGGGTCAGGATACCGGTTGCGAGTCTGTAAACAGAGGTGCAAGAGGAGCTGTTTGATCCGGCTGTCGGTCCAGGTGGCGCACACATCCCACCAGCATTGCACCGGATCCTCCTGGACAGCCTGCCGTACGGCGGCCAGACTCTCCCGTCGGCGATCAAAGTCCACGTCACGCCGATTGTCCGGATCGACCAGGGACAAATCCCAATACTCGCATCCCTGGTAGACATCCGGAATCCCCGGCAATGTGCACTTCAGGACCACCTGGGCCAAACCGTTGAGCATCCCGCCAAAACCGATCCGAGCGGCAAAGGGGGCCAGAGCGTCCCGTAACGGAGCCCCTTCCGGGGCCTCAAGCAATCGGTGCACAAACCGGGCAACCGTCGCTTCGTACTCGGTATCTGGAGCTGTCCAGCACGAATGGCGCTTCGCCTCCCGCAGGGCCTTATACATGTATTCCTGCAGACGACCGGTATACGAGGCGTCCGGGTCATGATCCAGCGGCCAGGTCCCCAGAAGGGTCTGCAGAATGAAATATTGTTCCGCAATGTCGGGCGTGCGGACGTTGCCGACAGTTTCGCACAGCGGCTCCATCAGCTCCCGCCATTTTGGCCACATCTGTTGCCACTCCTGATGGAACTCCGACAAGGCCGTTAACCGGGCCCGCACGTCCTCGCCACGCTTGGTGTCATGGGTGGCTGTGGTGTTCATGGAACGCGGCCAGCGGGCCACTCTGTTTTGCATCCAGTCGGTAAACGCGGCCGGAGTTCGTGCGGGTGCGGAGGGTTCGCAGCCGACCTCGGCGCTGGCAGCCACAGGAAAATAGCGATACAGCAGGGTGTCTTCGATCCCCTTGGCGGTCAGCGGGCTGGCGAGTTGCTGAAACCGCTGCCAGAAATCGCGCCACAACCGGCGCGCCCGCGGCAGCACCTCCGTGAAACCGTGCCAGCGCAAAACGGACTCTAGAAACATGATCTCGTTGTCGAGTTCCGGGCGCCGGTCCCGGGCCCGAGCAACAGCGGTGTCCACCGCCACAGATTCTTGGCCGGACAGGGTCTCGTGCTCGCCGTACAAACGGTAGATCGGCATGCCCGCCAGGACGGCCGCCAGGGCGTTTTCCAGACGCGAACCGAGCATATCCCGCCCCGCCGGAAAATGCGCGGCCAACTGCCGCAAGACTGCGGCCACGTTGTGCAGATCGCCTTCGAATTCTTCATACAGGACCTGTTCTTTGGCCTCGAAAGCCAGCGCTTCCGGTTCCCGGTCCCCATTAAGGCGGGCAAAGTCGTCGCGCATCGCCTCGGCACCCGCCGGGTCTGTGAGCACCCCCTGTGTCCAGGCCAGAAAGTCGTACCCCGTGCTGCCGGCGATCGGCCAATCCTGCGATAGCCGTTCTTCCGGCCCGAGGATCTTCTCCACCCAGACCGGTCCGGCTCCGAGTGTCTGCAGTCGATGCAAATACTCCTTCGGTGCCCGCAATCCGTCGATATGGTCGACCCGGAGCCCCTGAACACGATTGCGGCGCAGCAGGTCACGCAAGAGCGTGTGCGTGGTCTGAAAGACATCCGGATCTTCAACACGAACACGGATAAGATCGTTGATAGAGAAAAAACGGGTGTAGTTCAGGCATACGGCAGCGGTCTTCCACCACACCGGGGCATAGGCCTCGTTAGCGATAACGCTGTGCCGCGACCCCACCGCCATCTCCGAACAGGTCCGGTCCAAGGCCTTTTCCAGGTCGGGCTTGGCCGCACATTGCTCGGCCAGCCACTGCGCAGCCTGGTCAAAACGGGCATCAGCCAGCAGATGCAGCGCCCGGGTCACCAGAGTGGCCACCTCCCCCCGCTCAAGCCGGGGCAGCGTCTCACGAAGGATCGCCCGGACCCCTTTTGGTCCCAGAGGAAACCGGTGCTCGAAATAGGCCAGAACAAGATGGCCGTTCTCTATCTCAAAGTGCAAACGCCCGGAATGCAGTGCCTCTCCGTAAGGTTCGCCCAGCACCGGGAGGCTGAGTCGGCCGTTGAAGACGGGATCGGGGTGTTCCCAATTGATGGCAAACAGGCCGCTGTAGCGGCTCTCTGTCCCCTTGGCCAGGACATCGCGCACAAAGGGGTTACGGCTGTCCAGGGCCATATGGTTGGGAACAATATCCTGGACCCAGGCCAGTCCCAGATCGCGAGCGTTCTCCAGCACCGCCTCAAAACCGTCGGCGCCCCCCAATTCCCCGCGGATTCGGGTCGGATCAAAAATATCGTAGCCGTGGGTACTGCCGGGACGAGCTTCGAAAACCGGCGAGGCGTAAACGGCATGGATCCCGAGATCACGCAGGTACTCAAGATCCTTGTCCAGGGAGGCAAACCCCCGTTCCGGATGGAGTTGGACGCGATAGGTACTGCGAATCATGCGGCGCACACCTCCAGCAATCCGCCCAGCCGCTCGACCACCGCGACCCAGGACTTCGCCTCCGGTTCACCATCCTGAACCCGCTGGCGCATGGCCTCCAGCCAATCCTGGGTCAAAGAGAAATAGACATTCTGCGCTTTCCACAGATCGACCTGAAGGCCGAGTTCGCGCAACAGACGGATCAACCGTTCAATATCGGTCAGTAAAACGGTGTCCTGCGGCTTTTCGCGCAAACGCTCGAAAAGGGCCCCGATCCGCCAGCTTGCCCGATAGCGCAAATCCTGTCTGGCCAAAGGGATCTCCCAGCGTTGCATTTGCTGTACCAGTTCCTCGAACCGCTCCAGATCGGGCAGATCCTGCTCCAGGATCCACCGCAGATCCTCATTGAGAACATATTCCGCGGATACGGCAAGGGGTTTGGGCAACGGTCGGGGCATATCGCGCAAGAAATTGATCAAGGTGTAATTGGCGTCCACAATCTGCCGCAAATTGACCCCGACCTCGTCCAGGGTGGCTCGCATGATCTCATCCAGGACCTTTTGCTGCGGATCCTTGAACAGGTGCCACAAGGTATAGCGGTCCTCAAAATGGGCATCCATGCTCCGCACCAATTCCGGGACATCACTGCGACTGAATGCGGCGCCCAGATCCTTGCGCATGGCTTCGAAGTCACCGCTCTCACGGGCCTGCCGAATCCCGGCGATGACATTGTGGTCCCCTAGGTGCAGGGCGGCGAACCCGAAAGACGCGCTTTCCCCGGTGATCTCGGCCACAATACGTGCCCGGCCCGTGCCGAGCTTGAGAGCCCCGGCCTCCTGCCGCTGGAAATCTTCGCACTGCACGGAATAGCAATAAATGCGAATCTGCTCGAGATCAGACTCGAACAGGGACGAAATGGCGTAATGGGCCCCAACGCGGAGCAAATCGAGCTTGGCTGGAGCGACCAGGCGACGGAAGACCTCCGCGCCGTGACCGTAGGCGAGCACGTTGGAGGGGGCCTGCTCGAGATATTCCAGGAATCCGTTCTCAAGATCCAGCCCCGCGGTCTCCTCAGCCAATTGGAGCACACGGTCGGCGTACATCAAAATCTGGGTCGTCTCGATGCCTGAAATCTCATCGAAAAACCAACCGCAGCTCGCATACATGAGCATGGCGTAGCGCTGCATTTCCAGCAATTTCAAGGCCTGGACCCGTTCCTGCTGGGTCAGAATCCGCCCGGCCTGCTCTTCAAGAAACACAGCCGTGGCGTCCCAGTCCTTGTCGAAAAGCCGCTCGATATACGCGTCTCTGGCCTGCCAGGGATCAAGAAAAATCCGGGAGGCCTCTGCGGCGTACACAGGAGCGACGCTGTCCCGGACCCAGTCCAGGCCTTGGCGCAAGGGTTTACGCCATTTTTGCTGCCACCCGGGGTTAAGACCGCTGTGGCAGCCGCAATTCCCCCGCCACCGTTCCACACCGTGGACGCAGCTCCAGGAACTCTGCTCCTTGATCATTGCCTCGCGCTGCGGAGGGTGCTGGGCCAAATGGGCCCCGTAAATCGTGACCTCGGTATCGGTGTACTCCCGGATGTAGTGCAGACAATAGGCCAGGGCCATATCCCCCAGACGGTGGTGGTGGCCGTAGGTCTCGCCGTCAGTGGCGATATGCACCAGCTGGCCGTTTTCTTCCTTGGGATCGAAAGCTCCCAGGAGCCGGTGAGCAAACTCCTCGCCATTGTGGAGCAGACCGCCGAAGGCCACATCCTGGGAGATCGGCCCGTCATAGAAAAAAACGACGATGGAGCGCCCGGAAGGCAAATGGCATCGATACGGGAACTTGGGGTCCACACGGCCGCCGTCGACGTCCTCCCAGGACGTCTCGTCCAACAACCGAACCTTCTTGGCCTGCGAAGGAGCCAGGATGGTGAACTGAATGCCCATCTCCGCCAGAACATCCAAAGAATCTGTATCTGCGGCGGTCTCCGGCAGCCACATGCCCTCTGGTGTGCGGTCAAAACGGCGCTCAAAATCCCGCAACCCCCAATAGACTTGGGTCGCCTTGTCCCGTTTATTGGCCAGAGGCATGATCATGTGGTTGTAAACCTGGGCCAGGGCGGAACCGTGGCCTCCAAACCGTTGCAGGCTCTGCCGGTCAGCTTCGAGGATGGCCTCGTAAACCTCGGGCCGGTGGCGCTCCATCCAGGAAAGCAGTGTCGCTCCGAAGTTGAAACTGATATGGGCGTAGGTGTTGACCAGGTCGATGATCCGGCGCTTGCCGTCCAGGATCCGGGCTGCGGTGTTGGGGGCGTAACATTCGTCGGTGACCCGGTCGTTCCAGTCATGATACGGATGCGCCGATTCCTGCAATTCGACTTCTTCCAGCCACGGATTTTCCCGCGGCGGCTGATAAAAATGGCCATGTATGCAAATCGAACCGGACATGAAGATCCTTTACTTGGAGAAAATTTTCGCTGTGAGGAATATTGAAGAATGTAAAAATTAAATGCGTATAAAATTGACAGATTGAGGAATTTAAAAACATGAAAAATAGAGAAAGGGCCGTTTCAGTGGTCTCAGTAGAGCGGCCCAGGAATACCGACTACCAGAGACCTGATGACGGATAGCTGCTCCACCGTTGTGCCGAAAACCAAAGAGCCAGGACAGCGTATGATGGTCCGAAGAGAAGACAGAAGGCAGCGATACAGAGCGTCCTGCTCCCTGCTTCAGCCATCAGCGCCAATCTGCGGTCTCAGCTTTTGTCGGCTTCGGCTTCGTCGGAGCCGACCTACGTGATTGCTGATCCCACCGCCACCATTGCCGTCTGCAGAAATCCTAGGGCCATGACACAAAAATCGATTTCGATCCCGAAAAGACCGTTTTCTGTCTCAACCTCGGCGACCCCTTCAACTCCTCAATTTTCCTCATTTGTTAAATCCTATTCTTTCCTCGCTACTCTCTCCCAGAGCTGGACCTGCCGGGCGTGGAATTGCGGGGCCTGGGGGTGGCAAAGTTCTTCCGGACCGTGCGTTCCCGGACCGCCCCAACGACGGGCGCTGCTGTCCTCCAACCGCTGCCACGTTCCTTCAGGCAGCTCCCAGGGCGCCGGCGCTTCCGGCTGGTCCCCAAAGGCGAAGTACAGCACCACTTCAGTCTCTGCCCGCCGGGCATGGACCCACAAGCACGCCGGCGTCGCACTTTCGCGGACTTCTCGGGCCACGGCCATATCCGGCCCCAGGACCGGATGCGACCGGCGCAAGGCAAGGAGGCGCTTGTACCAGGCCCACAATTGCCGGGCCCGCTCGTCTTGGGTCTCCCAGTTGAGAACCGCGCTGGTAAAGGTTGTCTCGGCCTTGGGATCAAGGGGCGTGCCACGCCAAAAGGCCTGAAATTCTTTTTTCCGGCCCTGGCGAACAGCCTGCACAAGCTTTGGATCGGTATGGTCGATGAAATAGGGAAACGGCCGCTTTTCCCCATATTCCTGGCCCATGAACAGCATAGGCTGAAAGGGGCTCAGACACAGGGCCGCGGCTACCACCTTGAGGGTCTCGAAGGAGACCATCGTGCTCAGACGGTCACCGCGCAACCGATTGCCGACCTGATCGTGATTCTGGCTGCAAACCACAAATTGCGATTTGGCCCGGTCCACAGCGCAGTTACCGTGGCGGCGCTTACGAAACGGCGAATACTGCCCGCTGTAGACATAATTTTGCCGCCAAGCTTGGCCCAGATCCTCCACCCGCCCGAAATCTTGATAATAGCCATGCCTCTCCCCGGTCACCAAGGCGTGCAGGGCATGGTGGAAATCATCGTTCCATTGGGCATGCAGGCCGAGGCCACCCTGCTCGGAAGGGCGAAGAAAACGCGCATCATTCCGGTCGGATTCCGCGATGAGCCACCGCTGGCGACCGCTGTCCAGCGAAAGGGCGTCAACCTCGCGAGTGAGCTCTTCGAGAAAAGGCACGGCCGCAGCATCATAAATGGCGTGAACCGCGTCCAGGCGTAATCCGTCCAGATCACAGGTCTTAAGCCAGTACAACGCGTTTTCAATACAATATTTGCGCACCCCATCGCTGTAAGGGCCGTCAAAATTAACCGCCTCCCCCCAGGGCGTGTGGTAGACATCCGTGAAATAGGGCCCGAAATCGCGCAAATAATTCCCCTCGGGTCCGAAATGGTTGTAGACGACATCGAGAACAATCCCCAGGCCGAGACTGTGGCAGGCGTCCGCCAAGCGTTTCAATCCCTGCACCCCGCCATATGTGGTATGGGCTGCGAAGGGATAGACACCGTCATACCCCCAGTTGCGCTGACCGGGGAAGTGGGCCACCGGCATGAGACTGAGACAGGTCACTCCCAGGTCCTTGAGCGACGGAAGTCGGCCGATAATGGCTTCAAAGGTCCCCTGCTCCGTAAATGTCCCGACATGGAGTTCGTAAAAAACCGACTCCTCCCATTGCGGACCGGCCCAACTTGCCGCACTCCGTGTCTCCGAGAAATGGTCCACGACGACCGAGGGACCGTGAACCCCGTCGGGCTGGGCGAAAGAGGCCGGATCCGGCCGTTCGAGGTCCCCGTCGAGGACAAAGGAGTACCGTGTACCGGGAGCCACATCGGGCACCTCGGCCCGCCAGCAGCCGTCTCCGGCGGCAAACGCCATTTCCACGCGACGCTCCTCAGGGTCGAAAAGCCGCAGCTCAACGGATGACCGCAACGGCGCCCAGACCGTAAATCGGGTCGCTTCCGGCGCATACCAGGCGCCCAATTCCTGAACCACGTTCATGCTCCCTCCGGAGTAAAGACCTCCACCGCCAGGGGCGGCAAGGTCAACGTCAAGGAATCATAAAAGCCGTGAGCCGGAACAGGCACCGAAGTCACACCGCCCATATTCCCCTGACCGGAACCGCCATACAGGGGGGCGTCGCTGTTGAGCAGCTCATGCCACAAGCCGGCGAACGGGACCCCGATGCGATAGTTGGCGCGCGGCATTGGCGTGAAGTTGGCCACGACGAGAAGTGGCCGTTGGCCGCTGGCATCCCAGCGCAGATAGCTGATCACCGACTGTTCCCAGTCCGAGCAATCGATCCAGGCAAAGCCCCCGGACTGGAAATCCAGATCAGACAACGCCGGGTAGTCGCGGTAGACCCTGTTGAGATCACCGACCCAGCGGCGCAGTCCCTGGTGATCGGGATTATCCAACAGCCACCAGTCGAGCTCCGTGTCGTGATTCCACTCGTTCCACTGCCCGATTTCGCCGCCCATAAAGAGCAGCTTTTTCCCGGGATGGGTGTACATATACCCGAGCATAAGGCGGAGATTGGCCCGTTTTTGCCAGTCGTCCCCGGGCATCTTATTGATCAGGGAACCTTTGCCGTAGACCACCTCGTCGTGGGACAGAGGCAGAATAAAATTCTCGGAAAAAGCATACATGATGCTGAAGGTGAGCTGGTTGTGGTGGTATTTGCGATACACCGGGTCGTTGGCGAGGAAGTCGAGGGTGTCGTGCATCCAGCCCATGTTCCATTTCAGGCCAAAGCCGAGTCCGCCGACATGGACCGGCCGGGTCACCATCGGCCAGTCCGTGGACTCCTCGGCGGCGGTGATGATGTCCGGATGCTCGCCGTAAAGCGCCGAATTGAGATTGCGCAGAAAATCGATGGCCCCGAGGTTTTCCCGGCCGCCGTATTCATTGGGGATCCATTCGCCGTCCTCCCGGGCGTAATCCAGATAGAGCATGGAAGCCACGCCATCGACCCGGAGGCCGTCAGCGTGGTAGCGGTCAATCCAGAAATTCGCGCTAGAAATCAGAAACGACTGCACCTCATAGCGGGCGTAATTGAAAATAGCGCTTTTCCACTCCGGGTGGAAACCGAGCTTCGGATCGGCATGCTCAAACAAGTGCGTGCCGTCGAAATAGACCAGCCCGTGAGCGTCCTGCGGAAAATGCGAAGGGACCCAGTCCAGGATGACCCCGATGCCCTCCTGGTGCAGATACTCCATGAGATACATGAAATCCTGCGGTGTGCCATAGCGGCTTGAAGGCGCAAAAAAGCCCAAGGTCTGATAGCCCCAGGACCCGTAGAAAGGATGCTCCATGACCGGCATGAATTCGACATGGGTAAAACCGCATTCCTGAACGTACGTCGCGAGTTCTTCGGCCAATTCGCGGTAACTGAGGAAACGACCGTCGCGTTGGCGCCAGGAACCGGGATGGACCTCGTAGACCGACATGGGCGCGTTGAGATGGTTCCTCTCGTGTCGCTGTTCCATCCAGGTCTCGTCCTGCCAACGGTAGTCGAGATCCCAGACCACAGAAGCCGTCTGGGGTGCGGTCTCCCAGAAAAAAGCGAAGGGGTCGGTCTTGGAGAACATCTGTCCGTCCTGACCGATAATCGCGTATTTATACAATTCCCCCTGCCCGAGACCGGGGACAAACCCCTCCCAGATGCCAGAACCGTCGCCGCGGACCTGGAGCGGGTGGCTCGCGGTCTGCCAGTCGTTGAAGTCCCCCATGACCGCCACAGCGGTGGCGTTGGGCGCCCAGACCCCAAATTGCACCCCGTCCTGGCCGTCGAGTTGCATCGGGTGTGCGCCGAGTTTGTCATAAAGCTTGTAATGCCGCCCCTGTTTAAAAAGATAAATATCCATATCAGTCAGCAGGGTGTGGTCGTAGCGCATGCGTGTCATACAGAGACCTCCCAATAGGGGATGGCTGGTTCGTGGCAATGGGGCTTGCCTGAGTTAACTGTCCACATCGGGCTCCTTGCCCAGCAGGCGCAACAGGCCGCCGAGAGGGAGCCAAATCCAGTGGGGACGGTTGTTGGCTTCATAGCCGACTTCGTAGACCGCCTTCTCAATCAAAAATCCTTCGAGCAGACGCCAGATGTCCTCCGGATCCCTGGGGACGAAAGCGGCGTCTTCAACCTGGTCGAGATACCCGCGCAGATACGTCCGGCAGACCGCGGCGTACCAGGGGGCGGTCCAACTCCTGCCGACTGCTGAGGTCACCCCGCTCTCTTGCCGCGAGAGCGAGGTGTGCACCGCGTAGTCGAAAGAGCGCAGCATCCCGGCCACATCCCGCAGTGGAGACCGCTTCAACCGCCGTTCGCTCAGCGGCCTGGCTGGCTCTCCCTCAAAGTCTATAATCCAGAAATCCTCGCCGGTGTAAAGCACCTGACCGAGGTGGTAATCGCCGTGGATGCGAATCTTCTGGGCCTCGACCCGATGGGCGGTCAGTCCGCCCAGGCGTTCGAGCACCAGATGCTCATTGACCAGCAAGGCCTCTGCCTGTGGACGGATCGCCTCGGGAAGCTCGTCCAGATGGCGACGCACACTGTGCAGCGTTTTACGGACCTGATAGCGCACCGACTGGTACAGCGAGCGCTGATAAAGCTTGGAAAACGGTTCGGGGGCGAAGGGAGATTCCGGGTCCGAATCGGTCAGCGCCCGGTGGAGTTCTCCGGTCCGCCGCCCCAGGAGCTCGATCTTGTCCAAAAACTCCTGGCCGACCCGATCCAGCAGTTCCTCCGGCATCGCGGCATTGCCGGCCCGGGGAAGCCAGCCGGGTTCCGGGCCCTGCCAGCGCGTTTCATCACGCGCCACGCGATCCCAAAAACTGTCCAACTCCGATAGGACAAAGGTCCAGGCATCGCCGCGGCTCGGCACATACTGCTGGGCCAGGCCAAGGGTCACAGGTTCCTGGTCCTCCCGGCGGTATTCGAGCAGGCCCGCGAAGCCGGGAACCTTGGGCCCGTGACGCAACCGGCCAAGATGACGAGTGATCTCCGCGTCCGGATTCGTGCCCTGCTCCAGACGGCGGTACAACTTGAGGATCACCGACTGGCCATAGAGGATGGAACTGTTGCTCTGCTCCGCGGCCAAAACTCGAGAAGCGGGGATATGGTGGCCGTCCTTGATCAGGGATTTCAGACAACGCCCCCGCACACCGTGGACCTCGCCGCCGGGACCGCTCTTTTTGCGCTGTCCGAGGATCATCTCCAAAAGCACGGTGCGGAAGCTGGCGCTGAAAAGCCCATCATAGAGGACGCCGCTGCTGTCCTGAAGCTCAAGATAGGCGATCACCGCCTGGGGATGTTCCTGCAGCAGGGATTCCGCCTCGGCCCGGTCCGTATAGGACAAGGGCAGGAGATAGTGTTCCATCCCTCCTTCGGTATAGTCGACCCGCACAACGAGCAGATGGGTCTTCTCCCCGTTGTGGCCCATGTTCACGTCTTCCACGACCTGCAGATGGCGCATGGTTTTGGCCTTGGAACCGAACCAGCGGCTCTGACGCAAAAACCGCGGCAGCACTTCCATCTCCAGATACTCACGGAAGGTCCCGTGCAGCAGGTGCTTCCAGTCGGTGTCCATCTCCAGGCGCGGCGGCCCCTGCGGTGTCTGCAGTCGGGATTGCGGCTCGCGCAGCACGAACCAGAAATAGTCGTTGAATCCCAAGGTCAATGGATAGGGGTCCTCGCCGATCTCCGGGAACCGGTTGCCGCTGAAGAGTTCTTCCGGCACCCGGCCCGCGTATTCCGAGAGGTCCAGGCGTACCGATTGCGAAAACCGGGAGAGGTTGACCACGACAAGGATGTGCTCCTCGCCGTAGCTGCGAATGAAGGTCAGGACCTTTTCATTGTCCGGCAGGAGAAAATCGATTGCACCACGGCTAAAGGCCCGGAAACGCCGCCGCATGGCGATGACCCGCCGCATCCACCACAACAGGGAGGAGGGGTTTTTTTCCTGGTTTTCGACGTTGATGGACTGAAAATGGTATTCGGGGTCGTGGATAACCGGCAAATACAACTGCTGGGGATTGGCCGTAGAGAACCCGGCGTTGCGGTCCGGCGTCCACTGCATGGGCGTCCGGACCCCGTTGCGATCGCCGAGGAAAAAATTGTCGCCCATGCCGATCTCGTCGCCATAATAGAGCACCGGCGTGCCCGGCAGGGAGAGCAGGAGCAGGGTCAAAAGTTCCAGTTTGCGCCGGTTGTTGTGCATCAACGGGGCCAGTCGCCGCCGAATGCCCAGATTGATCCGTGCCCGGGGGTCGCTGGCATAGACGCGGTACATATAGTCCCGCTCTTCGTCAGAGACCATTTCCAAGGTGAGTTCGTCATGGTTGCGCAAAAACAGCGCCCACTGGCACCCGGCCGGAATCTCCGGTGTCTGCTCAATCATGTCGATCAAGGGGAAGCGGTCTTCCATCCACAGGGACATGAAGATGCGCGGCATGATCGGAAAGTGGAAAGACATGTGGCATTCGTCGCCGTCGCCAAAATAGGCCACCGCATCTTCCGGCCATTGGTTGGCCTCAGCCAGGAGCATCTTGTTCCGATGTCTGGCATCGACATGGGCCCGGAGCTTTTTCAAAAACGCGTGGGTTTCCGGAAGATTCTCGCAATTCGTCCCCTCACGTTCGTAGAGATAGGGGATCGCGTCCAGCCGCAGACCGTCGACGCCCATATCCAGCCAGAAATCCAGGGCCTCGAAGACCGCCTTTTGGACTTCAGGGTTGTCGAAATTGAGGTCCGGCTGATGCGAATAGAACCGGTGCCAATAATAGGCGCCAGCTACAGGGTCCCAGGTCCAGTTCGATTGTTCAAAATCCTTGAAGATGATCCGCGCGTCTTCGTACCGATTGGGCGTGTCGCTCCAGACGTAAAAATCGCGCCAATAGCTGCCGGGTTCGGCTTGGCGGGATTTCTTGAACCACAGGTGATCGCTGGATGTGTGATTAATGACCAATTCAGTGATGACCTTCAATCCCCGTTGATGGGCTTCACGCAAAAAGGCTTTGAAATCTTGTAGCTGACCGTAATCCTTGTGCACGGAAAAATACTCCGCGATATCGTATCCGTCATCCTTGAGCGGGGAAGGATAAAACGGCAACAGCCACAACGCCGTCACCCCCAGGCGCTCGAGGTAATCCAGTTTATGCAAAAGCCCCCGGAAATCGCCAATGCCGTCCCCGTTGCTGTCACAAAAGGACTTCACCGGCACTTCATAAATCACGGCGTCTTTGTACCATTGGGGGTCCTGGGTCACGGGGATCATCTTCTGCAAAGCCATACGTGGGTTGCTCCTGTTTACACACCAGTGGTTCCGACCGCGGGTGGTCCTCTCGATCCGGGCCCCGGTCTCAGCTCAATCTGTTCCCACCCTCCAGCACCGCAATCGAGTCCGCCAGCCTACATGAAATAGTCGAAATCCTGTTCGCGGCGCATCCGTTTGTGGAGCCGAAAGATCCTCGCCGGCTGTGACTGGGGATAGAGGGTCAGCCGCGAGTGGTCTCCCTGCCAGAAGAAATACTCCTCGCCGAGCAGGTCGTGGACCAGATACGGGGCATCCCGGCTGACCCCGAGGTCATCAAGCGGCAAGGAGACAGTGCTGGTCTGGGGCTGAAACGGATCCAGGGAGGCCACGACGAGGATAATATTCTCGGCCTCGGCATCGGTTTTGACATAGGCCAGGACCTGATCGCTGTCCGTATCTACGAACCGGACATTCCAGGTCGAGTGCAAAGCGGGGTTGGCTCGCCGGATCCGGTTGACCGCAGTGATGACTTCCCGCAAATGCCCCGGCCGGTTCCAGTCCCAGGCCTTGAGTTCGAATTTTTCCGAGTGGGCGTATTCTTCCCGACCAGGCACGGCCTCAGCCTCGCACAATTCAAAGGCCGGACCGTACATGCCGTAGTTCGAGGACAGAGTCGCCGCGAGCACCAGGCGCAGCACAAAGGCTGGTCTGCCGCCGTGCTGGAGAAATTCCGGCAGGATATCCGGCGTGTTGGGCCAGAAATTGGGCCGGAAAAAATCCCGCGGGGCCCCTTCGACGAGGTCCTCGAGGTAGTCCCGCAACTCGGTCTTGCTGTTGCGCCAGGTGAAATAGGTGTAGGATTGGTTGAAGCCGCCCTTGGCCAGGCGGTACATGACCTTGGGCCGAGTAAAGGCCTCGGCCAGAAAAAGGGTGTCGGGATAGACTTTTCTCACCTCGGCGATGCACCAGTCCCAAAACCGCAACGGTTTGGTATGCGGGTTGTCGACCCGAAAGATCCGGACGCCGCGTTCACACCAGAACAGGACCACGGACTTGAGTTCCTCCCAGAGGTTCTCCCAATCCGCGCAGTCGAAATTCAGCGGCACCACATCCTGGTATTTTTTAGGGGGATTCTCGGCGTAGCGGATACTGCCGTCCGGCAGCCAGGAAAACCATTCCGGGTGTTCCCGGACATAGGGGTGGTCGTAGGAACATTGAAAAGCCAGATCAAGAGCGACTTCCAGTCCTTGCCGCTCGGCCTCGCGCACGAAGCCCTCAAAATCCTCAAGGGTGCCGAGATCGGGATGCACGGCCTTATGCCCACCGGATCCGCTGCCAATGGCCCAGGGGCTGCCCGGGTCGCCGGGCTCGGCCTCGGGAGCGTTGTTGCGCCCTTTGCGAAAAGTGTGTCCGATGGGGTGCACCGGCGGCAAATACACGACATCGAACCCCATATGGGCGATGTGGGGCAGCATGGCAGCGGCGTCGGTCAAGGTGCCGTGTGCGCCGGGAAATTCCCCGAACGACCGGGGGAAAAATTCATACCAGGCGCTGAACCCGGCGCGCGGACGGTCGACATCAATGACAAAGCGGGGTGACAGACCGCCGTGTTCCTCGCTACGCCCAGCGTAGCGCAGCAGTCGGCGCAGTCGGTCCCCCTGGGCCGCTGCAAAAGCGTCCTCCGGGGAAGAATCGGCGAAGCGCTCCATGACTCCGGCTTGTTCCAGGGCAAAGGCCTGATCCGCGCCGTTGAGTCGGTCGCTCATTGCGCGCACCAGCTCGCCGCCGGCCTGGAGTTCAACGGCAACATCCTGTCCAGCGTCGTACTTCTTCAGGACGTCACTGAGCCAGGTCTGATAAACATTACGCCAAGCCTGGATGCGAAAGACATACTCACCGCGGTGTTCCAGAAAAATGGAGGTCGTGTAAACGTCGTTCGGCCGTGCTTGCAAGGCATGCCGCTGCCAGTGCCGTTCACCCGGCAGGGCCAGGAGTACCTCGGCCGCGAGGGTATCGTGGCCGTCGGTAAAGATATCGGCCTGAATGGTCACGGTTTCGCCCTGGACCCGTTTGGCCGGAAAACGGCCCCCGTCGACACTGGGACGAACCCGCTCGATGCACACGCGCTGCCGCGTTTTTTTGCCCATGTGGCCTCCTTCTGCTTATGCCCTACTGTGTGACAATGACACGCTGCCAGGGAACTTGCAATCCTGCGCCCCTTGTCTCAAAAGGATACACAGCACTATTCTCTAAAAATTTCCCCCTGGGTTCGTCAAACCGTCTTTTGTGTGGTTTTTTCCACTCACCGGATCAATCCGGGGGCGATTGGAAGTTGGCCAGGACCCTGGTATACACGAGTTGGTATCACGGCAGCCCCCAATCGTTCTTTGTCTTGTCCAGGCTTCAGGTACCAGCGGGTGCCCAAACGGTGGAGGGATCCCCCTTTCTTTCCAACCCACCGTCCCGCTGCCATGATGTTCTCCGGTGGGAGGCGAACACATATCGCCAAACCAGAGCACCATTTTTGAACCAGCTTTTCTGACTATTGAAAAATTCCGTATAACGCAGGGCGTTCACAAATCCCAAGGGACGGCGACTCACAGTTCAAGGTCGCAGCGCACGTATTCGTGCGTAACTGCTTGAACACATTACAACCTTGCTGTCATTGGGAGATTTTCAGCGGCCTGTTCTATGATCCAGAAGCCCCATCGGCCCAGGATACCAACCATACAGGGAGCTTTGTTTGTCCATTTCACCCAGCCCAGCGCAGCCGCAATTTACCCGCCTCGTCGGGCCGCTTGTGCTCATTTCGACCATTTTTTTTCTCAATTTCATTTCCCGGGTGGCCCTGGGTCCTGTACTTTTGCCCCTGCAAGAGGACCTCGGCATCAGCCTCAGCCGCACCGGCCTCATTTTTCTGACCTTGCAGGCCGGCTACAGCGTGGCCTTGCTCAATGCTGGGTGGGTATCCTCCCGATTGACGCACCGGCGGACTATTTTGCTTTCGATTTGGGCCATCGGCGCGGGGTGGATCTGTGTCGGTCTGAGCCCGAGTTTTCCGGTCATGCTCGCCTGCCTCTTTGCCACCGGTCTGGGCGGCGGCCTCTATCTCCCCTCCGGCGTGGCCTCGATCACCGACATCACCCCGAGCTGCCATTGGGGCAAAGGGTTCGCCATTCATGAAATGGCCCCGAGCCTGTCCTTCATCCTGGCCCCGCTGCTCGTCGAGGCCCTGCTCTTTCTGGGGTCCTGGCGCCTGGTGTATATTGTCCTGGGCCTGTCCTGCTTCGTGGTCGGGGCCATTTACCGCAAACACAGCACCGCCGGGCGGTTTTCCGGACAGCCGCCGCGGCTCAAAGCCCTGCGGGCCATCCTGACCCGCCCCGCCTTCTGGGCCATGACCCTGTTTTTCGTCCTTGTCGTGGGCGGAGAGATCGGGGTCTACAACCTCGCCCCGGCCTATTTGGTCAAAAGCCACGGCATCCCGAGGGAATGGGCCAATTTCATCCTTTCGGCCTCCCGGCTGCTCAGTCTGGGAACCGCTTTTGGGGCCGGTTGGTGTATCGATAAGCTGGGCCTGAAACGTTCCCTGACCGTGATTCTCAGCGCCGGCGGCCTGGCAACCATTGGCTTCGCCTGGGGCAGCAGTCTTTGGGTTGCGGCTATGCTCGTTCTCCAGCCGATTTTTCTCGTCGCCTATTTCCCAGCCGGGTTTTCCGCCCTGACCAGCATCTCCGAAGACAAGCAAAACGATCTGACCGTGTCCTTGACCGTGACCAGCGCCTCTTTGCTCGGCGCAGGCGGCATCCCAGCCCTGTTGGCCTACCTGGGCGAACACGTCTCTTTTAGTCTCGGCTTCACCGGCCTGGGGGTCTGCCTCGCGGCCAGTGCCCTGCTTGTCCCCTTTCTCGATTTCCGCAATGCCGCGGCGGTGCAGGAAGGACAGGAATGCCGTCACACGGAGGGGGGCTGAGGAATAAGGGGATGGAGGAATTATGGATTGAGGTATAAGACAATGATGATTGCGTGAACTGAAGAGACCAGGGAATACCAAAAAGGCGGGGAAACGAGACAGGGGGAATTGAAAGACAGAGTCCGGACTATCGAAATCCTGTCTGATGGAGAAATAAAAACATATTGTTGCGGCAAAATAGAATTGAGGAAGTGAAAAACAGTTCACTTCTCCAATTTCGGCATCCGTAATGCCTCATTTTTTTATTTTATTCCAAGAATCGCTTCGGAACCGGAGTCACCAGCGGCACACCGAGCCGGCTCTGCTCCACGAGCATGACACAGCCGTAGGCCTGTTCGAGCAAAGAGAAGGTCATGGTCTCTCCTGGCGGCCCCTGCCCCAGGACACGCCCCTCCTGCAACAAGACGACGTGATCGGCGTACAGGGCCGCCAGATGCAGATCGTGGGAGACAAGGCAGACGCACAACCCCTGCTCCCGGCACAAGCGCTGCAGTAAATCCATGATCCGCACCTGGTGCGCCGGATCAAGCGAGGCGGTGGGCTCATCCAACAGCAGCAATTGCGGCTGTTGGCACAAAGCCCGTGCGAGATGGACACGCTGGCGTTCCCCGCCGCTGAGTTCCTCCAGACGGCGCGCGGCAAGATGATCCACATGGGTGAAAACCATCGCCTCCTCAGCCAATTTCCGGTCGCGCTGCCCCTCCCAACCGAGCCAGCCCAAAAACGGTGTCCGTCCCAAAAGCACGAGTTGCTCGACCGTCAAATGGGGGACCACCGCCTGGTCCTGTTCGAGCACAGCCACCTGCCGGGCGAGTCGCCGCCGCCCCATCCGGTGGACGTCCCCCCCCTCGATCAGGACCCGCCCGCTTTCAGGCTGCAGCCACCCGGCCAGCAACGCCAAAAGGGTGCTCTTCCCGGCACCGTTGGGCCCGATGCAGACATGCAGCCGCCCTTTCTCTGCCGCCAGATCCACGCCGGAGACCACCGCGGATTCCCCGGGACGGTATCCGAATGTAATCCCGCGGGCTTCTACAAACGCCATCGGTCCTCCCGAACAAGCAGCACGATAAACAGCGGCGCACCGATCAACGCCGTGACCACACCGACAGGAATCTCTTGCGGCGGCACCGTCCGGGCAAGAACATCACAGAGCATGACAAAGCCTGCGCCGCCGCAGAAGCAGGCCGGCACCAACTCCCGGTGATCAGTGCCCAGAACAAGCCGCAGAATATGCGGCACGACCAGACCGACAAATCCGATCAAGCCACACAGGGCAACCACCCCGCTGACCATCCAGGCCACGAGGACCAGCAATAGCGCAATCACCCGCCGCACCGGGATGCCAAGCCCCAGCGCGCCGTGATGGCCCAGCAACAGCACATTGAGCGTCGGGGCCAGGCCGAAGAGCACGCCACCGCCCAGGACAACGGTTCCGGCCAAAAGCGCCAGATGGTTTCCCGGAGGCAGGGAAAAATGGCCCATGAGCCAGTACAGGGCCGATTGAAGCTGGAGTTGTGGGCTCAAGGAAAGCAGGAACAGGATGATCGCCGAACAAAAGGCGTTGGCCATGACCCCGGTCAACAAAAGCCCTTCACGCTGCACCACGCGGCGTCCCGCCAGGGCCAACACCAGGGCCACGATGCCCAGACCGCCCGCAAACGCGCCCCCGGCCACACCGGGAAAAAAAGGCCAGCCCAAAAGCAGCCCAAACACAGCGCCCACCCCGGCACCGCCTGAGACCCCAAGAATATACGGTTCGGCCAAAGGGTTACGCAAAAGGACCTGCAACACCAACCCGCCCAGCGCCAATCCCGCCCCCGCGAGGCCCGCCAGGAGGACCCGGGGCAACCGCACCTCACGGACGATACTCACCGTGGTCGGTTCCGCATATCCCCAGAGGGCGGCCCAGACTTGGGCAAGGTCCAATCCGGCCGGACCGCTGCACACGCCGATAACCCCGGAACAGAGCACAAAAACAAGCCCGGTGCAGCAGATGACGATAAGCCGAAAGGGAAAAACAGGCGAGGGCATGGTCAATCCTTACCGCAATCATGAAAGGGGAGTCAGCGACAAGCCTCCACGCTAAGAGCCCGGGGCCGGGGGATTTTGCTCACGGCTTGGCAACACTCCTGCGCCCGTGAGCTATCGTAGTCCGTTGCAAAGACAACACCTGGCGAGCGAACACCGCGACACAACACCACCTCGCGCCTTTGCCAAGCTGGAGCAAAATTCCCGGAACCGGGTCAGCGACAAGCCTCCGCGCTAAGAGCCCGGGGCCGGGGGTTTTGCTCACGGCTTGGCAACACTCCTGCGCCCGTGAGCTATCGTAGTCCGTTGCAAAGACAACACCTGGCGGGCGAACACCGCGACACAACACCACCTCGCGCCTTTGCCAAGCTGGAGCAAAATTCCCGGAACCGGGTCAGCGACAAGCCTCCGCGCTAAGAGCCCGGGGCCGGGGGTTTTGCTCACGGCTTGGCAACACTCCTGCGCCCGTGAGCCATCGCAGTCCGTTGCAAAGGCAACACCTTGCGGGCGAACACCGCGATACAACACCACCTCGCGCCTTTGCCAAGTTGGAGCAAAATTCCCGGACCCGGGCCACCCTGCACAAACCCGATCATTTCGACTCCATAACGGCCTCAGCGCCAGGATGCAAAAGCGCCGTCAGCGTCTCCAGGGCTTGCACGAGACGCGGCCCAGGGCGGTTGAAGCGGTCCGCGTCCACGATATGAACCCGGCCCTGGGTCACAGCCGGCAGATGTTCCCAGCGTTGCAGCCGCTTCTTGGCCTCCACAGCCCGTTCACGGCCGCCCATGCTCGGCAAAAGGACCACATCCGGAGCGAGACGGAGAATGTCTTCATAGCTCAACCGCGGATATCCAGCGGAATCAACGGTGACATTGCTCCCCCCGGCAGTGGCGATGAGTTCGTGCAGATAGGTATCGCCCCCGACCCCGATGAGCGGGGCCAGCCCGGCGAGATACAGCACACGGGGACGAGACGACGCGGCCTCTGCCCGGGCGCGGGCCGCATCAATGCTGTGAGACAGTCTGCGGTGCAGGATCTCGGCCTGATCGGGACAGTTCAGAATCTGTCCCAGCCTAGGGACCATTTCCAGGACCTGCTTCAGGGAATACGGAGCAAAGGCGTAGACCGGGATGCCGAACTGCTCCAGACGGTCGACGACCTGCCGGGGGTTGCCGTCCTTGACCGCCAGGCAGAGATCCGGCTTGCGGGCCAGAATGCGCTCCAATTCCGGGCGCACGTAACTGCCCACCCGGGGCAGCTTTGCTGCCTGGGGCGGGTAATCGCTGAATTGGCTGACCCCGACCACCCGCTCTCCCTGCTTGAGGGCGAACACGGTCTCGGTCAGACTCGGAGCAAGGCAGACCACCCGTTGCGGATCCTCCGGCACTGCCGCCTGGCGCCCGGCCTGGTCGGTGAGCACGGGCCCGGCGTGAACCGGGCCCGCCAGCGCCATAAGCAGCCCCACGAGGAGCAGTGCCAGGAGCCTAGAACGTATATTCGATCCCGGCCGCGACCGAACGCCCGGGCATGGGGTAGCCGTTTTTGTAACTATAACGCTTGTCAAAGAGGTTCTCCACATCCAGATAGACCTGCAAATCAACAACAGGTCTGTAGCTTATCCGGGATCCGAACACAGCAAATTCCGTTTGTCGCCCCACATTTTTTCCTTCCCATGGCCCCCGGATTTCCAACCAGGAATCCAAAGAGAGTTTGGCCCCAAGATCCACAGCTAGTCCAATCTGACCCTCATATTCAGGAAGCTGGAAAATAGTCTGACTGGATCCACCGGAATCCTCCTGCTCCCGTTTCGTATAGTACCGGGCCGTGGCATGGGGGCGGACAATGAGCATCTCGCTCCAATCGAATGCGGTTTGCCCTTGCAGTTCCAGCCCCTGCACAGTCCAGCCGTCGATGTTTACATATTTTCCAGTCTCACCAAAACTTGGTCCTTCTATTTTATCTGTGTATTTCGTATGGAAAACGGTGCCTTCAATGCGGCCATGTTGGCCGCCCCATTCCATACCTGTTTCGTAGGTTACAGAATGTTCCGACTTGAGGTTAGGGTTACCTATATATGTAGTACCATAAGAGGTAAATTTCCCTGTTAACTCCTTGGCCATCGGGGGCCGGAAGGCAGTGCCCACAGCGGCGTGAAGCCCGAGGTTCGCGGTCAGCCAATACTTGCCCCCCACGCGCCAGGTAAGCGCGTCGTAGGTTTCCGTCCCGGTTTCCACGTTCTTCAGTTCCGAGGTTTTTTCGATGCGCGCCCGGTAGTGGTCGTAGCGCGCCCCCACCCAGAGGTCCCAGGGCCCGCTGCCGAAACGGTGCTCAGCAAAGACGGCGGTCACGTCGTATTCGCTGTTGGGCTCATATACCAACGAGCCGGAACGCTCGTCCTGGATCTGCGTGTATTCCGCACCCAGGCTCAGGGTGCCGAGGCGGGCGGTCTGGTGGTTGTACTGACCCCGCACCCCGGCCATCTGGGTTATATATTTGGACATGTCATTTGAATAAAACGCATACTCGTGCTCAGAGTGAAACGGCTGCAAGCGCCAGCTCTGTTTTCCGTCTGTGCTTTCGCCCTGATAGGTAACCAGCAGATGCCGGAGGGTGTCGTCGATATAATTCTCTGCAACATTGTCATCTAGAGGCCCTGGGCTGCCCAGGTCATTGTTCCGACTTTCGAGATACACGCCGTGCAGTTGGTGCTGTTGGCCGGGCCCGGCGGTGAGCTTCCCGCCCCAACTCTGCATATCAATGGCCGTGTTCGGGTACGTCTTGCCCCCACCGATGGCGTAGTCGTCCCGAGTGCGCTTGGACCCGGCCAGGACATAACCGAAGGTTTCCTCCGAACTGCACCCGCTCACGCCCACGTGGGCGGTTTTTTCCTCCCAACTGCCGTACCCCACGCCCACCTGGCCGGCGGTTTCCTGCCCGCCGGTGCGGGTGATCACGTTAACCACCCCACCCATGGCCGAACCGCCGTACAGGGCCGACCCCGGCCCGTGGACGATCTCTACCCGCTGGACCAGATCCAGCGGAATGAGGCTCAATGTCCCGGTAGCAATACGAGTTCCATCAAGCAGGACCAACACCCCAGAGTCGAAGCCAGCGCCCAAGGATTCATAGGATTCAAATCCACGTATTCCAAAGGAGGAATAGCCACCGGGCTGAATCTCGAAATCAGCGGCCATCTCCCGCTGAAGCAACCCCTCCAGATCCCGGGCCCCGGAGCGCTCAATGGCCTCGCGGTCCACAATTTGCGTGCTCACCGGCACATCCTGCTCGGTCGCTGGCGCCGCCGTGGCCGTGACCACGATTTCCGAGAGCTGGGTGGCGTTCTGCGCCCCCACTGACGTCCCCACACACACTACTGCGACACAAAGTGCCGCTGCTAGAACAGAGCGCATAAAAAAACCTCCTGCTTCAAGAGAAGCGGAGGCTCCGAGGAAAACGCGGGGTCTGCGCCGGACCACAGTACGGCGCACCAATCCCACGGGCTCATGCCTCGAAGCCCGATTGGTTACGCCCCTCAGGCTGGTCTCCCGGCTTGAGGATCTGCCGGCCGGACACGCCTTCCCACCTGCTGCAGGCAGTGGCTTATCTGTGTCCGCCGTCCCCTCTCACGGTTGCGGGCCAGCGCCGGATTTTCACCGGACTTCCCATTTCACCCTCACGCGATACGTAAGGCGACCTGGGGGCAGGATACAACAAAGACAAACTCACGCCGAAGGGTGCGAACGCAGCGCTCCGACGCATTTGTCCCAAACCAGAACCAGAAAAAAACAGACCGTCCCGACGGCGATAATACTCGCCCCCGAGGTCAGGTCGAAATAGTAAGCGGCCATAAGGCCGAAAAGACAAAACACAGCGGCCCAACCAGCAGCGGCGATCATCATCCGCCCGAGGGACTGCGCCTTGCGTTGCGCCAGATACGACGGAATAGTCAAAAGGGCAATGACCAGAATAAGCCCTACAACCTGGATAACCATGACGACCGAAACCCCGAGCAACGCGACCAGGAGGAAATGGAGAAACGTGACCGGCACCCCGCGCGTCCGGGCGAATTCCGGATCAAAGGACATGGCTTTGAGATCGCGGTAGTACAGCCCGATAACCAGCAAAAGCACAAGGACGATGCCGGCCATCCAGATCACATCGCGAAGCGGTACGGTCAGAATGCTGCCGAAGAGATAACTCATGAGATCCACATTGTAGCCGGGGGCGAGATCCAGCAGCAGGATGCCAAGCGCCATCCCAGCGGCCCAGAACACCCCGATGACCGTGTCTGTGCGCGATCGACGGTTCAGGGTCAGTCCGGCCAGTCCCAACGAGGCCAGGAGTGTAAAGCCGATCGTGCTCGGCAGGACCGGCCATCCGGCGTAAAAGGCGAGCCCGACTCCGCCGTACGCCATATGGGCCACGCCGCCAGCCAGGAAGACCATGCGGTTGACCACAATCAGCGAACCGATGATGCCGCAGGCGACGCTGGCAAAAAGGCCGGCCAGCAAGGCGTTTTGCATGAAGGGGTAGGACAGGGCGTCGAGCATCAGGACCTCGGTTGCAGGCGGTTCAGAAATCCGGGATGGGAGGGACCAAACCCGGCCATGGGACAGGTGTGGCGTTCATGCATCCCATAGAGCAGGTCAAACATCTCCTGGGTCACTTCAGGACGGGCGTTGTACAAAAGTGTCTTGTTCACACAGGCGATGGAATCGATGTGCGCTGTGGTGATCGAAAGATCATGACTGACCACGATGATGCTGACCGACGCCTTCAACTCGGCGAGAAACTCATAGAAACAGAATTTGGCCTGTGGGTCGATATTCGAGGTCGGTTCATCGAGAATCAACAATTCCGGGTCGGCCGCCAGGGCCCTGGCGATAAAGACGCGCTGCCGTTCGCCCCCGGAGAGGTGGCCCAGTAACCGATCCGTATAGCCGCTCAGCCCCACTTCCTCCAGGGATTGAAGCGCCTTTTCCCGCTCCCGGGCCGAATACCGCATGCCCCACCGCTTTTTTGTCCGCACGCCCATGAGCACCGTGTCCAAGACGCTCACCGGGAAATCGTCACGATTTTCAGCATATTGTGGTAAATACCCAATACGCGGACGGGCCTGGGCCGGGGTCTGGCCAAAAACCGAGATTTGGCCCTGCTGGGGCTTGAGGAGACCGAGCAGGATCTTGATCAGCGTGGTCTTGCCTCCGCCGTTGGGCCCCAACACAGCCAGATACTGACCTTGCAAAATTCGAAGGCTGACGTTCTCGAGAACCTTGGGGCCGTTGGTATAGGCGAAATCCACACCCTGGATGTCCGCCACGACCTGGGAATCGCGCACTTCTGGCGGCTTTGGCGAAGAGGCGTGTCTCATGACAACTCCCTGAGCATGACCTCGGCAACGCGTCGCAGGTTTGACGCCCAATCAGCCGCAAGGGGATCGAGTTCCACGACTTGGCCGCCGATCTGGTCTGCCACGACCTGGGCCGTTTTCCGGGAAAATTGCGGTTGGACGAAGACAGTCTGTAAATCGAGTTCTTCGGCCAAACGTACCAGTTCCTGCAGGGCCCGGGGACTCGGCTGTTTGCCCTCGATCTGCACCGGGGTCTGCACAAGCCCGTACGCCTTTGCAAAATAGCCCCAGGAGGGGTGAAAGACAAGGAAATGGGGGTGATTGGCGGCAAGCGGCGCCAGCTTCGAGGCGAGTTCGGCGTCCAAGGCAGCGACCGAGGCGGCGAACCTGACGTAGCGGCTCCGAATCTGTGCGGCCTGCGACGGCAGGGCCTCGGCCAGATGTTCGGCGATGCTTGCGGAAAAGGTGCGCACCAGGGGCGGACTGAGCCAGATATGGGGATCCGGCATCCCGGAGCCGTGGTCATGCCCCTTGGCTCCGACCTCCCTGGCCATGGAGCGCCGAACCACTTCGTCTTCGAGATGCACGACCTCCAAATCGGAATGGCCCTGGCGCAACCGTGGCAGCCAAGCCTTTTCAAAAGGAACCCCGATAGCGAAGTACACCGACGAACGCTGGAGTTCGGCCATTTGCCGGGGGCTTGGTTCGTATGTGGCCGGACTCGCTCCAGGCTGAACCATGACCTGGACCTGGACGTCCTCGCCCCCGATGGCCTCAACAATGGCCTTTTGCGGCAAGATACTGACTGTGACCGTGAGTTCGGCAGCTGTCGCCCAACCCGCACCACCGGTCCAGACGAGGACCGCAAGCAAGGCCGAAATCCAGAGATACAAACGCATATTTTATCCTATTTTTTTAGAGTGATAAACGGGGAAACACCGATTTCACCATATATGGTGGAGTTTGCCTCTGGCGGAAAAAGGTGTATGACGGCTCGAACACAAAAAGGAATTCTTTGCCGCCGAAGTGGCCACCGTCAAGGAGGAATACAGCATGCCCCAACCGCTCAAGGACGCTATCGCCCTGTGCAAAACCATACGCCGCAACGGCTACGATGCCTATGTCATAAGCGCCGCTTTGCAGGAACGCCTGCTGGAAAACGAGGAACACGGCGAAGTCGATATCGCCACTGATATGCAACCCTCGGAACTGCGCAAACTTTTCCCCTTGCTCGATTCCAGCGACGAGAATGCCGACCTGGGCTCACTCCAGGAAGGCGACATGCTCATGCGCTTCTACCCCATGGATACCCTGGCCAGCAGTCACCCGGAGGTTGCCGCCTCTCGCCTGACACCGCGGCTGATGAAAAAACTGGAAGACCGGGGGGAATTGCCGACGGCCCTGGCCTGTCCCTATATCCCCGAAGTTCCCGACGCCTATGCCGGCTTCTGCGACTTTTCCGACGGGGTCGTCAATCTCATCGGCGTCCCGGACGCGACCCTGCGCCGCAACTACCTTTTAGGCGTCCGTGCGCTGCGTTTTGCCGCCAATTACGATCTGCCGATGGAGCCCAACACCTGGGTGGCCATCCTCCGCTCCGCCTCACGCATCCTCGATTATGTTCCAGTCAGTGATATCGTGGACGAATGGAAGAAGGTCGAGGCCGAAAACATGGCCCAATTTTTCGAACTCCTTTATGAGACCCAGATTTTGCACGGTCTGATCCCGGAACTCGCCGCCCTGAGCAAGATCAAACAGCGCAAGAGCGAGGACGAGCCGGAGTTGGAGACCGCCTGGCAGCACACCCTGGACAAGATGCGCTTGTACCCGGAGACCTTGCCGTATGACTGGCTAGGGACCACTGCCTGTCTCTTTCATGATGTCGGCAAACTGTACACCGCCGAGTATACCGACGGCGAATGGACCTTCCATCAGCACCCCTGGGTCGGGGCCAAAATCACCCGGAAGATCCTCAAACGGCTGCGTTTTCCCACTGAAGACCTTGAGGTCATCTGCCATCTGGTCCGCCACCACAAGCGGTTCGATTCGATGCTCACCGATCGCGGCATCCGCCGCTTCAAGGCCTTGGACGAATACCCCCGAATCATTGAAATGGCTCGTGCCGACGTCAAGGCCCGGGGCGGCAACTACACCGCCTTCAACCACAACATGAAATACCTCGAGCGTGCCGACGTGCCCGAGGAGATGCTCGAGCCGCTTTTAAACGGCAAGGAGATCATGGATTTTACCGGGCTCAATCCGGGACCGGCGGTGGGGATTATCCGCCAAGCCCTGCTCCAGGCCCAGGTGGCCGGAGACGTGACCTCTATTCCCGAGGCAGTGGAGTTCATCCGGACGTATTACGAAAAAGAAATCCGCAATTAACTGGCTCCCGGCAACGCCCGTTTCCCGAGGCGCATTCAAGCGGCCCAAAATCTGGGGCTCGGTTGCTAGAACCGCTACGACTCTAGTAATCAGCTAGGCCGGAATCCATTGCAACCAGACACGGCGCTGGCGGGGCCCGTCGAACTCGGTAAAAAAGATGCCCTGCCAGGTGCCCAGGGCCAGACGGCCATTGGCCACCAACACCTGTTGGCTGCATCCCATCAAAGACGACTTGATATGGGCATCGCTATTGCCCTCGCCGTGCTCATAGCCCGCCATATGGGGGACGCTTTGGCGCAAATGGGCCAAGATGTCGCGGCAGACGCTGGGATCCGCTGACTCATTCACGGTCAGCCCAGCGGTGGTGTGGGCGCAGTGCAGAAGTACTACCCCGTCCTGCCACCCTTTGTCGCCGCAGACCCGTCGAACCTGCTCTGTGATATCGACAAATTCTTCACGCTTGGAGGTTGAAACGGTGATCTCGAGCATAGACTCCTCCTGGTTGCGAGGTCTTCTGTGGGCCGTGTCCGCAGCCTGCGCTGTGCTGCTGGCTCTGGGGCCGGCGCCGGTAAAGGCGCAATCCGAGTTGCGGGAGGACTTCGCCTCCCTAAAGCGATGGCGGCCCCTGTTTTTTGACAACATCGACGCCCACAGCACCTATTCCATCGAACACAACGCGAGTTCGTCCTGGCTCCGGGGGGTCGCCGACAATTCAGCCTCAGCCCTCGTGTCCACAGAACACTTCAATCCCTACGAATTTCCCCATCTCTCCTGGCGCTGGAAAGTCTCCAATGTCTACCAAAAGGGCGACGCGACAAGCAAATCTGGCGACGATTACCCGCTTCGTGTCTACGTCCTGTTTGAATATGACCCGTCCACTGCCTCGGGATGGCAGAAAATCAAATACGGTCTGGCCAAAGCCGTGTATGGTGACTATCCTCCGGACTCAACGCTCAACTATATTTGGGCCAACCAGCCCCACGACGCGCGCGTTCTGATCAACGCCTACACCGACCGGGCCCGGATGATCCCTCTGCGCCAGGGAACGAGAGATGTCGGAAAATGGGTGGACGAATCGGTCCATATCATCGAAGATTACCGCGAGGCCTTTGGAGAATCGCCACCGGCCAATGCGACGCTGGCCGTCATGAGTGACGCGGATAACACCGGCGAAAGGGCAATTGGTTTTATTGACTATCTCCGGCTGTCTCCATAGCCGCCAGCGAAACCGGCACACAGCAGACGACCGGGCCACTCCACGTCCCGCCCCCGGTCAGTGCAGAAACGTTGTCCCAACGGCGGGTCCCATTTCACAGCAAGGAGCCTCTTGTAAGCCACTATGCTTGAACTTCTTCGCATCCGCAATCTGGCCCTGATACAAGATCTGGAAATGGAATTCGACCCTGGCTTGAACGTTCTCACAGGCGAAAGCGGGGCCGGAAAATCATTCATCCTCAGAGCCCTTGATTTCATTCTCGGAGAGAAACTCCAGACCAACCACGTCCGTCCCGGCGCGGATAAAGCCGTGGTCGAAGCGATCTTTCACCTGGAGGGGCAAGAATATGTCCTGCGCCGTGAACTCAACTCCGCCACAGGACGCAGTCGCGTCTACATCAATGACGATCTGAGTTCGCAAGCCAAAATCCGGGCCCTTCGCCCCAGTCTGATCATCCATACCAGCCAGCACGGCCAACAACAGCTCCTCAATCCGAATTTCCACACCCGGCTTCTTGACGGCGACATCCCCCGGGAACTTCTGGGAACCAAGGAGGACTTGCTCAGTCGCTACAAGGACATCCTGCGCAGGCTGGAACAGCTCGACCAGTCCACGCAAGATCTCGACGCCAAGCGAGAACTCCTGGAATACCAGCAACAGCAAATCGACCAGGTCGGGCCCGAGCGTGGCGAAGAAGAACAGCTCCTTGAACGCAAGACCACCTTGCGCGAGCAGGCGGCAAGCCAGCAGGCGGTACAAAACTGTCTTGAAATCTTAAACGGGGCCGGACAACCAGGAGCGCTTGATTTGGCGGGAGATCTCCAGCGCGCCTCCCAATCGCTGCAGAGTATCAATGAAGGGCTGGGCGAACACGCCCAACATCTCCAGGAGTGGTACGAATACCTCAAGGAATTGGAAACCGAACTCCGTTCCCAACCGCTGCCTTTCGACAGCACCCAGGAGCTTGAAGGAATCGAGGCCCGCCTCTGGGAACTCGCCCAGCTCCAACGCCGCTTGAACCGGAATCTGGACCAGATCTGCGACCTGCATGAAGAAATTGAGGCCACCCTTTCCCATCGGGATCAGATCGGCCTCGAGCGCCAACAGCTTGAACGGCAGTCCCAAGAAATGCATGCCGAATTGATTCAGGCCGTTCAGGAGGTCAACGCCGCCCGAGAGCACACCGCCTCCCGATTGGCCGAACAACTCCGCCAGGAACTCGTCCAGCTCGGTTTCGCCGAAGAAATCCAGATTTTTTTCGCCCTCCACGACCATGAAGTCGCTCCCGGCATCTGGGAAAAACGGGCCCGTTTGCAGTGGGTGCCCAATCCCGGCCAGCCGGTTCAGGCCTTGGACGAAATCGCCTCGGGCGGTGAATTGTCCCGTTTTTTACTGGGCCTGGTCTGCCTGCAATCCACACGCGAGCTGCCGACCCTCCTGTTTGACGAAGTAGATGCCGGTGTCGGCGGTGTAACACTCAACAGCGTCGGCCAGCGGCTCACGGAATTGTCCCGGCGCCAACAGGTGGTCCTTATTTCCCATTGGCCGCAACTCGCCAGCCGAGGCCAGCGCCACTTTCAGGTCGCCAAGGAGATTGTGGACGGGGAAACCTTCACCACCTGTCACGAGCTCGATGCCCAGGCCCGTTTCGATGAATTGGCGCGCATGGCTGGCGGTGACGAGCAAGGCCTTGCCTTCGCCCAGCAACTGCTGCACAATCAATAACTATCGGCCATTGCCTTGCCTTCCGTGGCCTTTTTTGCACCTCTAACCTGCGCCTGTCGCTGCATTGGTCCATAGCCATGCCTGAACCACAATGCCTCGAACTCCGTGTGACCTCCCTGGAATCACCGGATAATGACCTCTTCTACCATCTGAGTCTGGAATCGCCGCAATGGCAGTGGCGTCCCGGACAATTCGCCATGCTGCGCCCAACAAGCTGGCGGCATGAGCCGTTGTGGGCCCGCCCCTTCTCCATTTCCGACCAGGATACCAACGGGCTGCATTTCTTTTTCCAGCGCATGGGCAGCGGCACAGATCTGCTGAGTCAGCTCCGCCCCGGCGATGTGGTCACTGTCTGGGGCCCTCTGGGAAACGGATTCACCATCTCCCATACGACGCCGACCATGATCCTGGCCGGAGGCATGGGCCTAGCCCCTTTCATGGGGCTTATCCGCCACCATCCGATCCCCCAGAACCTGGAACTGTTTTTCGGCCACCGCCAGCCCCTTGCCAACTACCCGTTTTCGGAAATCGAAGACCGCATTCTCGCCTGGCAGGTACGCGAACAAGGGCCCGAGGATCTTGAAAAACTCTTTCGGGCCATTGAAGTCAAAATCAAAGGATACAGCATCGACGGCAACCTCCTCGCTTGCGGGCCACTGCCCTTCTTGCGCCGCATCCAGAAGCTGGCCCTGGACCATAACGCCAACACCCAGCTCTCCCTGGAAAACCGTATGGCCTGCGGCGTTGGGGCCTGTCTCGGCTGCACCGTGCCCACCAAATCCGGCGAGCTGGTCCAGGCCTGCACCCAGGGGCCTGTTTTTAAAGCTGACGCCGTCGATCTTTCGGGAGAACTCTAATGGATATGCAGGTGGCCTTCGCCGGCCTTGACCTCAAAAATCCCATCATGACCGCCTCGGGCACGTTTGGCTACGGCACCGAATTTATGCCCTACGGCAAGCTCGAAGAGCTGGGGGCCATCGTGGTCAAGGGCATCTCCCTCGCCCCGCGCAAAGGCAACCCCCAGCCCCGCATCACCGAGACCGCCTGTGGCATGCTCAACGCCATAGGATTGCAGAACATCGGCGTCGAGGCCTTTTTGCGTGACAAACTGCCGCAACTGCCGTGGCGCACAACCCCGGTGATCGTCAATCTTTACGCCCAGGCCGTGGAAGAATTCGCGGAATTAACGGACCGTCTGGCGACCGCCAAGGGCGTCGCCGGGCTGGAAGTCAATATCTCCTGCCCCAACGTCCGGGAGGGAGGCGTGCAATTCGGTCAGGACCCGGTTCTCGCCGCCCGGGTCACGGAAGCGGTCAAGAAGCGAGCCGGGGCCCTGCCGGTCATGGTCAAGCTCAGCCCCAATGTCACCGATGTGACGGTCATGGCCCGGGCCGTGGCAGATGGAGGTGCCGATTGCATCAGCTGTATCAATACCCTCACCGGCATGGCCGTTGACATCCATTCCCGCCGCCCCTGCCTGGCCAATGTTGTCGGCGGTCTTTCCGGACCGGCCATAAAACCTGTGGCCTTGCGCATGGTCCACCAGGTGGTGCGCGCAGTCGATGTCCCGGTCGTCGGGTTGGGCGGCATCAGTTCGGCCGAGGATGTCCTTGAATTCCTTCTGGTCGGCGCCCACGCCGTCCAGCTGGGCACGGCCAATTTTGTCCGTCCGGACACCGCCTTCAAGCTGGTCGACGAGGTCCGCCGACTGGCTGAAGAAATGGGCATCAGCGCCTGGGAGGACTTCCGAGGCACCCTCGAGCTGCCCTGAGCGCCCGGAATATCCCCCGCCTTTTCCTTCCTGCCGCGTCGCTGCCGACGGCAGACACCAAACGCCCCCCTTGCCTTCTGGCAAGGGGGGCGTTTGGTAGGTATCGACCGTTCAAGCCGCTTCACGATTCGCGGACAACCGAGGCGGCATAGAAAAACTCAAAAAGCCGTGAATCCCACGCTGTCTGCCACTGTCGCTCCAGAACTCCGCCGGGCTCACGGTGACACAACCATTGGATCTGGTCTTCATTTTCCTCAGGATTACAGGTGCAAGTCATGTACACCAGCCGTCCTCCGGGCGGCAGCAGGGCGAAAGCGGCCTCAAGCATGCGCCGCTGCAAACGGACCAACCCCTGAAGATCTTCAGGGGCGCGTTTCCATTTGCTGTCCGGTCGACGACTGAGTACGCCGAGCCCCGAACAAGGCACATCGAGCAGGACCGTGCGCAGCTCTCCGGAGCGAAAGGGCGGATACGCTGCGTCAGCGAGACAGATCCGACTGGACTGCTGGGCCAGCAACTGCACCCGCTGCCGATGGGGATCGCTACTATAGACTGTGAACCCCAGTTCCCGACAAAACAAGGTCTTGCCGCCACGACCGCAGCATCCGTCCCACAATGGCCCTTCCCAAGCGCTCGGCTCCAAGGCCCACAGGGCTTCCTGAGCGGCCAGACTCTGTCGTGCGGCACTCCCCTGGGCTTCGAGTTCCTCCACCGCCGCCGCGTCCACATTGTGCACAGCTACCCCGCGTGCCACAGCTTGCAAACACTCCGGACGGTGTCGCCACCGTTGCCACGCCTGGTCCCCTTGCGGGCCCGGGGCGAAGCGAAGTCCAACGGGAGGCACCTGCAGCGAAGCCTGAAGGAGTGACGCAGCCGTCTGATCGCCATAGGCCCGCCTCCACAAGCGCACAATCCATTCTGGACAGGAATAGGCCTTTGCCCAGGCTTGATCGTTCGAGCCGCGCACCGCTTGGAGTTCATGGACAACAGCGGGTCGGCCGCGGTTGTGCAGATCGTCAGCCAGGCGGCGCAAAACAGCGTTGGCCACACCGGCGCGCTGCACGGCGACCCGTTTTTTGACCGCGTTCACCGCCCAATCCACGCTGGCATAAGCAGGGATGCGGTCCAAATAGAGCATCTCGTAAGCGGCAACGGACAGAATGAGGCGCAGGCGGGGCTTGAGTCGGGTCTTCGGGTGCACAAAACGGGTGATGGCCGTTTCCAGGTGGGTCTTGTGCCGGCACACGCCGTAGACAAGTTCAGTGGCCAGGGCTCGGTCTCGGGGTTCGAGCGAGGCGGAATCCAACACCCCATCGAGACTCGCCTGGAGTTCCTGGTCACGCAAAAGGACCCCTTCCAGACAGGACAGGGCGGCCTGCCGGGCAGGGGGGAGGGCTGGGGATCGGGACACGCTCAAGCTCCTGGCACCATCAATTCCATCCGGACCCATTCCGAAACCGGGTCACGGGTAACGGGGTATCAGCCTGCCGCGACTGAGGAATCGGGCTTCGGCTTCCGACGGCCAGGATCGGGCAAGGCTTCGGGAAAGACCTTTTCCGCAGGCAGGGCCTCCGAACGCACGAACCGACGCAGGGCCCATTCGGTGCGCTGCAACGAGACCTGGGTATCAAGACAGGGGCCGTGCGGGCGCTCATTGAGCACCCCGTACACCGGCAGAGGATAGGTATCCTGGATACCACTGGCCAGATCCCGTTCGCAGGCCACGGCAATGATGACCTTCGGCCGGGTCTGGACCACGATGCGCCGGGCGATGGTCCCCCCTGTGGCCACGGTCAGATGGACGCCGTATCGGTCGCGCAATTCGAGCAGTCCAGCGATGGGACAGAGTCCGCACCGCTTGCAGTTCTCCACATTGTAGGTCAGCCGGTATTTGCACATGCTGTTTTGCAGGCAGTGGGGCATGAGCATGAGCACCTTCTCCGGCGCGTACCGTTTGCCTTCGGAGAGCACCAGTTCGTTATTGACCTTGATAAACGAGGACCGGATCTTCTCTTTCGACAAACCGACCGCACGGCCGACAAGGGTCATGACCGGCAAAAAAAGCTTGATGGTCAGCCCGCGCAACCGCTTGGAAAAGAGGATCGGGCGTTTGAAAAGGATATTGAGGACCATCGCCAGAGAGGACCAGCCGATAAGCCCGATGCCCACGGCAATGATCGCCCCCCAGACCCAGGGCGCAGCAGGGTGCAGCTCACTTAAGCCGACGTAGGGTACAACCCAGAGCAGTACCAGTACCAGGCAAACCAGGAGAGAGGTTCCGGTGATCAGCCCAATAAAAAGGCGTTTTCGGGCCACAAAAGAAGCCCGGATATCCTGTTCAATAGAACTCAAGGAAGAATCGTCGTTGTGCTGCATGCCCGCGTCCACTGGCGTGGAGTTCGTATTGGAGGGAAAAACTACGCGTCCTGCGCCGGTATCCGGAGGGGCGCTATTCCGCACAGCGGCTGAGATAGCCGCAGAAAAAACCTTTGGGGTCCAGGGCTTTCCGACCGGCAGGCTGAATACGCGGCACAAGGTAAATCTTGTCGACGCAGGCCAGGGCCAGATGGCCGTCTTCTATTCCCAGAAACTGCCCCGGTGTCTCCGTGTCCTTTTTTTCCCGGCCGATGGCGCCGGGAAACACGGTCAACCGTATCGGTTCTCCGCCGTCAGGGGGGTGCCAGATAAAGTAGGACCCCGGCCAGGGATACAGGGCCCGAAGCTGATTGTGGACCTCCTGGGCGGGTCGATTCCAGTCCACAACCCCTTCCGTCTTGACCAGTTTGGGGGCATAGGTCGCCAGACTGGGATCCTGCTCGACGGGGGCAATTCGCTCTTGGCGCAGTTTGGCCAAGGCCTCGATGACCAATCGGCTCCCGAGGTCTGCCAATTCGTCATGGAGATCAGCCGCCGTGTCATTGACGCCGACCCCAAGAGCCCGTTGCAAGAGTATGGGGCCGCTGTCCAACCCGGCCTCCATCTGCATGATGGTGATGCCGGTGACCGGTTCGCCGTGGAGCAGGGCCCGTTGGATCGGGGCGGCGCCCCGGTATTTCGGCAGCAGCGAGGCGTGGATGTTCACCGCTCCCATCGGAGCGATATCCAGAACCGTTTGAGGCAGGATCAACCCGTAGGCGGCGACCACGAGGACATCCGGCTTGAGGGAGTGCAATTCTTCCCTGGAGGCTTCGCTCTTGAAATCCTGCGGCTGAAAGACTGGAATGCCGAGTTCCTGAGCCTTTTCCTTTACCGCACAGGGCCGACAGACCCGGCCCCGGCCACAGGGGCGGTCGGGTTGGGTGTAGACGCCGACAATCTCGGCCTGGTCCCAGGCCGCCAACGCGGAAAGGGGCACTGCCGCGAATTCCGGCGTGCCCATAAAAACGATGCGCAGGGGGGTTAGTCCTGTTTCTGCCATTTGCTGACTTTCTTTGTATACATGGAGCGCTTGAGCCGGCTCACGTGGTCGAGGATGATTGTCCCTTCCAGATGGTCGATTTCATGCTGCAGGCAGACCGCCAGGAGGCCGTCGGCCTCCATATCCACCGCATTGCCGTCAAGATCCTGACCAGTGACGCGGACTTTGGCCGCCCGCTGGACCTTGCTCCGGAACTCCGGAACACTGAGGCAGCCTTCTTCGGTCTCGGTCTCACCGTCACGCCATTGGATCTCCGGGTTGACCAGGGTCACCAGTTCGGTCTGGTTTTCCGGGCCGCTGATATCCACGGTGATCAAGCGCCAGCTCTTCCCGACCTGGGGAGCAGCCAGCCCTATACCCTGGTTGGCGTACATGGTTTCAACCATATCAGAGGCCAATTGCCGGACTTCTTCCGAGATCTCCGCGACTGGTTCCGCCCGTCGGGCCAGAACTGGATCGGGATAGGTACAGATTGAAAGGGTCATGGACAGCTCCGCGCTTCTACGCTTCTGATTTCTTTTTCTCCCGCAACCGCAGGCCGAGTTCACGCAATTGCGTGCTGGCCACTGCGGAAGGAGCATCGGTCAACAGACAGGTCGCCTTCTGGGTTTTCGGAAACGCGATGACATCTCGGATCGATTCGGCACCGCACAAAATCATAATAAGACGATCAAGTCCAAAGGCAATACCCGCGTGGGGAGGGGCACCGTATTCCAGGGCGCGGAGCAAAAAGCCGAATTTTTCCTCGGCCTCGGCCCGGTCAATGCCCAGGGCGTCGAACATCCGCCACTGGTCTTCGCTGCGATGGATACGCACCGAGCCACCACCGATCTCGTTGCCGTTGAGGACCAGATCGTAAGAGCGGGCGATCACAGCCCCGGGGTCCTCAAGCATGGCCGCGATATCCTCTTCGCGGGTGGCGGTGAAAGGGTGGTGCCGGGCCACCCAGCGCTGGGCCTCATCATCCCACTCCATGAGCGGAAAATCCGTGATCCAGACCAGATCAAAACGGTCAGCGGGAACGAGATCGAAACGCTCTCCCAGTCGCAACCGCAGCTGCCCCAAAGCGGTATTGACCATATCGGCCCCGCCAGCCTGGAAAAAGACGATATCTCCGCTTTGCAGGCCAAGATGGTCGGTCAAGGCCGTGCACTCCGCGTCGCTGAGGAATTTGGCGATGGGCGACTGCCAGCCGTCATCCTTGATCTTGATCCAGGCCAGACCTTTGGCGCCGTAAATTTTCACAAACTCGGTCAGGTCGTCGATTTCCTTGCGGGTCAGCTCGCTGCCCTGGGGAACGCGCAGGGCTTTGACCATCTCCGCCTGGGCAAAGAGCTTGAACTCCGAGCCGCGCACCAGCTCGGTGACCTCCTCGAGCAAGAGTTCGAAACGGGTGTCAGGGCGGTCCAGGCCGTATTTGTCCACCGCTTCAGCATAGGTCATTCGCGGCACAGGGTTCGGCAAGTCCACGCCCAATGTCTTGGCAAAGACCTCAGCCACCAATCCTTCGGCCACTCCCATGACATCCTCCTCTTCGGCGAAGGACATCTCCATATCGATCTGGGTAAATTCCGGTTGCCGGTCGGCTCGAAGGTCCTCGTCACGAAAACAGCGCACGATCTGGTAATACCGATCCATGCCGCCGTACATGAGCAACTGTTTGAACAATTGGGGGCTCTGGGGCAGGGCGTAGAATTCCCCTTGGTTCAGCCGGCTGGGGACCAGGAAATCCCGGGCGCCTTCCGGGGTCGACTTGGTCAATACCGGAGTTTCGATTTCAAGAAAATCCAATTGGTCAAGGTAATTGCGAATCGCCTGCGTGGCCTTGTGGCGCACCACCAGATTGCTGCCAAGGCCAGGGCGGCGCATATCCAGATAGCGGTGGGCCAAACGGACATTTTCTGAGACCTCGGCCCGCTCTTCGAGGACAAAGGGAGGGGTCTGCGCCACATTGAGTAGCTTCCATTCAGTGACCACGACTTCGATCTCGCCAGTGGCCAGACGAGGATTGACCATCCCCTCAGGGCGTTCACGGACCGTCCCTTTGACAGCCAGGACATATTCCGGACGCAGCACATGGGCCTCGGCATGGGCTTGCTCGTTTATCTCCGGGGAGAAGACGATCTGCGTCAGCCCCCGGCGGTCCCGCAGATCGATGAAGATAAGCCCGCCGTGGTCCCGGCGAAACTGGACCCAGCCCATGAGGCAGACCTCCTGCCCCAGGTTTTCGCTCGTGAGTGCGGCGAGATGGTGTGTCCGTTTCCATCCGCCGACCGATTGCAGGAGATCTTTCCCTTTACGCTCTTCCATTTTTTTTCCTCAATATACCTGAATAGTTATTTGCGAAATCATGGCCGGTTCCTGTGCAGAACCGTTGCTGAAAAACCCGAGGGCACCCCTGGCTTGTCCGCGCATCGCCTGGATACGCGGTTGAGGTGCTCCAACTTCCGCCCACGTTTTTCCCAGACCGGGCGTCCAACGCCAAAACCGGTTCACAGACGCCCTGAAAGCTTGGCAAACGGTTAGACCCGCTGCTGGCGCAGGGCCCGCCCCGTCTCCTCCCAGGAGACGGTCTCCTGGGCCCCGCTTTGCATATTTTTGACCACAAAAGCCTTTTCTTGCAGTTCCTGCCCGCCCAGCAAGAGGCAATACGCTGCTCCGGCCTTGTTGGCGTGGCGCAAGTGGCTTTTGGGACTTTTGGCCTCATAGCCGACCTCTCCGGCCAGGCCCTGTTTCCGCAATTGCTGAGCCTGGAGAATAGCCTCGTCACGGGCCTCGTCGTCGAGCACGGCCAGAAAAAAATCCACCGGGGTACCGGGTTGCTCCTGTTCCTGGAGCAGCAGGGCCAGCCGTTCCATACCGCAGGCGAAGCCGGTGCCGGGCAGGGCTGGACCGCCGAGATCGCTGACCAGTCCATCATAACGCCCCCCGCCGGCCACAGCGGTTTGGGCACCGATATTCTCGGCCACGACTTCAAAAGTGGTCCGCTGGTAATAGTCCAGCCCCCGCACGAGACGCGGATTGATGGTGTACGGAATGCCGGCGCGGTCCAAAATGGTGCGCACGGAGGCGAAATGGGATTGACACCCGGAACACAGGTGGTCGGCCAGACGCGGGGCCTGCTGCATTACAGAGCGGCACCCCTCAACCTTGCAGTCCAGGACCCGCAGGGGGTTGGTGGTCTTGCGGCGCCGGCAGTCGTCGCAAAGCTCGTCGGCATCGACCCCGGCCAGATAGGAGCCCAACGTCTCGTGGTAGGCTGGGCGGCACTCCCGACACCCCAAAGAATTCAAATCCAGGTGCAAGCCGTCCAAGCCCAGGGCCTGCAGATACTCCCACAACATGAGAATCAACTCGGCGTCCGATTGGGGGGCCTCTGCGCCGAGCAATTCGCAATTGACCTGGTGGAATTGGCGCTGACGTCCCTTTTGCGGACGCTCATACCGAAACATGGGCCCGAAGGTGAACATCCTGCTCACCGATTCACTGGCGTAGCGCTTATTTTCGATATAGGCCCGGACCACGCTGGCTGTTGCTTCAGGCCGCAGGGTCAACGACCGCCCCTTGCGGTCGGGAAAGGTGTACATCTCCTTCTGCACGACATCGGTCTCATCACCGATAGAACGGGCAAAGAGCTCCGTCTTTTCCAACAAGGGCACCCGGATTTCGTAGTACCCGTAACGGCTGAAAACCTCCCGAGCGGTTTGTTCCATCCGGCTGTAAATAGCGCTCACAGGAGGAAAAAGATCGTTGAAACCTTTGATTTTCTTGATTGTGCTCATTGGTTTGCCATTTCGATAGTGTGTCCGGGAAAAAGACCGTATTCTCCCCACGCTGCCCCTGATGGTCGCACCGCACACCCTGTGCAGCCCTCTGATAGCGCGCAAAATCCGCTTTTTGCAGAGGGGTCCCTGGAAGGGCGTCGGGTTCTGGTTGGCGGGCCACAGGCACAGGCGGGATGAGCCGGCGCTTGGGACTGACTGTTGAAAACCACCGTATCACGCAGCCAGTGGGAAAAGTGCAAAGGGCTTCTAGGGAGCTGGCTGGAAAAAGCGAAAAAGTTATTCGAAAACCCTTTCCCTGTCAAAGACACCATCCCGGCAAACAGGGGGTTGCAGCGCGTTTTCCCGTTTTTGGGCGAACGCTCCTCTGACCATCCCCGCCGTTTGGCTTTGGATCCAGACTTGCACTTCCCTTGCCCAATGCCTAACGTGGGCGCCAAATTGGAAAAAACACACGGTCTTGTGCTCTGGCACCGCCCGTGTCCTACAGCCCATTGTTTGCAAATCACCCGCCAAAGGAGTCCTCCCATGCAAGCTGCTGTTGCCCTGGTGGGGTACAAAAAAAGCGGAAAGACCTCCCTTGCCGTGGCCCTGGCTCGCGAGTTCCAGAGTCGCGGCTTTTCCGTTGCCGCCGCCAAATGCGCCCATACACCTCTGGACAAAACGCAAACCGACACCGGCCAACTCCACGAAGTCTGTGATGTCGTGGCCGGACTCGGCCCAGCGGAGACCACGGTATCCTGGTCCAGCAGGCACTATCTCGCGGATCTGCTCCCGCTGTTGCAGGCCGATGTCCTGCTCGTTGAAGGCTGCAAAGACCAGAAATGGCTCCCACGGATTCTGCTCAGCTCTCCGGAGCAACCCGCGGACGCGGCCTTGGAACCGGAACTTGCCCTTGGCTGCTGGGGCACGCCCCACTTCACCGGAATGCCTGTATTCACCGAAGTGCCGGAGTTGGCCCAGCATGTCCTCGAGCACGGCTTCCTGCTCCCCGGACTCGATTGTGGCGCCTGTGGTCGTGAGGATTGCGCCGGCCTGACCCGGGACATCGTAGCCGGCAAGGTCACCCCGGCCGCCTGTCAGGCGCGCAAGGCAGACCTGAGCGTCAAGGTCAACGGCCAGGAGCTTGGGCTCAACCCCTTTGTCAGGGACATCATCGGCGGCTCCATCCGGGGTATGCTCTCCCAGCTCAAAGGCTACGCCCCCGGGACCATCGACATCACCATGGAGGCCTGAACCCATGCAGCACGGTTTTTTTAATGTGGTCAGCACGCAATGGCTTCTGGAACAATTCACTGCGCTGGGCCGGGTCGCCGGGGTGGAGAGCTGTTCCTTGACGAACGCCCATGGCCGCGTGCTCGCTCAGGACATCGTCGCCAAAGAAAACCTCCCTCCCTTCACCCGCTCAAGCATGGACGGCTACGCCGTGAACGCCCAGGACACCTTTGGTGCCAGTGAGTCCAACCCGGGATATCTCGAATGCGTCCAGGAAATCGCCATCGACCGCCTGCCGGACTTCACCCTGCACCCTGGCCAATGTGCGGCTCTGGTCACCGGGGCCGGGCTTCCCGATGGTGCGGACAGCGTCATCATGGTCGAACACACGCAGGAGATGGGCACCGGAACCATCGAAATCCGGCGTTCGGTGGCCCCCGGGGAAAACACCATGCTTGAGGGTGAAGACCAGGCGGTCGGATCCACGGCGCTGCATGAAGGCCGGCGACTCCGCCCTCAGGATGTCGGACTGCTGGCGGCATTGGGCGTGACAGACTGTGAAGTGATCCCCCGGCCCAAAACCGCCCTTCTCTCCACCGGTGATGAAATCGTGGACGTCGCCGCCACACCACGGCCGGGTCAGATCCGAGATGTCAACACCTCGACCCTCGGCGCCCTGATCCAGCGGGCCGGAGGCGAGGTCACATCAACAGCACGGGTTCCAGACGACCTTGAGGCCATTTCCACCGCCTTGCAATCCGGCCTCGACGTCGCCGATCTGGTCTTGATTTCCGGTGGCAGTTCCATCGGTGCCCGGGACCACACCTTGACCGCCCTGACCCGCCTGCCCCAGTGCACTATTCTCGCCCACGGCGTGGCCATGAGCCCAGGAAAGCCGACTATTGTGGCCACCGTCGGCGAGACGATGGTCATGGGACTGCCCGGCCAAGTGACCTCGGCCCAGATGGTCATGGAAGTCCTGGGATTGCCCCTTTTAAAGCAACTCGGGGGGGAAGATCCTGACCTGGCGCCTTTCAAGGCCACCGTCCCTGCGGTGTTGACCCGAAATATCGCCTCTAGACAAGGACGGGAGGATTACGTCCGGGCCCGGCTGGCGACGGGGCAGTCCGGAAGAATTGAGGCCACGCCGGTTTTGGGCAAATCCGGCTTACTCAAGACCATGCTCCAGGCCAACGGCTATCTCCGCATCCCCGCCCACGCCGAAGGAATGCAAAAAGGCCAGACGGTCACCGTCCACCTGTTCTAGACGAGCCCCTTTTTCCGGCACAAAGGCCCTGCAACCAAAAGGTTGCAGGGCCTTTGTTGTCAAGCCGCAGGCTGATGGGTCCAGCCGAGAAGTGGCGTACCCACTGGCTGGCCGACCAGATCGATGCGAACCCCCTGGTACGCGCCGATATTCGGGGGATAAATCCGGGCATTCAACGTATTGCAGACTCTGTTGTTCCGCCAGGAGACCATTGGCCCCGGCAACACGGAACGGCAGGTCATTGGTCTCGGGCCGGCCTCCTGAAAAATCATGCACCGCAACCTGGGCCAGCTCAGCCACTTCGCCCTGCGGAGCAGACTGTTCCGCACTCCGGGCCAGGGCAAGCCGTGTGTCAGGTAATAGACGGAAAAGGGGTTGAGAAAACTGACTACCACCCCTTTGCGGGCCACCCGGCAAGCTTCGGCAAGGACGGCCTGGGGATTGGAAACGCATTCCAGCACCGTCAACACCAAAACGAAATCGAAATCGTTGTCCCAAAACGGGAGGTCTTCTGCCGTTCCCAGATGGAGATCCGCCCGCGGGCCAAGCCGCTCCCGGGTCGCCTGGAGCATAAGGGGCGACCTGTCCAGCCCGGAGACAGAAAATCCTGACTCCCAGGCCGCTTCCAGGAAGAAGCCGGTGCCGCAGCCGACTTCAAGCAACCGTTGGCGCCGGCGCGGCCAGCCCGACATGAGCCGGAACAAGAGCGAGCGTTCCATACCCAGAGCGTAGCGACCGGGAAAGCTGTGCTCCCAGGCCCGCAGCCGCTCCAATTCCTCTTTGCCCCAGCATACCGAGTCGGCCATACATGCCCCTTTCAAAAAAAACGCAGAACCGGACAGGAATAGGAGTCGCCTTACTCGTCGTCGCGGTACACCGCTCCCTGGGCTGCGGAGGTGGCCAACTTCCGATACCGGCGCAAAACCGGGGACTGGACTTCTTTATGCACCGGCTGCCAGACCTCGCGACGGCGCTGAAGTTCGCTTGCCTCGACCTCGAGTTGCAGCCGCCGTTCCGGGATATTGATATGGATGGTATCCCCTTCTTCGATCAGGCCAATAACCCCGCCCTCAGCCGCTTCGGGAGAGACATGACCGATGGCCGCGCCGCGTGTGCCCCCGCTGAAACGTCCGTCAGTGATCAAGCCCACATCAGCGTCCAACCCCATGCCGGCAATAGCCGAGGTGGGGGAAAGCATCTCTCGCATCCCAGGGCCGCCTTTCGGTCCCTCGTACCGGATGACGATGACATCGCCAGCCGAGATCGCATCGCCCAAAATGGCCTCCACCGCGTCTTCCTCACTGTCAAAGACTCTCGCCGGTCCTGAGCGGACCATCATGTCCGGATGGACTGCGGACTGTTTGACTACCGCCCCGTCCGGCGCGATGTTGCCGCGCAAAATGGCGATCCCTCCCCGCTCGGAATACGGGTTGTCCAGCGATCTGACGACCTCCTGGTGCCCGGGGCGCTGCACAGAGGCCAGATTCTCTTGCAGGGTGCGACCGGTCACAGTGGCGACACCCGTGTTCAACAGCCCACCGGAAGCGAGTTCCTGCATGACCGCCGGAATTCCGCCGACCTGATCGAGGTCTTCGATATGATCCGGACCGGCAGGCGACAACCGGCAGAGGTTCGGGGTCTTGCTGCTGATGGCGTCGAAGATGTCCAGACCGAGTTCGAGCTTGGCCTCCCGAAAAATCGCCGGCAGATGGAGCACCGTATTGGTCGAGCACCCCAGAGCCATGTCCACGGTCACTGCATTGGCCACACTCTCGGCCGTGACAATGGAGCGTGGTGTGATCTGCTTTTCAACCAGATGGAGCACCTGCTGCCCAGCGGCCTTGGCCAGACGGACTCGGCCGGCGGCCACTGCTGGAATGGTCCCGTTGCCGGGCAGGGCCAAGCCGATGGCTTCAGCCAGACAATTCATGGAATTGGCAGTAAACATCCCTGAACAGGAGCCGCAACCGGGGCAAGCCGATTGCTCCAACTCGTCGAGTTCTTCGGAGGGCATGGTGCCGCGCTTGACCTGCCCAACTCCTTCAAAAACCTTGATCAGATCCGTCGCTTGCCCCTTAGACTTCCCAGCCAGCATCGGCCCGCCACTGACCAGGATCGCCGGGATATTCAACCGCAGCATGGCCATGAGCATAGCCGGGACGATCTTGTCGCAGTTGGGGATGAGCACCAGACCGTCAAACGGATGAGCGGTGGCCATGAGTTCGATGGAATCGGCGATGATCTCCCGGCTCGGCAGACTCATGCGCATGCCTTCATGCCCCATGGCCAGCCCGTCGCAAACCCCGATGGCCGGAAACGAAAGCGGTGTCCCGCCGCCCATGCGCACGCCGTCTTTCACGGCCTGGCTGATGGTCCCGAGATGGATATGCCCCGGAACAATATCATTCGCGGCGTTGACCACCCCGATCAGCGGACGGTCCATTTCTTCCCGGGTCATACCGGTCGCATAAAGCAGTGAGCGATGTGGGGCACGCTCCAAACCTTGGGTCATTTTCCTGCTGCGCATGTCTCCTCCTGTGCACCAGGCGTTCGCAACCTAGCTCGCGAACACGCATCGTCTATTGGGTGTTGGTTCATAACTTCAGTTTACTCCTCCTTCACCGCGATCCAACTACTTACAGCCCCAACCGCTGTAACCCCGGCCACAACTCCCCCGACCAGATGCCAGGGCAGGTAATGGACCTGGATCCACAGCGGTGCCGTGTTCAAGATCGATTCCAGACCGAGCTGAGCCCCCTTGAGCAGCCCCAGCGCCAATCCGGCCCCGGCAGCGCCCTGCAAGGCGCCGCCGACGAGTAAAGGCATCTGGATATACCACCGTCCGGCCCCGACAAGTTGCAGCAACTCGACTTCATCCCGCCGGTGCAATAAAGCCAGCCGGAAGGTATTGCCGACCACAAGGGCCAGCACAAGAACAAGAAATCCGATAACTGGCCATACCAGGCGCTGACTGATCTGGACCCAGGATCCGGCGGTCTGCAATTGCAAAGGATTATAGTGGACCTCGGCCACCCGTGGCAGAGCCCGCAACCGGTCCAGGCGCTGCTGCGCCCATTGCTGCGCGTTCTCGCCGGGGACCCGAAAACGCAACAACGCGGTCGCTGGCAAGATATGGCTCCGTTCGCTTTTGAGCTCCACCTCCCCTTCCAGAGCCCCATCCAGCGATAGGGCTGCCTGTCTGGGCGTGAACTCCTGCAGCGACCGCAGCCCCGACCACCCTTCCAGGCTTCGCCAATCCTGCTGCACGGTCTCCAGCGTGGCGTTGCGCTGCCAATAGACCTGGAATTGGACACTGCCCTGGCGCTGCACGAGTTGCGTATCCAGGTTGTGGACCAGAAGGAGGAAACCACCAGCGAGAAACGTGACCAGAGTGACCGCCCCCAGCGTGAAGAGCTGGACCCATTTGTCCAGACCGATATCCCGGACGCCCCGGACCAGGAGTCGCCACCACAAACCAATCACAGGCCTTGCTCCGCTTCGCTTTGTCCCTTGAGGAAATTGTCACCGACCATCTTGCCTTCCTTGAGGCACACAATCTTGGCCTGCGGCTCGCTTTCCAGGACCTGGCGATTGTGCGTGGCCAGAATAACGGTGGTACCATGAGCGTGAAATCGCCGGAAAACGTCCAGCAGACGTGCCGACAACCGCGCATCGAGGTTCCCGGTCGGCTCGTCCGCCAATAAGAGGTCGGGATTGACGACCACCGCCCTGGCGATGGCCACCCGTTGTTGTTCGCCCCCCGAGAGCTCGCCGCAGGGGCGATGCTGTTTCGCCTCCAGACCGAGGCTGCGCAAGACGGCCCGCACCCGGCGTCTGAGCTGTTCGCGTTGCATCCCCCGGACCTCGAGGGCGATAGCCACATTGGCGAAGACGGTCCGCCGTGGCAACACCTTGAAATCCTGGAAGACGACACTGACATGGCGCCGCAGTTTGGGGATATGGCGCCGTTTGAGCGTGTTGAGCTCAAATCCGGCCACCCGGGCCCGCCCCCGCTGCACCGGCAGCGACCCATGCAGCATACGCAGCAGGGTCGTCTTGCCCGCCCCCGAGGGACCGGTCAAAAAAAGGAAATCCCCTGGGTCGATGCGGAAAGAGACATCCTGAAGGGCCCAACTCCGCCCAAAGGCATACGAAAGATGCTCGATCTCAACCATTTCTTCGGCCCTGTTTCTCTTTACAAGCCGGAATCCTGGCCCTTCCAGGCCTCAGCCGCATTTGGTGTACCCGCAAGCCTGACAGAGAAAACACCCCTCTTGGAAAACCAATTCTCCACCGCATTCGGGGCAAGAACGCTTTGTCAAATCCTTCCCGGAGCCGCTGGTGGCCAGTTCGTCCTGCAGATAGCGCTGTTCCAGAACACGCCCCACAGCGTCAGGGATGGAAAGCAAGAGGCCTTTTTCCTGAAACACCGGGTGCTCCCCGCCGATGCCCTTGAGTTGCTTGACCACCTCGCGCACGGGAACACCGGAGCGCAGGGCCAGAGAGACCAGCCGCCCAATGGCTTCAGCCTTGGCGGTTATGGACCGTCCGGAACGACCGATGGTCGCAAAGACCTCAAAGGGCCGCCCATCGACCTCATTGACGGTCAGATACAGCTCTCCAAGTCCGGTCTTGACCTTCTGGGTAAAGCCGTAGACCACGTCCGGCCGTTGGCGGACCGGGGCTTTTCCTTCCTCTTCAGCCTGGCGTTGACTGCGGCTTTCTTCCGTGCTCAGGACCTGGACCGATTTGCAGCCGTCGCGGTAAACGGTGACCCCTTTGCACCCCTGTTCGTAGGCCAGCCAATAGATGTGACGGATGTCTTCCTGGGTGGCCTCGTGGGGCAGATTGACCGTCTTGGACACGGCATTGTCCGTGTATTTCTGAAACGCGGCCTGCATCCGGAGATGGGCCTCACCGTCGATATCCATGGCGGTCACGAAGACGTTGCGCATATCATCGGGCACGAGTTCCATATCACGCACCGTCCCTTTGCGGGCCACCTCGTCCAACAGCCGTTGGCTGGCGCAGCCAGCCTCTTCCATGGCCTGACGGAAAATGGGGTTGGTTTCTACCAACCGCTCACCGTCCATGACCTCGCGGACAAAACTCAAGGCAAACAACGGTTCGATCCCAGACGAACACCCGGCAAGTATGGACAAGGTCCCTGTCGGGGCAATGGTTGTGGTTGTGGCATTGCGATAGGGGCCGAGATTCTGCTTGCCAAAAACCGAATCGGCATAGGCCGGAAAAGGACCTCGCTCCCGAGCCAGATCTTTTGAGGCTGAGCGTGCCTCCTTCTGGATAAAATCCATGACCTTCTCTCCGAGAGAAAGCGCCTGTCGGCTGTCATAGGCTATGCGCAGCTGGTACAAAAGATCGGCCCAACCCATGATTCCCAGACCGATTTTCCGGTTGCGTTTGACCTGATCCGTGATCTGGGGCAACGGGTAGACCGAAGCGTCGATGACATTGTCCAAAAAGCGCACCGCGAGGTGGACCGACTCCCTGAGTCCCTCCCAATCGAGCTCCTGGGCCGGTGCATCGGCAAACCGGCTCAGATTGATGGACCCCAGATTGCAGGCCTCATAGGGCAGCAAGGGCTGTTCTCCGCACGGATTAGTGGCTTCGATGTCGCCGAGTTGGGGAGTCGGATTGTCCCGATTGATCCGATCCAGAAAGATAATCCCCGGATCGCCACTTTCCCAGGCTTTTTGCACCAACAGGGTAAAGACCTCTCTGGCCCGCAGCCGCCCGACCTCTTTCTCGCTTTGCGGCGCGATCAGCGGGTATTCCGCGTCGGCTTCGACCCGGCGCATGAAGTCTTCGGTTAAGGCCACCGAGAGGTTGAAGTTGTTCAACTCTCCCTCCCGTTCCTTCACCCGGATAAATTCCAAAATATCCGGATGGTCCACCCGCAGGATGCCCATGTTGGCGCCACGTCTGGTGCCGCCTTGTTTGACCTGCTCCGTGGCTGTGTTGAAGATGCGCAGAAACGAGATGGGGCCGGAGGCAACACCCCCGGTGGATCCGACACGGCTGTCGGCCGCTCGCAGGCGGGAAAACGAAAACCCGGTGCCACCACCGGATTTGTGGATCAGTGCGGCATATTTGATGGCGTCAAAGATTTCTTCCATGGAATCGCCGACCGGGAGCACAAAACAGGCCGCCAATTGTCCGAGTTCGGTGCCGGCGTTCATCAAGGTGGGCGAATTGGGAAAGAACCGGCATGAGGCCATCAGATCGTAAAACCGCCGCGCCAGCGCCTCTTGTGAAAAAGGAGTCTGCTCATAGGCCGTTTCGCTGGCCGCAATAGCCGCTGCGACCCGCCAAAACAATTCCTGCGGGGTTTCCATTTCCTCACCCTCAGGCCCCTTGCGCACATACCGTTTCCGGAGCACGAGTTCAGCGTTTTCGCTCAAAGAGAGGTCGGGGAGATCGTCCGGCATCTGCATAGTCTATCAATCCTTTTTGTCCGTTTGTGTAAAATCCATTTTTCCCTGGCGACGCGCTCGTTGAGCGCCTGACGCGACCAGCCCCTTATTCCCAGCGACTAAAGGCCAGGCCATGCTTTTCTTGCAATGTCTGCCCCAGCTCTTCAGCCGTGACACTGGCTGCACCGACCTGGGCAACGACCACCCCAGCGGCAAAATTGGCCAGGGCGCAAGCATGGGCCAATTCCAGCCCGGCAGACAAGCCAAGGGCGGTGACACCGATCACCGTATCCCCGGCGCCAGTCACATCGAACACCTTCTGCCCACTGGTCGGCAGGTGCCAGACTTCTCCAGACTCTAAAAACAGGGCCATGCCATCTCCGCCCAAGGTGATCAGGACATTGGCGCAATTGTTCCGTCGCAGCAGGCGACGTCCCGCCATGAGGACATCCTCCCGGGTCTCGACCCGCATCCCTGCTCCTTCTCCAGCCTCTTTGCGGTTTGGGGTAATAAGATAGGGTTCGGCATAGAGATGAAAATTCTGGATTTTCGGATCAATGAGGATTTTGGCCCCGGTGTGGTGCGCCTTGCGGCGGACAGCCTCGAGCAAGGAATGGTCCAGAGCCCCTTTGCCGTAGTCGGACAAGATGACGACATCGAAATCCGGCAACGTCTCCCCCACCAAGGCCGCAAAGCGCTCCCGTCCGCTATCCCGAGCCTGCCCCATACGTTCATGGTCAATGCGCACGATCTGCTGGCCGGCAGCCATGACCCGAGTCTTCCGAGTCGTGCGCCAGTGTGGATCACTGATCAGGGAATGCTGGACCGCTTCGGCCTTGAGCAGTTCGGTCAAACGCTCCCGGGCCGCATCCCGTCCAACGCAACTCAACAACGTCGGTTCGCCGCCCAGGCTCTTGATATTTCGGGCCACATTCCCCGCCCCGCCGAGACGATACTCCTCGGATTCGACGTGGACCACAGGCACCGGTGCCTCGGGCGAGATACGCTCAACACTGCCCTGCTGGTAGTGATCGAGCATGACATCACCGACCACGAGCACCCGCTTACCATGAAGGCGTGGAAGAGCGCCCTCTAATAGGGAACTGGTCAATTGATTCGGCATACGTTCATGCACCCTGCTGCTGTTTTTTCCAGGCCAGCGGCCCCACAATCCCGTGGCCCCTGGATACACAGATCACCCTAGCGCCACTGTTTCACGTGAAACACCTTGTGTGTATCCCTCCGTATCATGCTGAAGGTGTTTCACGTGAAACACCTTCAGCAGGCACGCCAAGCATGGATAGGATTTGTTCCAACTGCTCCGGGGAATCGTAGTGCATGGATATTTTGCCCTTCTCACGTCCTCCCCGCAATTGGATCTTGGCCGGCAAGTGGTCTTTGAGGACCTGCTGCAGGTCCTGCAGGAACCGGTCCCGCTGGGCAGCTGCAGGGGCCCGATGCTGCGATTTGCCGCCGTAGGGGGCGGGAAATTGGCCGTGCTCCTTCCAGTAGGAGACAATTTTTTCGGTCTGACGGACCGTGAGCTCGTGCATAAGCACAATCTCAAAAAGATCCATGCGAGCGGCGGCATCGTTGACCCCCATCAAGGTCCGGGCGTTACCGGCCGACAGGGAGCCGTCCAAAACAGCCTGACGGATCTCTTCGTCCAGTTGGAGTAAACGCAGACTATTGGCCACCGCAGAACGGCTCTTACACACATGCTTGGCCAACTCGCTCTGCGAGACTCCCATCTCCCCTTGCAACCGTTCCAGGGCTTGGGCTTCTTCCAAGGGGTTGAGATCTTCACGCTGGAGATTTTCCAAGAGGGCCAAAACCAGCGACTCTTTGTCGCTCAAGGACCGGACCAGTGCAGGAACTTGCTCCAGGCCAGCCAAGCGGCTGGCGCGCCACCGCCGTTCTCCAGCCACGATCTGGTATCCGTCGGCTACAGGACGGACCAAAATCGGTTGCAGGACGCCCTGCTCAGTGATGGACTGGGCGAGTTCCTCAAGACTTTCTTCGGTAAAGGTCCGTCGGGGTTGTTGCGGATTGGGTTTAATCTGCGTCAGGTCCAAAAGTTGGACATCGGTGGTATTCGCTGCGGAAGCCGCGAGGGCATCGTCAGGCTCACTGGCACTGCTGTTGAGCAGCGCGTCCAGGCCCTTACCTAATCCTCGGGACATGCTGGCCATAACGTTTTCTCCTTGACACACAATACAGGCCTTTTGGCCTTGGAATATCGAATACAACTGTTTCGTCTGTACGGGTGTTCCCGGTGCCGGAGCGTAGCAACGCCCGGTAAGATGGCGAGCGGGCCATTGATTCGTGTTCCGGAACCAATGCAAGCACTGGCGACTCCCTGCTTGGACACCCAATCAGGACACCGCTCGCTTCCAGGACAGAGGGAGCGTGCTGGGTGCCTATTCACCATGAACTCTGAGGGACAATTCACCAAGCCTTTTCAGGTTTGTGTTGAGAAACACACCGGCTCTTGCCCCCCGACCTGAACGACCCGCCAAGCCGGGAAATCACGCTGACCATAGAACAGGGCTGTGGCTAGCCCGGAAGGAAACGGAGAACAAAAAGCGGACCTCTGGATATGGACGAGGGGAGAGGCAATGCCTATAGTCCATTGCATACCAGCGATACTCAACGTACCGTTTCAGACGGATTCAACTCGGCCCTTCATAGCCGCCCCACTGCAAATAGACAAGGAGTTCTGCCCATGTCCGAAAGCTTTGAACCCGTCCAGCCGCTTTACGACGGCAATGGCCGCCTGTTGGGAATTTTCATCTCTGCCCCGATCTGGGACCAGGTCGATGTCCAGGTCAAACCCATCCTGGAAAAAGCGTTGGGGAACCAGGGCGTGGGGAGCGACCCCAAACCACTGAAAGAACCGATGGAAGATTGGCAGAATCTCCTGCACTTCTGGGATTTCAAATACCCGGTCGACACCTCGGTCCATTGTGAACACTGTGGCAACAGTACTGAGAACTGGGAGACCGACGATCCCCGGAAGTTCATTCTCAAAGCGGCCAATCTCGGTGGACTGGCGGCCTTCGAATGCTGCCAGTGCCAGGCCCGGATCACCAAACGCCACTTCAAGGACCACATTGCGGTGGAAACCGATCCCCCAGCGGACTCCTGAGGTCCGCAGCACACTAGGGCTGACACCGGGACACAAAACAGGAAAGCTCATTTCCCCTCTTCAGTGAAGAGTGCGGAGATGAGCTTTTTTTTTAAACAGGACCCGAACGTTTCGAAACGATTTCTGACCCAGTGGCCAAGCGTACAGGGAAATGGTGGTCGGATTCAGCTTGCCAGTCACTTCGGGACAGCGAGAGGATTCAGGCCGAGACCGGCTCGGTGTTCTGCTTTTCAGCGTCAGCATACCGCCGCGTCAATTCAGAGGCGAGGGCGAGATAGGCCTGGGTACCCTTGGAACGGTGGTCGTAGCACAGTGCAGGCTTGCCGTAGCTGGGGGCTTCAGAAAGTCGGACATTGCGGGGGATAATCGTCTCAAAGGCCTTGCCGGCAAAATAGTTGCGCACTTCGTTGCGCACTTGCGTTGAAAGCCGGTTGCGGCGATCAAACATGGTCAGGACCACACCCAGAAAATCGAGGCCAGGGTTCAATCGCTTGCGCACCAACTCATAGGTTCGCATCAAATGGGCGATGCCCTCAAGGGCGTAGTATTCGCATTGCAGAGGCACAAGAAGCGCGTTCGCGGCACACAGGGCATTGACCGTCACCAGACCGAGGGAAGGCGGGCAATCGAGCAGGATATATTCATACCCTTGACCAATATTCTGTAGCGCTTCCCGGAGATAAAACTCCCGCCCAATACGGTCGACAAGTTCCAGTTCAGCCCCAACAAGGTCTGGTGTGGACGGGACCACATCCAGATAGTCGAGTTGGCTGGGGTAAATGGCATCGGTGATGCGCTCCGGTGAGAAGAGCGCCTCATAGATGCTCCCCTTCCCAGTATCGGACGCGATTCCTAAACCACTGGATGCATTGGCTTGCGGATCACAGTCAACGACCAGCACCCGCTTTTCCATGGCGGCCAGCGAGGCCGCCAGATTGATAGCGGTCGTGGTCTTTCCCACACCGCCCTTCTGGTTCGCCAAAACAATAATCTGTTGCATGGTTGCCATCATCGTGCTTGCCTTTTGACGTCCTGTGGCCTGGAGCGTGCCTGGGCACCCTCCTTAGCCTGTTCCTGGTCAGCTCTTCAAGCAAACGTTCTTTTCCTCTCCGCAGGACTTACGGCATTCCCGGTAAACACGCAAGCTGACAAACGCAAGAGCGCAACCACAACAACGCAATCGCAGCAATCCACGGGGTCGGCACCGTAGACAGGATGAGCCTCACGAGTGAGCCAATACAGCGCTCGCCCCTCCTTCATCCATAATGGCAGCGGTATTCTCGGGACCTGTTTCGCGGCACTCGAACTGAATCAGGTCCCAAGCCCCCTGCTCAACCCACCGCAAACCGGGCGGTAAAGAGCGGCCTCAAGCGAAGCGGTTCAGAAACAGGATCTAATCCCGGAAAGTGCGGTGGCAATAGGCGCAAGCATCTTCCAGGGAGTCCACCAGTTGGACAACCTCGGGAAGTTCCCCATTTTTGACCGCCCGAGACAGTTGGTTGGCCAGATGGAGGAAATCCTCAGCCTCCATCAACCACTCCTCCTCGGCAAAATCGTACATCTGTCGACACAAACGAACAAATTGAGAAACATCGTCATGACTCGGGAGTTCTCCGTCGGCCACACCCGTTTTCATCCGCTCAAAAAGGGGCTCCATGGATGACTTGACCTTTTTCAGATGCATGAGCTCAATCCTCGTCTACTTTCCTCTTGT